>JAFAXX010000154.1 GCA_019240655.1 Solirubrobacterales bacterium
CAGCGGCTTGTTGTAGCGATCGTAGATGTCGATCTTCTCGAACTTGTCGCCGAGCAGGATGTCCTCGAGCTCGGACTCGCGCTCGATGTAGCGGTGCTTCTGGCCCCGGGTGAGGCGGTAGAGCGGCGGCTTGGCGATATACACGTAGCCCGCCTCGATCAGCGGCTGCATCTCCCGAAACAGCAGCGTCAGCGCAAGCGTGCGGATGTGGGCCCCGTCGACGTCGGCGTCGGTGAGCAGGACGATTTTGTGGTAGCGCGCCTTGTCGAGGTCGAACTCGTCGCGTACGCCGGTGCCGATCGCGGTGATCAGCGCCTGGATCTCCTGATTCTGGAGCACCTTGTCGATCCGGCTCTTCTCGACGTTGAGGATCTTTCCGCGCAACGGCAGGATGGCCTGGGTGTTGCGATCGCGCGCGCTGACCGCGGAGCCACCGGCCGAATCGCCCTCGACGATGAACAGCTCGGCCAGCTCCGGGTTCTTGACCGAGCAGTCGGCCAGCTTGCCGGGGAGGGCGGAGTTCTCGAGCGCGGACTTGCGGCGGGTGAGGTCGCGGGCCTTACGCGCCGCCGCTCGGGCGCGGGCCGCGTCGATGCTCTTGCGGATCACGGCACGCGCGTCCTGGGGATTCTCCTCGAGGAACTCCGCCAGGCGGGCGTTGACGATCGAGTGCACGAAGCCCTGCATCCCGGGATTGCCGAGCTTCGTCTTGGTCTGGCCCTCGAACTGGGGGTCGGTCAGCTTGGCCGAGATCACTGCGGTGAGGCCCTCGCGAACGTCCTCTCCGGTCAGGCTGTCGTCCTTGTCCTTGAGCTCGCCCTTGTCCTTGGCGTACTTGTTGAGCGCTCCGGTCAGGGCCGAGCGGAAGCCGGACAGGTGAGAGCCGCCCTCGATCGTGTTGATGTTGTTGGCGAACGAGAACACGGACTCCTGGTAGGAGGAGTTCCATTGCATGGCCACCTCGACGGCGCCCTCCTCGCTCTCGCCCGAGAAGGCGATGATCTTCTTGCCGATCGGCTCCTTGTTGCGGTTCAGGTACTTGACGAAGTCGACGATCCCGCCCTCGTAATGGAACTCGGCCCTGTGGCCCTCGCCGCGCTTATCGATCAGCACGATGCGCAGGCCGCGAGTGAGAAACGCGGTGTCGCGCATGCGCTCCTCAAGGGTGGTGAAGTCGAGGTCGAGCGTGTCGAAGATGTCCGCGTCGGGCAGGAAGGTGATCGTCGTCCCGGTATGCTTGGTCGCCTCGCCCTTCTTCAGGTCGGCCAGCGGCCGGCCACGTTCGAAGGACTGGGTCCAGACGAACCCGTCGCGGCGGACCTCCACGTCAAGACGCTCCGACAGCGCGTTGACGACCGAGACCCCAACGCCGTGCAGCCCTCCCGAGACCTTGTAGCCGCCGCCCTGGCCGAACTTGCCGCCGGCGTGCAGCACGGTGAGCACAACCTCGACCGCGGGACGCTGCTCCTTTTCCATGATCCCGACCGGAATGCCAGCACCATCGTCGACCACGGTGACGGAGTTGTCGGGATGGATCGTGATCTCGACGTGGTCGCAACGCCCGGCCAGCGCCTCGTCGACGGAGTTGTCCACGACCTCGTAGACCAGATGATGGAGGCCACGTTGGCCGGTCGAGCCGATGTACATCCCCGGACGCTTGCGGACAGCCTCGAGTCCCTCGAGGACCGTGATGTCCTGGGCGTCATAACTACCTTGCCTATTCGGGCGTCTCGCGCCGCTGTCGTTCGCCAACGATCCTCCGATGACATCGAGACGCCCCGGGCCCGCGCCACTGCGCGGCGTGCCGGGGCGTCGAAACTTGTGTAAAGAACGATAGCACAGCGGGAACCGGAAATCGGCCGTCGACCCAGGTGGTTTTCCCTGCAAACCGCGAAAAAGCGACTGCTTATGAGGGATCCTTTCGATAGCCGGGGGAATCGACCTTCCCGGGCTTGCGAGCCCCCGGTCAGCGCAGTACTTCCCGGGCTTGCGAGCCCCCGGTCAGCGCAGTGGCGCACAGCGCGATCTGCCGCGGCTTCACGCCTGTGGTCGCGGCCGCGCGGTGACACATCGCAGCCGCGAGAGCTTGCCCCCGGCGAGGCGGCGGTTCAGCCGCTCGAGCAACACCGGCGCCATCAGGTCGAGCTCCTGGGCCCACACCGAGGCCGAGCACGACACGGTGAGCACGCCGGCGCGTTCGGCGGTGGGGAACGCCTCCCCCGCGATGTCCGGCCCAACCGTATCGCGCCACACGCGCTGGGCCTCGGCCAGTAGCGTCGCCGGCGCCAGCTCCTCCTGGATGCGCGCCAGCGCCGGCACCAGCGAGCGTGGAGCATGCCGGTAGCGAGTCATCGGGCGACGGGCTCCGCGAGCACGTGTCCCGCGACCGCCAGCCGGACCACATCGTCATCGAACGCACCAGGGACGTGGCCGAGATCGGTGGTGGTGAGGACAGACTGGCCGTCTCCATGGCGAAGGTGCTCGACGAGGGCCTGTCGGCGCTCATGGTCGAGTTCGCTCATGACGTCATCGAGCAACATCAACGGGGTGATGGCTCGAGACGCAGCGATCGCTTCGCGCTCGGCCAGGAGCAGCGCCAGCAGCGCGAGTCGCTGCTGGCCTTGAGATCCGAACGCGCGCAGCTCACGACCATCTCGGAGGAGCATCAGCTCATCGCGGTGGGGGCCGTGCCCGGTGAAACCGCGCTCGAGGTCTGAGCTCAGCCGGTCGCGCAGCTCGGCGATGAACTGCTCCGGGTCGTCCGCTCGCGAGCGGGGCCGATAGGCAAACGTGATCTCACCATCCAAGCCGATCACACCCGCGGTATGGGCGAACGCTTCGTCGATCGCCGCCACCGCCTCGGCCCGATCGCTCATCAGCACGAGGCCGTTATCGGCCAACTGTCGGTCCCAGGGGGCGAGCATGCGGGCCGCGCGCTCACCGGCGCGCAAGCGGGCGAGCAGCGCATTGCGCTGGGCAAGGGCCTGCGCGTAGGCGCGGCGCGTCGTCGTCCGCCCCGGCCACAGCGCAGCCACAAACCGATCGAGATGCGCCCGGCGAAGACCCGGTGGGCCCTTGACAAGCTCGAGGCGATCCGGCAGGAAGACGCTGACCAGAGGTCGCATCTCGGTATCCAGGAGGCGCTCGACCGCCGCCCCGTCCACGCGCATCCGCTTTGGCTCTCCGGGCATGAAGCCGACTGCGAGCTCGTGCGAGCCATCCTCGGCAGAGCAGCGAACGACCACACGGGTCGCCTTGGCGCCAAAACGGATGACCTCGCGTTCGTTGGCGGTACGACACGAGCGCCCGGTGCAGCCGAAATAAAGTCCCTCGAGCAGATTGGTCTTGCCGGCGCCATTCGGCCCCCATACCACGGTCAGCCCACGTCCGAGCTCCACTTCGACGTCGCGGTAGCCGCGAAAGTCACGCAGCATCACCCAGTTGACGAGCACTACCGCTCACACGTTCAGCCTGATCGGCATGATCAGGTACTGAAAGCGGCTTTCGTCGGCCGCCTCGATCAGGCCGGGGCGCAGCGGGCTGATCAGCTTGAGAAGCACATCGCCTTCCTCGATCGCCTCGAGGCCGGCGCGCAGGAACTCCGGGTTGAAGCCGATCTCGAGCGGATCGCCGCGAAAGGCGACGGGTAGAGACTCGCGGGCTTCACCGACGTCCGGCGTCTGCGCCGAGACGGTCAGCTCGCCGTCGTTGAACGAGAGACGCAGAGGGGCGTTTTTCTGGGCCAGCAGGCTGATCCGCCGGACTACATCGGTGAGCTCTGGGCCCGCGACTCGCAGCTCATGTTCGAAGCTCTCCGGAAGGAGCTGCCGGTAGTTCGGGAACTGGCCGTCGATCAGACGTGAGGAGAGCACCACGCCTCCGAGGACGAACAGGACCTGATTGCGGTGAACGCTGACCTGGAGCTGCTCAGCGTCGACGTGGCCGGCCACCCGGGCCAGCTCCTGCAGCGCCCGAGCAGGAACATTCACCTCGAAGCCCGACTGAAGCGGCGATTCGAGGACCGTCTCCTTGACGCTCAGCCGGTAGGAGTCGGTTGCCACCATACGCAGTTCCTGCTCGGAAGCCGAGACAAGGATCCCGGTAAGCACCGGCCGCGTCTCATCACGCGATGCAGACCCGGCCACCTTAAGCGCCGTGGAGACAAAGGCATCGACGGGCATCGAGATCGCCGAGCCTTGGTCGGGCTCGGGAAACGGAGGAAAATCTTCGGCTCTGAGAATGCGGATGTGAAAGGTCGCGTTGCCGGAGACGAGCTCGGCGTCCTGCTGGGCCGCACGGAGTTCGAGCGATACCTGCGAAGCCGGCAGTGAACGTACGACATCGAGCAACAGCCGCGCTGGGAGCACAGCGATGCCCTCCCGCACGATTTCGGCGGTCAGGGGGACGCGCAGGCCGACATCCATGTCGGTGGCTCGCATCTCACACGCATCTGACGACACCGCGATCTGAACTCCCGACAGAGCCTGGATCGCACTGCGGGTTGACGCCACACGGCTGACGGTCTGCAGTTGTCCGAGAAGAGCGTCTCGTTCGACAGAGATCTTCACGATGGATACCTCAGTTGGGGATATAGAAGTCGTAGAGAAGGAGAATCTGTCAACAGCCGCTCGTTCTTCTGCAATTAGCGCGTGAGTTATTGGCCGGGCGGGCAGGCAAGTCTGTCAACCAGAGCGGTCGGCTTGGCCGCCCGTGATCATCTCGGCAAGCTCGTCGACATCGTCGCGGACTTGTTGATCACGGCTGATGCGAGCGTCGACGCGGCGGCAGGCATGTAAGACCGTGCCGTGATTGCGGGCTCCAAACGCCTGTCCGATTGTGACCAGGGATGCATCAGTGAGCTTGCGAGCGAGATGCATGGCCAGCTGGCGGGGCCAGGCAACACGGCTAGCCCTGCTTGTCGAGACCAGCTCTGAGACGGTGAGGTCAAAACGAGAGGCGACGACGTTCTGGATCGCCTCAATCGAGCGCGCCGGGCTCGGAGAGCTCGAGAGCATCGCCGATCCACCGTCAAGCACGGCCTCGGCCAGTTTCACATCGATCGGACGCCGGTTCAGAGAGTGATGCGCAACCAAGCGAATCAGCGCACCCTCAAGGCTGCGCACGTTCTCGGTCACGCGCTCGGCGATCCACTCGAGCACGGCGGTGTCGGCGACCTCGATCTGGTCGAGCGCGGCACGCTTGCGAAGGATGGCCACTCGAGTGGCGAAGTCGGGAGGGCGAATATCGGCTACAAGGCCGGCTTCGAAGCGCGCGCGCAGCCTTTCCTCGACGGTGGGCATCTGGCGAGGAAGGCGATCGCAGGTGAGAACTACCTGACGCCCGCTCTCGTAGAGGGTGTTGAAGGTATGGAAGAACTCCTCCTCGGTCTTGGCCTTGCTGGCCAGGAACTGGACGTCGTCAACCAGCAGAACGTCGGCATTGCGGTAGATGGTCTTGAAGCGATCGATCGAGCGGGAGCTCAAGGCGGAGATGAACTGATTGGTGAATGACTCGACCGTCGCGTAGCGCACGCTGGCGTGGTCGCTGAAGGTTCGCACGTAGTTGCCGATGGCCTGAAGCAGATGGGTCTTGCCGAGACCGGGCGGAGCGTGCAGGAACAGCGGGTTGTACGCGTACCCGGGGTTCTCGGCCACCGCGAGTGCGGCAGCGTGGGCGAGACGGTTGCCGTCGCCGATGATGAACTGGTCGAAGCGGTAGCGGGGGTTCAGATCGCCTGAGGCGAGCTCGGGGGGTCCGGCGGGTGAGTCGCCGCGCGGCGGCTCACCTGCACTGCCCCGCTTGGAGTCGGCTAGGACGACGCGGACATCGTCGGCGAGCGTTGCTCGGGCGCATGCTTCGAGGACCCGGCCGAACCGCTCCGCGACCCATCTCTGGGTGGCGGCGGGTGCCCTCAGGGTGAGAATGCCGCCCTCGAGACGATGCGGTTCGAGTGGCTCGAGCCAGATGTGGTAGGTCGATTCGCCGACTGCGTCGCGGAGCCTGGCGCGGAACTCAGGCCAGGCAGGGGTAAGGTCGCTATGCGCGGGCAGCTCCAAGCGACTCCTTCTCAGAAGCCCTGAGAGACGATTGAAGAGGCCGAGCGACAGAGCCCGGGGCGGGCCAATATATCAGCGCGAATCGACCGGGAAATCGGGGTCCGAAGGGGTTGGCGCAAAGCGCGAAGAAAAGCGTGGCAGACCGGCGGGGGACCGGCCCATTCGGGCACGGCCGGTTGCCGCCCGCCAAGCTTGCCGAGCTTGGCGGCTGCCAGTCTGGTCCCCCGGACGGGCGGTGCAGGGGGCTGCGTATACTGGCTGCGTCCAGAGATTGGACTCCTGAGCCATGAAACGCACTTACCAGCCGAAGAAGCGCAAGCGAGCGCGCACCCACGGTTTCCGTACCCGTATGCGCACGCGCGCAGGGCGTCTCACCCTCAAGCGCCGGCGGGCAAAGGGCCGTAAGCGACTGACGGTCTGATGGCTTTTGCGCCAGGCGTCCGGCCGAGGCCAGGACGAGGCCGGTTGTCGCGCAGCGCCGACTTCGACCGGGTCTTTCGCAGTGGCCGCGCTCACGCCGGTCGTGAGTTCGTGCTGTACGTGTTCCCGCGCGGCGAGGCGGCACCGCCGCGGCTCGGGCTCTCGGTGTCCCGGAAGGTTGGAGGTGCGGTAGACCGAAATAAGGTTAAACGCCTTCTCCGCGAGGCTTTCGCGGTCGAGAGCGCCGCTCTCCCGCCAGGTATCGATGCGGTGGTGGTCGCTCGCCAGGATGCCCGTACGTTGGCCGAGCGGGAAGGGCTGGCCGGCGTCCGCCGAGCCCTCCGGGAGTTGATCGCGAGGGCCAGCTCGGGCGGCGGGATGTCCGCGGATACCGCCGAGCCGACGGGTGCGCCGGCCGGCTTGAAGCCGCATGAGGCGGCGCTCAGATGACCAGCGTCAGGAGGCTTCCGATCGGCGTCATCCGGCTCTATCAGCGTGCGATTGCTCCGGCCTTTGGCCCACGGTGCCGGTACTACCCTTCGTGCTCTGAGTACGCCGCGCAGGCGATCGAGAGATTCGGCATACTGCGCGGACTCCTCCTGGCCGGGTGGCGACTGCTTCGCTGCAACCCTCTGAGTCACGGGGGCTTCGACCCCGTCGACGATCAGCGGCTGTTCAAGTCCCGAGCCCCCGCCGCGAGCGTTTGAGCATGTTCATCGCCGCCAACATCTTCCAGCCGCTGATCGATGTCTTCGAAGCGGTCCTGAACTTCTTCCACAACAGTCTCGGCGTTCCATGGGGCTGGGCGATCGTGTTGCTCACCGTGGTGGTTCGTGCGGTGCTGCTACCGCTGACGCTCAAGCAGTTCCACTCGATGCAGCGCCTCCAGCGCCTGCAGCCCGAGATGAAGGCGCTTCAGCAGAAGTACAAAGACGACAAGCAGCGCCAGCAGCAGGAGCTCATGAAGTTCTACCGGGAGAACCAGGTGAATCCGTTCGCCTCCTGCCTCCCGCTGGCGGCGCAGATTCCGGTGTTCATCTCGCTGTTCTACATGCTGCGATCGACGCTGCGCCACGACATCTGTCCCGCGCTGAATCCAGCCCACGCGGCTCACACCGTTCCCTGCGGAGCCAACCACGGCGCGAGCTTCCTATTCATTCCGGATCTCACCGACAAGGCCACGGGCGCCGTGCTCGTCGTGCTGATCCTGCTGTACGTCGGCACACAGCTGGCTTCCACGGTGATGATGTCGAGCCCGACGATGGACAAGACCCAGCGTCAGATCATGATGCTGATGCCGCTGTTCTTCGTGATCTTCATCATCAGCTTCCCCGCCGGGGTGATCGTCTACTGGATCACGACCAACACGTGGACGATCCTTCAGCAGTACTTCGTAAAAAGAAGACTTGGACCGATGACACCGCCGGTCCCCGTCCCCGCCGTCACAAACGACGTTGGCCCGCCACGGGCGACGACACGCGACGGGGCCGGTAGCGCCTCGGGGGCGAACGGGGCCGGCAGCGGCGGGCTCGGCGCACTGCTCCGCAGCCGCCTGAAATCGGAGGACGAGAAGGAGGCACCGGCAGCCGAGCGGACGGGCGCCGTGGCCAGCGGCCGTCCGCGCGAGCGGCGCGCCACCGCGCCACCGCCACCGCCGCGCAAGAAGAAGAAGCGTTCCGGCCGGCGCAGGTAGGTGAACGCGGTGTGACTGAACCAGCCACTCGGCTGTACGACCTGCTGCAACGAATCGTCGCCGACACGGATATCGAGGCGAGGGTCGAGGTTCACGAGGACCCCGATGGGCTGATCGGCGAGTTCTTTGGTGAAGACCTCGGGCGCCTGATCGGCCATCACGGCCAGACCATCGATGCGATCCAGCACCTCGCCTACCGGATCGCCTACCGCGGGACGCAGGCGCGCAAACGGGTCATCGTCGACGCGGCGGGATATCGCGAGCGGCGGGCGGTAGCGCTACGCGCCGCCGCCGATCAGGCGGCGGAGGCGGCCGTGCACGACGGCCGCCCGGTCGCGCTCGAGGCGATGTCGGCGCTCGAGCGCAAGGTGGTGCACGAGCACCTGAAGGCCCGGCACGACGTCGAAACGTACAGCGAGGGCGAGGAGCCGGGTCGTCGTCTCGTCGTGGCGCCGCTCGTCGGCTGACTCCCCGCTGTCGCGGACGGCTTGCACGGACGTCTCCGACGTTTCACGTTTTTCTTGACGGTGAAACACTTCACGCGATAGAACGCCCTGCATGACAAAACCCCTCTGCCGAGGTGATGGCGAGGCCTCTAGCGAGGCGATGGCGAGGCCCTCTGCCGAGGCGCGGGCCAGTGCTGTGCCGAGGCGCGAACATTGCGGCACGCCACTGTCACAGTGAGCCGGCGATGACGGACCTGAACGACTTCGACCGTGGCCTCGTACTCGGGCTGCTGATCGGGGAGGGCTCGTTCGGCGGCGACGGCAAGCAGCCCCAGGTCACGCTTCGCATGCATACCCGGCACGAGGCGGTGTTTCGGTGGCTCGTCGATCGCTTCCCGGGCTCACGGTTGTACGGGCCATACCACCACGGGGGACGCTCCTACTTCCAGTGGATGGCGCGGGGGCCTGTCTTGGTCCGAGACCTGCTGCCGTTGCTCGACTGCGAGCTGCATGACGGACTGGACGGCCACGCTGCGGAGCGTTTCGCCGCGATGCGGACGCGCTATGCGGCGTACATCGACCGGGAGCGAGCCCGGGCCGAGCCGTGAGCGGATCTCGGGCCCAGGCCTCGGATGGTCGCTCCGCGCCGAGCGCCGGCCTTGGGTCTCGCGATGCCGGTGTGGGCGAGTCTCGCGATGCCGGTGTTCGAGAGCCTCGCACCGCGCGCGAGATCGAGCGGCTGGGTGGCCGCTACGGCCTGGACCCGCAGGCCGGCGCGCAACTTGCCTGCCTGGTTGACTCGCTCGTGTCCGATACCCATGCCCCCACCGCGGTACGCGAGCCGTCGCGGGTGGTCGACGATCATCTCGCCGACTCGCTCGTCGCCATCGAGCTCGAAGAGATCCGCGTCGCCGCGTCGATCGCTGACATCGGGTCGGGCGCGGGGCTACCCGGGCTGCCCCTGGCGGTCGCTAGGCCGGAGGCGCGGGTGTTCCTGGTCGAGAGCGCAAGCCGCAAGTGTGCGTATCTGGAGGGTCTGCTGGCGCGGTGTTCGATCGCCAATTGCGAGGTGATCCACGCCCGCGTGGAAACGTGGACGAGCGGGCGGAACCGCCTCGACGTCGTCACCGCCCGAGCCGTGGCCGCGCTACCGGTCGTGCTCGAGTACGCCGCTCCGTTGCTCAGAGTCGGTGGAACCCTCGTAGCGTGGCGTGGTCGCCGTGACCCGGACGAGGACCGGGCAGCCGCCGATGCGGCGGCTGCACTCGGGATGGGCGCGGTGGCGATTCATCGCGTGCATCCCTACCAGGACGCCGAGCACCGTCACCTCCACGTCTGGGTCAAGGCTCTGGAAACACCGGCGCGCTTCCCGCGACGGCCCGGAATGGCCGCCAAGCGCCCACTCGGCGGCCGCTGAGCTGCCCGTGTGTCCGGGCCGCGCCGGGGCTTTCTGTGGCCCGGACCCAGCAAACGCCGGCGAGGTACGTCCCGTCGCAATCGCGCAAGCATCACCGTGCAAGCCGGGGTTCGCGGCGGAGCGATCTGACCGCCGGCGGCGCTAGCTTGACGCACCGTATGGGGACCGTGTACGCGATCGCCAACCAGAAGGGCGGGGTTGGCAAGACCACGACGGCCGTCAACCTCGCGGCGTGCGTGGCCGAAGCCGGATACGAATCGCTGCTCATCGACATCGATCCCCAGGCCAATGCCACCATCGGCCTCGGGATCGCCAAGGACGCGCACCCCAACGTGTACGACCTGTTGGTCGGCGACGTTGAGCTCGCCGACATCGTGGTCGAGACGTCGATCGGGAGTTTGGCGCTGGCCCCCGCCAGTCCGGATCTCGCCGGCGCGACGGTGGAGTTGCCGAGGATTGCCGGCTCCGAGACCCGGCTGCGTGATGCGCTGGCGGGGGTCCGGTCCCGCTATACGTTCACGCTCCTCGATTGCCCTCCGTCCCTCGGGCCGCTCACGGTCAACGCGCTCGTCGCCGCCGATCGCGTAATCGTCCCGGTCCAGGCCGAGTACTTCGCCCTCGAGGGACTGGCTGGCCTCCTCGATACGCTTTCTCTGGTGCAGCGCGAGCTGAATCCGCGGCTGACCGTGGCCGGGATGTTGCTCACCATGCACGACCACCGGACTCGGCTCGCACAGGACGTCGAGCAGGAAATCCGTGAACACTTTCCCGAACTGGTGTTCGATACGGTGATCCCGCGTAACGTGCGGGTCGGCGAAGCGCCCAGCTTCGGCAAGCCGGTAATCCACCACGACCCACACTGTGCCGGCTCGGACGCCTACTTCGCGCTCGCCAAGGAGGTCGCCGCCCGTGGCTGAACGATCCAAAGGCATGGGACGGGGGCTGGCGGCGATCCTGTCGGTGGCTCCGCGCGACGACCTCGAGGAGCTTCGTCAGATTCCTGTCGACCTGATCGCACCGAGTCCGCACCAGCCCCGGCGGACGATCGACGAGGACGGGCTGATCGCGCTGGCGGAGTCGATCCGCGTCCGCGGTGTGCTCCAGCCGGTCTTGGTACGTCCTCTGGCCGGCGGGCGCTACGAGCTGGTCGCCGGTGAGCGACGCTGGCGTGCCGCGACTGCGGCCGGACTGGCGGCGATTCCGGCGCTGGTCCGGCACCACGACGATGCGGCGTCACTCGAAGTGGCGCTGATCGAGAACATGGCGCGGGAGGATCTCAACCCGGTCGAGGAGGCACGAGCCTGCGCCGCGCTCATCGAGGAGCTCGGCCTGACACGAGAGGACGTCGGACTAAGGGTCGGGCGCAGCCGCGTGGCGGTCTCGAACTTGATCCGGCTGCTTGACCTGCCCGACGACGCTCTCGAGCTGATTGAACGCGGTGAGTTGAGCGAGGGCCACGGCCGCGCGCTGCTGTTGGCCGAGGACCATGCCGCGCGCCGTAGCCTGGCCCGCTCCGCCGCCCACGGACACTGGTCAGTCCGGGAGCTGGAAGCGCGAGCACGGCAGACGGTCGCCGGACCCGCGCCGTCTCGCTCTCGCCGGCGCCCGCGCGCGAGCCCGCTTCACCCCGATCAAGAGGCGGCGATCGAGCGCATCCTCGACGGCCTCGGGTCCGCGCTCGGGCGCGAAATCGAGGTGACTCCCGCACGGGCGGGCGGCTACCGGGTCCAGGTGACCTTCGATTCGCTCGACGACGCGCTCGAGTTGGCCCGTCGCCTTAATGTGCGGCCAGCCGCCTGAGAGGAGGTGGGCACCCGGCGGCCCACCGGCTCATCGCGCCGCATCCGCGGGTTCGCCGCCCCGGGTAGAATCGGCGGTACGGGCGATTAGCTCAGTCGGTTAGAGCGCTTCTCTGATAAGGAAGAGGTCCCTGGTTCGAGTCCAGGATCGCCCACTCATCAATTTCCCCGCATTTCGCGACGTTTACCCTCGGCGTCGGCGACGAGCTTGTCGAGGATCTCCCGAAGGCGCCGCTGGCCGCTCCACGAGCTCAGAGGATCTGCTGCTGCGGCCCGCGTTGATGCCCCGCCCCAACCATGATGGCTTCGATTCGCCTGGCCAACGGCGTCCTACTCCAGCCATTCGCCGATCACGGTGGGGTTGGCGTGGATGCAGACGAGTTGCGAGGGACCTGGACCCTCGTTGGTGAACTTGTGGGGGGCGCCGGCCGGGATGATCACGACGTCGCCTGGGCCGGCGCGATGGCGCCCGTCGCCGGCCTGGAAAGCGACGTTGCCTTCGACGACGACCCAAGTCTCGTCATAGGGGTGGCGGTGGAGCCGTGGTCCCATACCGGCGTCGCTGTAATCGAGGATCAAGGAGATCGTCGCTCCATGCGCGGCACCTTCGATCTGCGCCGTTTCGAGCGGGTTGGTGTTGATCACCGACATCGTTCCTCCTGCTCGTCGTGGTTCGTGGAGAGCTCACCGGCCGGAGCGATGAAACCCTGGGTTGACCGCCGTGAAGACGCCTCGTGATAATCCGCCGTGTCACGTCGGAAGGGGTTACATGCCGAAGTATCTCGTCCAGGGCGCCTACACGTCCGCGGGGGCGAAGGGAGTCATCTCGGAGGGTGGATCGAGCCGCCGGGAAGCAATCGTCAAGGCCGCCGAGGCTGCGGGCGGGAGCGTCGACTGCCTGTACTTTGCGTTTGGCGACGACGACGTTCTCGTGATATTCGATGTTCCCGATAACGTGTCAGCCGCATCGGTGAGCATGACGGCCGCGGCGAGCGGGCTGGTCAACCCGAAGACCACCGTACTGCTCTCAGCGGAGGAGATCGACGAGGCGGCGCGCAGGTCGGTGTCCTACCGGGGCCCCGGCGAGTAGCACGGGCGGCCGTCCAGGGTCGGTCAAACCGCCGCGCGCGGATCACCGCAGCGAGCCTACGCACCTGCCGCGGCCGACGGCGTCGTCGTCGTTTCGGGCCGTTCGCCGATACCGACCGTGGCTAAGGTTCCGCTGTGGCCAAGCGGCGGGACGCACGGCGGTTCGGACCGGGCCCCGGCCAAGCAGGTCAACTCGATCCAGGCGTCGTTCATCCTCGACGCGGCGGATGAGCTGCCGGTCACCACCACTGCGCTGAACCTGCGCCCACCCCTTACCCGCGCTCATCCCCGCTCAGCAGCGAGTTGCCTACCCCCGGGGGTGTCGCCCGCTATTTCAGCGGATGCCGTCCCAAAGCCGCCGCTGTTCGGCGCGCGGGTCGGTGACCGTCTCGGTCGGCGCCGCGAAGCGGCGCACGCGCCGGTCGGGTAGGTAGGGGCTCCACCCCGGGTCGCCGTCGCGTACGAACGCGACCCAGGCGCCGTGCATCTCGTCGGCGATCTCCTGTGGCGGTCGTTCGGGTCCGGCGATCCAGGCGGTCTCCGGGTTCTCGAGGTCGTCGAAGACAAACGGGATCTCGAGGCCGTGGCACGCCCCGAGCCGTCCGCCGAACAGCGACGAGCGCCAGGCGAACTCGTACATGAACGTCGTCGCGCCGAGCTCCGCGCGGGCCTCGGCGAGCCGGATCGCGGGCACCCGGAAGAACCAATCGGTGAGCGCGCCGAGCAACACCTCGCCCGGTGCTCGATCCCTGCCGTAGGCGGCGCGAGCCTTCGCCGGATCCGCCTTGTGCAGGGCGAGCGAGTAGCCGAGCAGCTGGTCGTTGACCAGGTCGACGAGGCCGTTTGGAACCAGGAACAGCGCGTGCTCCTCGGCCGTCGTGCCGATCAGGACGTCGACATCCCGCCCGGCGCCGGCGCGGATCGCCTCGAGCGGTAGCGTCGGCAGCACCTCGCCGTCGATCACCGGCTCGAACGGCATTAGGTTGGTCGCGATCTCGCCCCACTTGTCGGGCAGCGGTTCGCCGCCGATCTGCTGGCTGAGTGCGGCCTGCTCGGCCACGAGCCGCTCGATCGGCACGCTGGCGAATCCCTCGGCGGTAGCCGGCACAGCGAGCCGCTCGGCCAGCGCGGCCGTGACCTTCTGCGCCGTCTGGGGCAGAATCGCATGGTTGCCGGCCCCGCTCTCGAGCACTGCCCGCCGGAAGAGCCCACGGGCGCGCGGCATGGCCATCAGCGTCGCGACGCTCATCGCCCCCGCCGATTCACCCGCGATGGTCACCTGCGCTGGATCGCCCCCGAACGCCTCGGCGTTGTCGCGCACCCACTCGAGCGCCGCGATCTGGTCGAGGAGGCCGCGGTTGGCCACCTGACCGCCGATCAGCGCGAACCCGTCGACGCCGAGCCGATAGTTGATCGTGACGCAGACGACCCCGTCACGAGCGAACGCCGTGCCGTCGTAGCCGCTCACCGCGCCGCTGCCGTTCACGAACGCGCCACCGTGGATCCAGACCAGGACCGGCAGGCCCCGTGTGCCCGGATCGGGTGTCCACACATTGAGGTTCAGACACTCCTCGCCCGGGATCACCGGCTCCGGCAGGATCGTGTCGATCGGAGCTGGGTACGGGGGCTTGGGCGCCGTGGGCCCGTAGCGGGTCGCGTCCCGCTCGCCCTCCCAGGACGGCGGCTCACCCGGCGCGGCGAACCGCCGCGCGCCGAACGGAGGCGGCGCATATGGCAGCCCCTTGAACGACGCCACGCCGTTTTGCCGCGATCCGCACGCCAGTCCTTGCGAGAGCTTGACACGCATCCGGTGCCGGCGCCGTCGCTACGCGCCACCCATCCCCTCGATCACGCGCCCCGTGCCGGCACACGTGATGCACTTCGACCCGTCGTTGGCCTTTCCGGATCCGCTGCAGGCGGGGCACAGGTTCTCGCCCACGTCCTCGGACCCTGGAGGCGCCTGGTCGCCGGGACGGAGGCCGGTTGGCGATTGCGTCGGTGAGCTCTCGGTCATGGCGGCGCGATACCCGCGGCGGAGAGGGCTGAACCACGCGGCCGAAGTGATCCGAACCACGCCGCCGAAGTGATCGGAACCACGCGGCCGAAGTGATCCGAACCACGCCCGGCGACCTCCTCCAAGCGCGACGAGCGCCCTTCGCCGCCGGCCGTTCGCTCTGTGGCACACTCGCCGGCGTGGCCACTCTGGCAGCAGGGAGCGAACTGGCCGGCTATCGCATCGACGAGGTCCTCGGCCGCGGCGGCATGGGGGTCGTGTATCGCGGGACCGATGTCCGGCTCGGCCGCACCGTGGCGATCAAGCTGATCGCGGCCGAGCGAGCCTCTGAGCCGACGATTCGCCGGCGCTTCGAGCGGGAGGCTCGACTCATGGCGGCGATCGACCATCCCCACGTGCTCCCGGTCTACGCCGCCGGAGAGGAGCACGGCTGCCTCTACCTGGTGATGCGCTACGTGGCCGGGACCGACCTCGCGGCGTTGCTGAAGGAGCAAGGCTGGCTTGCACCGGCGCGGGCGGTCCACATCACCGATCAGCTGGCCGACGCACTCGATGCCGCCCATCGCGCCGGGCTTGTACATCGGGACATCAAGCCCGCCAACGTGCTGATCGCGGGCGACCGCGACCATGTCTATCTCAGCGACTTCGGTATCGGCCGGGCGGTGGAGGCGGCCACGCGGCTGACCGATACTCACGACTGGCTAGGGACGGTCGACTTCTGCTCGCCCGAGCAGCTCCGCGGCGAACCCACCGACGCCCGCAGCGACGTCTACTCGCTTGGCTGCGTGCTGTACACGCTGCTCACCGGTACGCCGCCGCATCACCGGGAGACCACGCACGCCACGATGTTCGCGCACCTCAACGAGCCCTCGCCGCCTCCGTCGCGCATCGGGGGCGTGCCCGTGAGCTTCGACGCCGTGCTGGCGCGCGCGCTCGCCAAGCGGCCCGCCCGGCGATACGCCGCTGCCGGCGAGCTGGCCGCCGCGGCCCGCGCCGCGCTCCCGGGTGGCGACCACGGCGATCCGGCTGTTTCCGGCGGTGCGCGTCAGCGGCGGCCGCCGCTGAGACCACGCCGACCGCGCCGGGCGGATCTGACGCGGCGGCACGGACAAACTGCGCCGTCAGCCACGCGGCGGCTGCGCGGCGCGACGCGCACGTGGCTCGACCTCCGGCCTCGTCCGGAGGACCAGGATGAACGGGCCGCGGGTACGCACGCGGCCGCGGCCGCGCGCGGGCCGGCGCGCGCGTGGCTGGCGGCTCTGCTGCTGGCGGGCCTGGTGGCGACGATCGCCGCTGCGGGGTGGGTGCTGGCGTCGTCGTCCAGCTCGGGCAAGGCCTCCCCGCCCGCGGGCCCGCTCACGCAGGGGGAGATCGCCGGAGTCGTGCAGCGGTTTGCCGCCGCGTACGGGCACCGGGATCCACGGGCGCTCACCGCCCTGCTGGCCCCGACCGTCACCCGGGTGACCGGTAGCTCGGTCGAGCACGGCCGGCCGGCGGTCGTGGCGCAGTACGACGCACAACTCGCGGACCGCTCGGTCGTCGGCTATCGGCTCACCCGGCTGCAGTTCGAGCCCGGCTGGATCGGCCGGGCGGCGGGCTCTTACGAGATCCTCCGCACCGGTGAGGCAAACCTGGTCGGCGGCGTCACGTTCGCGGTCGAGCGGATCGGCGGTCGCGCGGAGATTGCCCTGATCGCGACGCACCCCGCCGGCTGACCACCCCCGGCCGCTAGCAGAGCTTCGCGACCTGGACCTGCACCTCGCTGCCCGGCGCGACCCGGCGCCCGGCCGGCGGCGCGGTCTGGCACACCTGGGTCGAGGCCGGGATCAGCGCTTGCCAGAAGCCGCCCGTGTCGTTCACCTTGGCGGTCAACCCCACGGCCCGAAGCCGGGCCGAGGCGGACGACGGACTTACTCCGGTGAGGTCGGGCACCGCCACGGCGGTCTGCCGGTAGACACGCACCGCAGCCACGGCCCCGGCGGCGTGAGGGGCCGCGGCCAGCACGTCAATTACGTTCTCGCCGGGACTGATCGACACGCTCGTCCGGAAGCCGCCTTGCGTCACGGGAACCTGACGGCCCTCCACCAGCACGGTTGCGCTCGCCGGTGCCACCGTGCCGCTGACCACGACGTCGCCGGCCAGCGTGGCCAGGTCGTCGCTCGGGCCGGTGACGAAGAGGTGCACGGGTGGCGCGGTCGCAGGGCGGGCCGGCGGCGACGCGCTCCCGCAGCCGGCGAGCAGCGTTCCGGCGACGAGCAGCCTTCCGGCGATGGGCAGGGTTCGGGCGATGGGCACGCCGAGCGCTGCGCTCGACCGACGCGCTTGGTGCAGCGAGCCGACGGTCATGCGGGCGATTCTACGGCGGCGCGGACTCGGCGATCGCCGCGTCGAGCTCGTCCGCGCGGGGCAACGATGGCTGGGCGCCCCTGCGCGAGGCGGCCAGCGCTCCCGCGGCACAGGCGCGCGTGAGCGCCTGCGCTCGCGAGCGTCCCTCGAGCAGCGAGACCACGAGCGCCGCGCAGAACGCGTCCCCGGCGCCGGTCCCGTCCACCGCCTCGACCTGCGGCGGGCGCGCGCGGGCGACCTCCTGCCCGTCTTCGAGCAGGACGGCGCCTTCGGGCCCGAGCGTGAGCGCGACCAGGCCGCGCCGTCTGCCCACCACCTCGTGCTCGTACCGGTTGACAACGAGCAGGTCGGGCTCGAGCTCGACATCGCGACGGGCCGGCGCGGCGTTCAGGCAGAAGAACCGCGCGCCGGCCGCGGCCGCGGCCACCGCCTCGAGGGGGATCTCGAGCTGGCAGATCACGGCGTCGGCGTCGCCGACGTTGACCTCGGAGGCGCTCAGCCGCCGGTTGGCGCCAGGGGCGACGACGATCACGTTCTCGCCACCGGACTCGACCAGCACCACCGCCGTGCCGGTCTCCCCGTCGTCGCGGACCACGCCGCCGACGTCGACTCCCTCGCGCTCCAGCGCGCGCAGCGGCAGCTCGTCGCGACCGAGCTTGCCGACGAAGCGAACCTGCGCGCCGAGCCGGGCCGCCGCCAGGGCCTGATTTGCCCCCTTGCCGCCAGGGACGCGTTCGAGCACCGCGTCGCTCACCGTCTCGCCGGGTCGGGGCAGCCGGTCACACTCCACGACGAGGTCCACGTTGGCTGAGCCGACGACGGTGATCCGGGGCGGGTGTGGCATCGCGTCGGGATGCTATGGGGCGATGCGCTTGACCGGAATACGGTGCGGGTAGGCGCGTCTCACGGAGGCAGAGTGCCCGAGTCGTCTTCGACCATCGATCGGCCCGCCGTTGCCGAGACCGGCGATGCGTCTGCCGACGCCCTCGCGCTCCAGCGGACCGCCGTATTCTCCGGCCTGGTCCGGGCCGGCTTCATCGTCCGCGGCGTCACCTATGGAGTGATCGGCGGGCTGGCGGCGGCGTTCGCGGTCGGCGCGGGCAGCCAGGGCACGCCGACTCAGGAGGGTGCGCTCGAGCTGATCTCGGGGGCGCCGTCGCCGCGGGCCTGCTGACCTTCGCGGTGTTCTCGTTCCTCGAGGCGCGCTACCGGCGGCTGTAGGAGGATTTCCGGCGGCGTTTGCGGCGCTCGAGTCAGACCGGCCCCCGCTCCGGACAGACGAAGGCGGCGATGCTCTGAGGAGCATCGCCGGCTTATACAAACATTTGGTGAGCTTTGGCTACGCCGCCCGGCGGAGCTGCTCGAGCTCCCGGCTTCCGGCCAGCCGGCGCAGGCCCTGCTCCTCGAGCTCGCGGGCCCGCGACAGCGAGATCCCGAGCTCGGTGCCGGTCTGCCTGATCGTCATCGGCTCCTGTCCGGCCAGGCCAAAGCGCAGGCGGATGACGTTACGCTCGGGCTCCGGTAGCCGCTCGACGACCTCCGCCACGCGGTTGTCGCGATCGGCGTCGGCAACCTGCTGATCGGGCTCCGGCGTGTCGCTCGCGAGCAGGTCGCCGAAGGCGGTCTCGCCGTCGTCGCCCACCGGCTGATCGAGGCTGGCCAGCCCGCGGCTCAGCTCGCGGAGCTCGGCCACTTCCTCGACCGGAAGGTCGGCCACCGCCGCGATCTCCTCGTCGGTCGGCTCGCGCGAGAGCTTGGTGTTCAGCTCACTTTCGATCTTGCGGATCTTCACCTGGCGCTGCGCGACGTGCACCGGCACTCGGATCGTCCGGCCGTGATTCTGCAGGCCGCGCTGGATCGCCTGGCGAATCCACAGCGTCCCGTAGGTCGAGAACTTGAAGCCCCGGCGCCAGTCGAACTTCTCGACCGCGCGGATCAGGCCGAGCATGCCCTCCTGGACGAGGTCCTCCATCGGCAGGCCGTGGCCCTGGTAGCGCCTCGCCTGCGAGACCACCAGCCGCAGGTTCGAGTTGATCATGCGGTCCTTGGCCTCGAGGTCTCCGCGTTCGATTCGCTTGGCCAGCTCGACCTCCTGCGCGGCGGTCAAGAGCGGGTGCGCCCGCGCGCGGCGGAGGAACAGGTCAAGTGAGTCGCCGGAGCCGACGATGTGCTCAACCTCGCGGAAGCGCGCGTCCTCGCCGTGGTCCAGGCGTCCGGCGACATGGGCGGACTGCCGGCGGTTCTGGCGCCGATTGCCCACCGCGGACGCGCGGCCGCGCGAGCGGTGCGTCCGGGGTCGGTCGGTTGGGTCGTGAGGGTCGGGACGCACTTCGGGCACGGCGTCTCGCTCCTCGAATTCAAAGGTGTTCAGGTCTGTCTCCCGATATCTCGAGCGTTCTTTTTCCACAGTCAGAATTGTAGCATTTGTACGACGATTATCGAACCTTCTCGGTTCGACAGAGGCATGCGTCGGCCTCCCCGGAAATCGCCGCAGCGATAACCGGGTACCCCATTCGGCTGCGCCGTCAACCCTGCTCTAAGTACCCCATCCAGGGATGACCGTTTCGCGGAAGCGATAGCGTGCCGCGGGATGAGCGCACACACGGGCGAGAACGGACTGTTTGCCGGGCTCTTCGCTCGTGGTCGGGCGGCGCCGGAGACCGGAGATCAGGCGTTTCTGCAGGCAATGCTCGATGTCGAGCTCGCCCTGACCCGTGCCCTCGCGGACGCCGGCCTGGCCGCATCGGACGCCCCGGAGGAGGTGGCCGCCGCCTGCGACGCCGCCGACTTCGACATCGCCGCGATCGGCCGCTCGACCGGCGAGAAAGGCACACCGGTTCCCGGAGTATTGAGCCAACTGCGCGATCGCCTGAGCGATGCAGCCGCCGCCGACGTGCACAAGGGCGCCACCAGTCAAGACATCCTCGACACCGCGATGATGCTGGTCGCCCGCCGGGCGCTCGCCGCGATCATCGAGGACCTGGCCGCCGCGGCGGACGCCTGTGCGGGCCTGGCCGACGCCCATCGCCGGACGCTTGCCCCCGGGCGCACGCTGCTCCAGCAGGCGCTGCCGCTCACCTTTGGCCTGAAGGCGGCCGAGTGGCTCGCCGGCCTCGACGGCGCCCGCGCCGAGCTCTCCGAGGTCGACGAGCGGACCCTCGCCGTGCAGCTCGGGGGCGCCGTCGGCACCCTGGCCCTCTACGGCGAGCGCGGCCTCGAGATCGTCGCCCGGGTCGCCGCGCAGCTCGAGCTCGCCGAGCCGGGGCTGCCCTGGCACACGGTCCGCCTGCGCCCGGCTCGCCTGGCCGGAGCGCTCGGGTCCGTGCTGGGGGTGATCGGGAAGGTGGCCCGCGACGTGATCCTGCTCGCCCAGACGGAGGTAGGCGAGGTGATCGAGGGCGGCGGCGAGGGCCGGGGCGGCTCCTCGACCATGCCACACAAGCGAAACCCGGTCGGGGCGGTCGCGTCGCTGGCCTGCGCCCAGCGGGCCCCCGGGCTGGTCGCGACGATCCTCGGCGCGATGGTGCAGGAGCACGAGCGCGCCGCCGGCGCCTGGCAGGCCGAGTGGGAGCCGATGCTCGAGCTGCTGCGCCTCGCCGGCTCCGGCGCCGCAGCGATCGGCGAGTCGCTCGCCGGCCTCGAGATCGCCGGCGAGAAGATGCTTGCCGACCTCGGGCTGACCGGTTCGCTGCTGATGAGCGAGAGCGTGGCCGGAGCTCTCGGCGACTGGGTCGGGCGCCCGGCGGCCCAGCAGCTGGTCGAGCGCGCCGCCCGGCGCTCGGTCGAGCAGTCGCGCCCGTTCCGCGACGTCCTGCTCGAAGTTCCGGAGATCGAAGATTCGCTCGGCGCCGACGGGGTTGAGCGGGCACTCGACCCGAGCCACTATCTCGGAGTGACCGACCAGCTGATCGATCGGGCGCTCGCCGCCCACAGGGGTGGCTGATGTCGGTCGCGCTGCATCATGAGCTGAGCGGACCCGCCGATGCGCCGGTGCTCGTGCTGAGCGGCTCGCTCGGCACCGACCTCTCGATGTGGGATCCACAGGCGCAGGCGCTGTCGGCCCGATTCCGCCTCCTGCGCTACGACCAGCGCGGCCACGGGCGCTCGCCCGTCCCTCGCGGGCCGTACTCGATCGCCGAGCTCGGCCAGGACCTGCTCGCGCTGCTCGACCGTCTGGAGATCGACCGGGCGCTGATCTGCGGCCTCTCGATCGGCGGCATGACCGGCATGTGGGTGGCGGCCCACGCCCCCGAGCGGGTGCAGCGGCTCGTGCTGCTCTGCACCTCGGCGCTGCTCGGCCCGGCCGAGATGTGGCGGGAACGGGCCGAGACGGTGCGGACGAGCGGCGTCGAGGCGATCGCCGACGCCGGCCTCGAGCGCTGGTTCACCGAGGGCTTTCGCCGCCGGAGCCCCGAAATCGTGGCGCGACTGCGGGCGGCCCTCGTCGCCACCCCGCCCGAGGGCTACGCGAGCTGCTGCGAGGCGATCGCCGCGATGGACCTGCGCGGCGATCTGGCCTCGATTGCGACTCCGACCCTGGTCGTCTCCGGCGCGGACGATCCGGCCACGCCGCCCGAGCACGGGCGGCGGATCGCGGATGCAGTCGCCGGCGCGCGGTTCGAGGTCATCGGGCCGGCCGCGCACCTGGCCAGCGTCGAGCAGCCGGAGCGGGTCACCGAGCTGATCCTGGGGTTCCTGAATGAGGAGGCGGTGTAGTGGACGAGGCGTACGAGACCGGGATGAAGACGCGCCGCGAGGTGCTGGGTGACGAGCACGTCGAACGGGCGACCGCCTCGGCCGGGGAGTTCGGGACCCCGTTTCAGGAGTTCATCACCCGCTGTGCGTGGGGGGGCCCATGGTCGCGCCCGGGCCTCGACCGGCGGATGCGCAGCGCGATCACCCTCGCAGCGCTGGTGTCCGTTCGGGCCGAGAACGAGGTCGGCATGCACGTCCGCGCCGCCCTCGGCAACGGCCTGACGCCCGAGGAGATCGGCGAGGTCCTCCTCCACACGGGCATCTACGCCGGCGTTCCGGCGGCCAACGCCGCGTTTGCGGTGGCCAGCCGCGTGCTGCGCGAGGAGGGCGCAATCGAATGAGCATCGACCGGGGGAGGGCTCGGGCAACCCCGGATCCGCTGCCTATACTTGCCAGACCGTGCAGGAGATGGTCATCTACGGCGTGAGCTTCGACATGGTCGGCAAGCAGCCGATCGTGCTCCTGAAGACGGTCGAGAGCAACAAATTTCTTCCCATCTGGATCGGTCATCCCGAAGCGGCGGCGATCTTGATGAAGCTGCAGGGCGCCTCCACCCCGCGCCCGATGACCCACGACCTCCTCTCCGACATGCTCGGCGAGCTCGACGTCGAATGCACCCGGGTGGCGGTCACCGAGCTGCGGGAGAACACCTTCTACGCCTCGATCAGCCTCCGTGTGAACGGCCGCGACCTCGAGATCGACTCGCGCCCGAGCGACGCGCTCGCCCTCGCGGTCCGCGCCGGCGCCCCGATCTTCGCCGCCGACGACGTGATCGCCGAGTCGGCGATCGAGTTCGAGCACGAGGTCGAGGACACCGAGGACGTGGTCGAGAAGTTCAAGGATTTTCTCGACCACGTGACTCCCGAGGACTTCGCGAGCGACGAGTAGGGGCCGCCTGCGGCGGCATCCATGGGGCCGGTCGTCCGGACGCCCGGGCCGGCGAGCGCCGCCGGCTTACGCCGCCGGTGCGCCCACCGCGCCGAGAATCCGCCCGATCAGCTCGTCGAAGCCGATTCCGGCGGCGTCGGCGGCCTGCGGCAGCAGGCTCGTCTCGGTGAGCCCCGGGATCGGGTTGAGCTCGAGCACGTAGAGCCCGCCTGCCTCGGGCTCCGCGCCCGCTCGGCGTCCGGCCTCGCCTGGATTCGCGCCCGCTCGGCGTCCGGCCTTGCCCGGATTCGCGCCCGCTGAGTCATCCGGCTGCTCGAGCAGCAGGTCGACCCGGGCGAAGCCGGCGCAGCCGAGCAGCCGGTAGACCTCGAGCGCGGTCTCGCTGGCCTGGGCGGCCACCCCCTCGTCGAGCTCGGCCGGGCACACGAAGCGGGTACGCCCGATCTCGTAGCGGGCCTCGAAGTCGTAGAAGTCCTCCTGCTCGGGGACCGCTTCGACGATCGGCAGGGCCCGCGCCGCGCCCCGCTCCTCGATGATCGAGACGGCCAGCTCACGGCCCGCGATGTGGCGCTCGAGCAGCACCTTGCGGTCATACGAGAAGGCGGCGACCAGGGCGCCGGCGATGTCGGTGGGCCGGCGGGCGAACTTGATCCCGAGCGCCGAGCCCTGCGAGGCCGGCTTGACCACGATCGGGAACTGCAGGCGCTCCTCGATCGCCGGCAGCGCCTGGGCGGCGCCCAGTTCGCGGAACGCGGTCTCGTTGAAGGCGAAGAAGTCCGGCGTGGGGACCCCGGCGTCGAGCATCGCGTACTTGGCCAGCACCTTGTCGGCCGCGCGGATGCAGGCCGAGACCCGGGAGCCCGTGTACGGGATCCCCATCACCTCGAGCAGTTCCTGCACGGTGCCGTCCTCGCCGTCCCGGCCGTGGAGCGCCACGAAGGCGAGGTCAGGCCGCTCCTCGGTGAGCCGGCCGACCAGGTCGGCTCCGACGTCGATCGCCACGACCTCGTGACCCAGGCGCTCGAGCGCATCCTCGACCCGCGCCCCCGACCTCAGGGAGACCTGTCGCTCGAGCGAACGCCCGCCCTTGAGCACCGCGACGCGCACGTCGCGCGGGTCAGCCGGCTCGCGTCCGCTTGGCCGGCAGGGGAACGACCTTCGCCACCGCGGCCGGGCGCTCGCCGGCCGGCTGGCGCGTCGGCTGGCTCACCGCCGCGCCGCGGGTCGCCGCGCGCGCCGGCGGCGCCCCCGGCGCCGCACCGGTGAGTGTCCCGTACAGGTCGACCTGCTCGCGGACCACTTCGCCGAGGCGGCGAATGCCCTCGCGGATCAGCTCCTCGGTGACGCCGGAGAAGTTCAGCCGCATCGACGACCCGCCGCGGCCGTCCAGGAACGCCGCCCGGCCGGGCACGAAGGCCACCCGTTCCTCGAGCGCGCGGGCCAGCAGGTCGGTGGTGTCGATGTACTCGGGCAGCATCGCCCAGATGAACAGGCCGCCCTCGGGGTGGGTCCACTGCGCCTCCCGGGGGAAGTGCTCGGCCAGTGAGTCGAGCATCACGTCCCGCCGCCGGCGGTATATCTCGATCAGCGAGCGCACGTAGGCTTCCCACGGCCCCGACTCGAAGTACGCGCTGACGAAGAACTGTGAGATCGAGGAGGAGCAGAGATCCGATCCCTGCTTGCCGATGTTCATCTTCTCGAGCACGGGCGGCGGTGCGGCCGCCCAGCCGAGCCGCACGCCCGGTGAGAGGATCTTCGAGAACGTGCTCGCGTAGATCACGAACTCGCCGCCGTCGAGCGCCCGCAGCGTCGCCAGCGGGCTGCCCTCGTAGCGCAGCAGGCCGTAGGGGTTGTCCTCCAGCACCAGGAGCTCGCGCTCGCCCGCGATCCGCACGAGCTCACGCCGGCGCTCGAGGGCCAGCGTCACCCCGGCCGGGTTGTGGAAGGTCGGCACGGTGTAGATGAACTTCGGCCGCCGGCCGTCCCGCTCCAGCTCGTCGAGCGTCGTCTCGAGCTCATCGGTGCGCATGCCGTCGTGGTCCATCGTGATCTGAACCACGTCCGCCTGGTAGGCGCAGAAGGTGGGGACCGCGCCCGGGTAGGTCGGCGCCTCGGTGACCACGACGTCGCCGGGGTCGAGCAGTGTCTTGCAGACCAGGTCGATGACCTGCTGGCCGCCGGTGGTCACGAGCACCTCGTCGGTGTCGATCTCCATGCCCTCCGAGCGCATCACCTCGGCGATGCAGGACTTGATCACCGCGAGACCCTCCGTGGGGCCGTACTGCAGGGCGCGGGCGCACGAGTCGGCCGCCACCGAGGTCATCAGCGAGGCGTAGGAGTCGGGCGGGAACGTCGAGGTGTCGGGCATGCCGCCGGCCAGGGAGATCACGTCCTCGCGCTCGGTCAGCGCCATCAGGTCCCGCATCGCCGAGGACTTCATGACTTTCGTCCGCTCGGCGAACAGCGCGGCGTAACGTTCGAGGTCCCTCGCCGTCGACCTGGGCCGCCTGAACCCGGAGGTCATGCTGCCCTCTCGTCTATCGTCACGGTTCTCCACGGTACACGACCTTGCATCTCGTCTTCGACATCCTCACGGGCATCGGCGTAGCCGCCGCCGTCGGCATCCGCCCGTTCCTCGCCGCCTTTGTCGTCGGCCTCCTCGCCGCCGCCGATATCCAGATCCATTTCAACGGCACGACGTACTCTTTTCTGCAGCGCTGGCCATTCCTCCTCGCGCTCGTCCTCCTCGCGCTGCTCGCGACGTTCCTCGAACGGCGGTTGGGGCGCGATCGCGGCTTGCGCAGGCCCGAGGTGATTGTCCTGGCGCTGGCGGCCGCGGCCCTCGGCGCGTTGCTGTTCGCCGGCTCGCTGGCGCGCGGTCACTTCGAGTCCTGGCCGGGGTGGATCGCAGGCGTGCTGTGCGCGGCTGTGGGGATGTTCGCGACGGTCCCGCTGTTCGCCCGCGTGCGGGCTCGGCTCGACGCCGAGGCGGCCGGCGCCGTGCCCCTGTACGCCGAGGCCGCGGCGGTGCTGCTCGCCGCCCTGTCGGTGATCGCGCCGCCGATCGGATTGATCGGCCTGCTGCTGCTCGGGTGGCTCTACCTCGCCGGCCGCCGGCGCGAGGGCCAGAAGTACGCCGGGCTGCGGATCCTTCGTTGACCGTCGCGTGAGCCGGCCGAAGAAGCTTGTCCTGGTCGTGATCGACGCGCTCAAGCCCGCGATGCTCGAGCGCGCGATCGCCGCCGGGCGCGCCCCGGCGCTGGCTCGGATCCGGGACGAAGGCGTCTACGTCGACGACAGTGTGGCCGCCTTCCCCTCGGTCACGCCGGTCTGCGCGGCCACGATCACCACCGGCGCCGGCCCGGACGGCCACTGGATCCCGTCGATGAACTGGTACCACCGCGAGGAGGGCCGTTACGTTGAATACGGCTCGAGCTTCTCGGCCAGCCGCCAGTTCGGGGTCCTGCGGTCGCTGACCGACACCGTCTACCGGATGAACGCCGAGCATCTCTCCACCGGGGTGGAGACCGTGTTCGAGACGCTCGACGACGCCGACGTGCGCACCGCGGGAACCACCTATCTCATCTACCGGGGCCGCCACCACCACGAGGTCTCCAACGAGAGCGCGCTGGCCCGGATCGTCACCTCGACGCTGTTCCGGCGCACCATCGACGGGCCCCGCGAGCTGTTCTACGCCGACCTGTACGCCAGCCGGAAGACCGGGTGCCGCGGCCAGCTCGGGATGCCCGGCATCCGCGACCAGCACACCGGATGCGTCGGCGCCTACCTGGTCGAGAACGACCTCTTCGACTTCCTGCTGTTCTCGCTGCCCGACAACGACGCCTGGTCGCACAGGAACGGCCCGCATGCGCAGGTGACCTCGATCGCCGCCGCCGACCGCCAGCT
Organism: Solirubrobacterales bacterium; assembly: GCA_019240655.1. GTDB lineage: Bacteria > Actinomycetota > Thermoleophilia > Solirubrobacterales > Solirubrobacteraceae > Palsa-465. Next base: position 26,830 of record JAFAXX010000154.1, read on the forward strand.
GGAGCGGTTGATGCACGCGGCAGGTGGTCCGGATGCGTTTCTCGAAGACCACGCCGTGATCGTCACCTCCGACCACTCCCAGGCCGCCATCGAGGAGCGGATCCGCCTCGACCGGGCCTTTGCCGGGTTCGACGTGGCCACGCGGAATGCCACCCGCTCGATCGGAGCCGAGGTCGCCCTCAGCCCCGCGCAGCGCGCCGCCATGGTCTACGTGCTCGACCCCGAGCGGCGCGAGCAGGTGCTCGCGCGCGCGGTCGCCGCCGTCCGTGAGCTCGACGGCGTCGACCTGATCCTGTGGCGGGCGGGTGAGGAGGCCGCCGTGGTCAGCCGGCGCGGCGAGCTTCGCTTCGCACCCGGCGGGGAGCTCGAGGACGAGCGCGGCCGGCGCTGGAGCGTCGCCGGCGAGCCGGCCACACTGGCGGCGCAGACCGCCGACGGCCGCTTCCGGAGCCTCGAGTACCCCGACGCGCTCGCGCGGATCTGGTCCTCGCTCAGCTGTCCGACCGCCGGCGATGTGCTGCTATCCGCCGCGCCCGGATATGAGTTCGTCGACTGGGGTGGCGCTGACCACGTCGGCGGCGGAAGTCACGGGTCGCTTCACCGCTCGGACTCGCTCGGGGCGCTGCTGTGGTGCGGAACCGGTCCCGGCGCGCGCAGCGAGCGAGCCCAATGGTCGCTCGCCGACGTGGCGCCGATGGTCTGCGCACACTTCGGGCTAACCTCGGGAAACGGGTCGTCCCTCCAGGCCGCGGATTAGGTAGCCGTTAGCGGTCGTGACCCTTAGCTTGCTCCGACACGACGCGAATAGATTGCGCTGATGCCCGAAGAGCTGAGCACCGCCGTCGAGCTCCCCCTCCGGGTCCGCGTCCGGCACGGCGTGCGGCGCACCCACAACTGGATGCAGCTGCTGCGCTTCGCCGCCGTCGGCGCGAGCGGATACGTGGTCAACCTGACGGTGTTCGCGGTCTGTGTGCACGTGCTCGGGCTCGATTACCGCGTCGGCTCGGTGATCGCCTTCGTCGTCTCGGTGGTGGGCAACTTCTGGCTGAACCGTCACTGGACGTTTTCGGCCAGGCAGCGCCATCCGTTCCGGCAGGGCGTGCGATTCTTCGCCGTATCTCTGATCGCCTTCGGCTTCACGTACGTTCTTCTGGTCGCGCTGGTCGACGGGGCGGGGATGATCAAGGTGCTCGCCCAGGCGATCGCGGTCGCCGCGAGCACGCCGCTGTCCTTCGTCGGGCAGAAGCTTTGGAGCTTCAAGGCCTGAGGGTCAAGCGTGCCGCGCTCCTGCTTGCGCTCGCCCTAGCGCTCCCGGCGGCTCTCGGCACCGTTCCGGCCGGCGCCCGCGCCGCCACCACCACCACGGCGGTCGACCCCAACGCGCCCGCCCTCGTCACCGCCCAGGACACCCCGCCGAGGGGCTACCGGCTCACCGCCGCGCAGGTGCTCGCGATCGCCTCGCGCAACCCGGCGGTCCGCCGCGAGCTCCGCCGGCATCCCGCGGCGACGCCCTACCAGTACACCAAGGGTCCCGGCCGCTGGCAGGTGAGCTGGTTCGCCGCCGGCCGCCCCGAGCGCGAGCTGATGCAGGTGTACGTCGACGACGCCTCCGGTCGCGTAACCGAAGTTTGGACCGGCTTCCAGGTCGCCTGGACAATGGCGCGCGGGTACCCCGGGGCGTTCGGGCGCGTGGTCAACGCCTGGTACGTGTGGGTGCCGCTGTGCATCGCGTTCGTGGCCCCCTTCCTCCCCCGGCGACGGCGCCTGTCGCTGCTCCACCTCGACCTGCTCGTGCTCCTCGGCTTCTCGATCTCGCTGGCGCTGTTCAACCACGCGAAGATCGGCCTCTCCGTACCGCTCGTGTATCCGTGCCTCATCTATCTGCTCGTGCGGATGCTGCTGCTGGCGTTCGGCCGCGGCCGGCCACGGCGCCCGCTCTCACCGCTCGTGCCGACTCCCTGGCTCGTCGTCGGGATCGTCTTCCTGGTCGGTTTCCGCGTGGGCCTGAACGTCACCGACTCGAACGTGATCGACGTCGGCTACGCCGGCGTGATCGGCGCCGACAAGCTGCTGCACGGGAGCGATCTCTACGGCAACTGGCCCCGTGACAATGCCAGCGGGGACACCTACGGCCCGGTCAACTACTACGCCTACGTTCCCTTCCGCGCGATCTTCGGCTGGAGCGGATCGTGGGACGATCTCCCGGCGGCGCACGCGGCGGCGATCGCCTTCGATTTGCTCACGCTCCTGGCGCTGTTCGCGCTCGGGCGGCGGATCCGCGGCCCGACGCTCGGGGTGGCGCTGGCCTACGCGTGGGCCGCGTATCCCTTCACCCTGTGGACGCTCAGCTCGAACACCAACGACTCGCTGGTGGCGCTGCTGGTCACGCTCACCCTGCTGGTCCTCGGCGCCGCCCCGGCGCGCGGCGTCGGCGCCGCCCTGGCTGGCCTCAGCAAGCTCGCGCCGCTGGCGCTTGGCCCGCTGTTCATACGCGGCGCCGGCGAGCGCCCCGGTCGGCGCTCCGCGGTGCTCTACCTGCTCGCCTACGCCGTCACGATCGCGGTGGCGATGCTGCCGGTGCTCCTCGACCACAACCTCCACGCCTTCTGGCGCGACTCGATCGCCTACCAGTCCTCCCGGGTCACGCCGTTCTCGGTATGGGGTCTGTGGGGAGGGCTCGGCTTCGAGCAGCATCTCCTCGAGGGAGCGGCCGTCGCGCTCGCGCTCGCGGTCGCGGTGATCCCGCGCCGCCGGACGGTGGTCGAGGTCTCGGCGCTCGCCGCAGCGGTGGTGATCGCGCTGCAGATATGCGGCAACTACTGGCTCTACTCGTACATCGTCTGGTTCTTTCCGCTGGTCATCGTGGCCCTCTTCGCGGCCCATCCGTCGACGCTGGGCTGGGCGATCGCGGTGGCCGAGGATGAGCGTGTCGAGCGGCTGCCGCTGGTGCCCGCCGGCGCGGCGGGGCCACGTTGGTCCGATCGGAGCGCCCCCGGGAGTCAGTGAACCCCGGGCGCAGGCTCGAGCAGCAACTCGATCGCGTGCGCCCGCATCGGCTCCGCGGCGGTGATCAGCACTCCGTTCAGCCACGGGTCCTCGGTCGAGGTCTCGAAGCGGACGGGCATCCGGGTGAGCATCGCCTCGATCGCCTGCTCGCGCTTGACCCCGATGACCCCGCCGCGGGGCCCGGTCATCCCGACGTCGGTGACGTAGGCGGTGCCGCCGGGCAGGATCCGTGCGTCCGCGGTCGGCACGTGGGTGTGGGTGCCGAGCACCGCGGTGACCCGGCCGTCGAGATACCACCCGATCCCGACCTTCTCGCTGGTCGCCTCGGCATGCATGTCGACGAGCAGGTGGTCGACCTTTTCCCGGAGCGCGTGCAGCACCGCGTCGGCTTCGCTGAAGGCCGGCCGGCTTGCGTTCATGAACAGGTTCCCGGACAGCGAGACGACTCCGAGCCGGACCCCGCCGCGGTCGACCACGCACCAACCGTGGCCGGGCTGGCTACGGAGGAAGTTGGCCGGCCGGAGGATCCGCGGCTCCTCGTCGAGGTAGGGATAGATCTCCCGGTGCCGATAGGTGTGGTTGCCGAGCGTGATCACATCGACGCCGGCGGCGAACATCTCGACGGCGATCTTCGGGGTGATCCCGATGCCGCCGGCTGCATTCTCGCCGTTGACGACGACGAAGTCGGGGCAGTGGCGCTCGCGTAGCGCGGGCAACAGCGAGAACAGCGTCCGCTTGCCGATTCCGCCGACGACGTCGCCGACGAAGAGGATCTTGACCGCTCTGACCATGGCGCTTCGGCGCTCATCCTTCCAGGTCAGCCGAATGACCATCCCGCTGCATACCGCCCCGCTCGCCGGGTATCAGATTCGCATGTCCCCGTCGAAGATCCGCGACTCGAGCGACAGGGACGGCGGCTGTCCGGCGCAGGCGTTCGCTGGCTGGTCGCCGGCCTCGTGGTCGGCACTCCCGGCGTCGCCATGGTGGTGGTCGGGCTGATCACCGCGATTCGTTGGATGTGGCCGGTCGGCATCGCGCTGCTGTTGCTGGCCAGCGCGCCGCTGTTCGTCGCCTTCGCGCTGCTGTCCTCCGGCGCGGTCTCGCGCTGGGCGGCGCGGCGAAAGCTCTTCGCCTGAGCACCGGGTGTGGGTCCGTGTCGCTCCGGTCTCTCGGTTGTGCTGCGGCGGGCGAGGCGCCAGCCGACCGCACCGAAGCACGACGATGTCGCGACGGACCCGCGCCCGCCGAGCGCTACGCGGCGTAGTCGCCCCGGAACGCGCTACGCGGCGTAATCGCCTCGGACTGGTCGCACTCGCCCTTCGGTGCGGCGAGCGAGGTCGTGGTGAAAAAGTCCGGCTATACCGACAACTTTCGCCACGCGGGGGTGGCGATGAGCAAGTTCGCCACGCCGTGGGTGACGATGAGCGAGTTCGCTCACGCGGGCCCTGGCGAGGGAGCGAGTTCGCCCAGCGCGGGCGGCTGGCGAGGAGCGAGCTGGCTGAGTGCGGCGACGCGCACGCGACGAGGTCCGGACGGGCCCGCACGGCCCCACGGACGCCGAGCGCAGCGAGGCCCCTCAGCGAGAACCGCCGGCTAGCGCCCGGACACGGTCTGGCGGAACAGCACCAGGCAGATCGCCGCGACGATCAGCGCGATCACCGGGATCGCCGCTCCGATCACCCCGGCGACCGCCAGCACGAGGGTGACGACGCCGACCGCTCCGGCGACGCCGCCGGTCACCACCAGGCGGTAGGCCCGCTGTTCCCGAACCCGGCGCGGCGTATAGCCGCCTCGTTTCTGGATATCGGCCACGGACGCAGCGTACCGCAGGACGCTCTCCGGCTGCGCCGCCCGGGCTCAGACTCTCGGCCGGGCGCGGCCCTGGCGGTATCCTCAGCTTTGATGCCGTTTCCTCAGACTCGCCTGCGCCGCCTTCGCGCCACCGGCGCCTTGCGCGGGCTCGTCCGAGAGACTCGGCTGGACGCGGGCGACTTCATCTACCCGATGTTCATCGCCCACGGCAGCGACCGGCGTGAGCCGATCGACGCCATGCCCGGGATCGACCGCCTGTCGATCGCGCATGCGGTCGACGAAGCCGGCGAGGCGGGCGCGCTCGGGATACCCGCGGTGCTGCTGTTTGGGCTGCCGGCGGCGAAGGACGAGGAAGGCTCGGGCGCGTGGGACGACGAGGGCGTGGTGCAGCTCGCCACCCGCGCGATCAAGCAGGCCCACCCGGACCTGCTCGTGGTCGCCGATCTCTGCCTGTGCGAGTACACGAGCCACGGCCACTGCGGCGTGGTCAGGCCCGACGGCCGCGTCGACAACGACGCCACCCTCGAGCTGCTCGCCCGCACCGCCTGCTCACAGGCCCGAGCCGGCGCCGACATCATCGCGCCGAGCGACATGATGGACGGCCGCGTCGCGGCGATCCGCGCCGCGCTCGACGACGACGGCCACCACGACACGCCGATCCTCGCCTATTCGGCGAAGTTCGCCTCCGCCTTCTACGGCCCGTTCCGCGAGGCCGCCGACTCCGCCCCCGCCTTCGGCGACCGCCGCAGCTACCAGATGGACCCCGCCAACGCCGACGAGGCGATCCGGGAGGCGCGCCTGGACGTCGAGGAGGGGGCCGACCTCGTGATGGTCAAGCCGGCGCTGCCCTACCTGGACCTCATTCGCCGGATCAAGGACGACACCGCGATGCCGCTCGTGGCCTACAACGTGAGCGGCGAGTACGCGATGGTCAAGGCCGCCGCCGCGGCGGGGTACCTCGACGAGCGATCGGCGGTGCTCGAGTCCCTCACCGGGATCCGCCGCGCCGGTGCGGACATCGTCATCACCTATCACGCCAAGGAGGCCGCCCGGTGGCTGCGCTAGGCGGATCCCCACGCCCCGACGACATAGGCGTGGTCGCCGGCAGCGAAGCGGGCTCGCACTACGGCCCCAAGCTGCGCAGCCGCAAGCAGGGCGCCGCGGTCGCGCTCGACGACCTCGACAAGCGGCTGCTCAACCTGATGCAGGGGCGCTTCCCGATCGCCGAGCGCCCCTACCGGCAGGTGGCCGCGGCGGCGGGCATCACCGAGGAGGAGGCGATGGCGCGGGTGAAGCGTCTGCTGGCCGACCGGATCATCCGCCAGGTGACCCCGATCTTCGACACGCGCGCGCTCGGATACTCCTCGATGTTGGTGGCCGCGAAGGTCGATCCCGAGAACCCGTGGCGCGCGGCACAGGTGATCAACGAGCACCCCGGTGTCTCGCATAACTACCTGCGCAACCACGAGTTCAACATCTGGTTCACGATCGCCACCGAGCCGGACTCGTCGCTCGGCCTCGAAGGCACGCTCGCGCTGCTCGCCCGCCTGGCCGGCGCGGAGTCGATCCGGCAGCTCCCGACGCTGAAGCTGTTCAAGATTCGCATGGACCTCGAGATGGAGGGTGACACGCGCGACCTCGCGCGGGCGGCGGAGGCGCTCGAGCCGGCCGAGACCGAGCCGCAGCCCTACGACGAGCTCGACGTCGCGGTGATCCGCGCGCTCCAGGGGGACCTGCCCGTGGTGCCCGAGCCCTACGCCCCCGCGGCCCGAGCGGTCGGCCTGGCCCAGCCGCGCTTCCTCGCCCATCTCGAAGGCATGCGCGAGCGGCGGCTGCTGCGCCGGGTGGCGGCGATCCTCTACCACCGTCGCGCCGGCTTCAGCGCCAACGGGATGGGCGTCTGGAAGGTCCCGGACGAGCGGATCATGGAGCTCGGCCCGCGGATGGCCGCCTTCCGCGGGATCTCCCACTGCTATCAGCGGCCGACTTACGCGGACTGGCCGTACTCGGTGTTCACGATGGCCCACGGCCGCTCTAAGGAGGAGTGCGACGCGATCCTCGACTCGATCGCCGAGGCCACCGGCGTCCACGAGCGCGCCACGCTCTACTCCTCGACCGAGTTCAAGAAGATCCGGCTGCTCTACTTCACCGAGGATCACCGCGCCTGGGAGCGTAAGCACGCCGGCGTGTGAGCACCCGGTCTGTGAGCACCCGGTCTGTTGTGAGCACCCGGTCGGCCGATCTCTACCGCCGCGCCCTCCGGCTGCTGCCCGGCGGCGTCAACTCCCCGGTGCGGGCGATGCGCGCGATCGGGCGCGACCCGGTGTTCGTCGCCTCCGGCCACGGGTCGCGGATCCGTGACGCCGACGGCCGCGAGTACGTCGACTGGGTGAGCTCGTGGGGCCCGCTGATTCTTGGCCACGCCCATCCGGCCGTGGTCGCGGCGGTGAGCGCGGCGGCGGGGCGGGGAACGAGCTTCGGCGCCCCCACCGAGGGTGAGGTGCGGCTGGCCGAGGCGGTGACCGCTCGAATCCCGTCGGTCGAGATGCTTCGCATGACCTCTTCGGGGACGGAGGCGGCGATGAGCGCGATCCGGCTGGCGCGGGCGCTGACCGGGCGTGAGCTCGTGCTGAAGTTCTCCGGGGCCTACCACGGCCACGTCGACGGCCTTCTCGCCGACGCCGGCTCGGGGCTCGCGACCCAGGGCATCCCGGCCAGCCCGGGGGTCACCGCGGCGGCCGCGGCGGCGACGGTGATCGTCCCCTGGAACGACCCCGAGGGGCTGATCGAGGCGACCGAGCGCCACGAGCTCGCGGCCATCCTGGCCGAGCCGGTCGCGGCCAACATGGGCGTGGTGCCGCCGGCGCCCGAGTTTCTCGCGCTGCTGCGCGACCGGGCCGACCGGACGGGCGCGCTGCTGGTCTTCGACGAGGTGATCACCGGCTTTCGCGTGGCGCCCGGTGGGGCTCAGGAGCTCTACGGCGTGATGCCGGACCTGACGATCCTCGGCAAGGTGATCGGCGGTGGCCTCCCCGCCGCCGCCTACGGCGGTCCGCCCGCGCTGATGGAGCGGATCGCCCCCGCCGGCGACGTCTACCAGGCCGGAACGCTGTCCGGCAACCCGCTGGCCGTCGCGGCGGCGCTGGCCACGCTGGCCGAGCTCGACGCGCCGGCCTACGCGCGGCTCGCGGAGATCACCGCGGGCCTCGCGGGCGGCCTGGCCGACGCCGCCCGCGCGGCCGGCGTCCCGCTGCAGGTGCAGAGCGTGCCCGGGCTCCTCACCCCGTTCTTCACCCACGGCCGCGTGCAGCGCTACTCGGACGCGGCGGCGTGCGACCTGGAGGCCTACGGGGCGTGGTGCCGGGCATTGCTGGCCCGGGGGGTGTACCCGCCCGCGTCGCAGTTCGAGGCCTGGTTTCCGTCGCTCGCGCACACCGACGCTGACGTCGAGACCACGGTGCGGGCCGCGGAGGAGGCATTCGCCGAGGTGGCTGCGCGGTGAGAAGTGCCCGTGAGGGGGCGGCTCGGCTGCACACCGCGCTGCGCGCCGAGGGCGGCACGGTCGCGGAGGTGCTCGGCGAGGCTCCCGACGGCGAGCGGGCGCTCGCCGCTCCCGGCCCGGCCCAGGTGGCCGCTGCGGGCCCGCGCGCGCGAGGGCGCGAGGACGAGTACGAGCTGCTGCTGGAGATGATCCTCGAGGGCTCGCGGCTTCATTACGGACAGGCGCTGGTCGTCCGTCCCCGCGACCGCGATCTCGCGCTGCTGCTGGGCGACCAGCTGTATGCGCTCGGACTCGCGCGCCTGGCCGCGCTCGGCGACATCGCCGCGGTGGCCGAGCTCGCCGATGTCATCTCGCTGGTCGCTCAGGCCCACGCAGCCTCCGATCCGCGGCTCGCCGAAGCCGTCTGGGAGGCCGGCGCGGTCGCGGTGGGCTGGGGCACGAGCGAGCGCCACGCGGCCGCCAAGGCACTGGCCCGCCGCGGTGACCCGGGCGCCGAGGCGGCCCTCCGCCACGCGGCGGCGGCGCCCACGCGCTCGGCGCGGTAGCCTTTGCGCACGCTAAAGAATGCGCTCGTGACTCTCGCCTCTTTGTTGACGAAAAGCTCAACGAGGCGTTCAATGAATTCAATGTCACCCGCGACCGAGGCCTCCCGTGCCAGACCGACGTAGCGCCCCCAAGCCCAAGTACACCGCGGAGCGGAACATGCCGGGCACGTTCGAGGGCGAGACGGTCAACCGGCGGCGCTTCATGAACCTGGTCACCAACGGCGCCGGCGGCGTGGCGGCCGTCGCGATCACGCTGCCGGTGCTCGGCTTCGCCGCCGGCCCGATCTTCAGCCGCGTGCCGTTCGAGTGGCAGACGATCGGCATGCCGGCCGACTTCCCCAAGAGCACCTACCAGACGAGGGTCGTCGAGATCGTCCAGGGCATCGGCGAGGCCGGCAAGACCACGGCCTACGTCCGGGCCCGCGATCCTTCGATCGACACCGAGCCCGAGGACCAGTACAACCAGTTCGTGGCGCTGTCCTCGCGCTGCATGCACCTCGGTTGCCCGGTGCGGTTCGTGGCCGCGGCCGAGCGCTTCATCTGCCCGTGTCACGGCGGCGTCTACGACTTCCGCGGGATGGTCGCCGGCGGCCCGCCCGTCCGGCCGCTGGACCGCTTCTACACCCGGTTGAAGGACGGTTACGTCCAGATCGGCCCACGCTACTCGGTCAACAGCGAGCTGCGCCGGTTCTCCCCGCGTGACCCCGGCGAGCCGCTGGACGGCGTTGGGCAGTACCTGTACCCCGCACGCTTCTCCACCTCCCAGATCCCACAGAGCTGAACGCCATGCCCCGTCTCCCCGCACCCCCACTCCCGAAAGCGCTCATGCCCCGGCCGAAGCGGCCGGGCGAGGCGCAGGACGTCGGTGCATTCCCGCCGGCGGAGGCGGGGATCACCGTGGTCGACTGGATCGACGAGCGGACCTCGCTCTCGCCGGGCATCCGCTGGATGCTCTTCCGGAAGGTCCCCAAGGGGATCAACTGGGCCTATACGCTCGGCTCGGCGACGCTGTTCGCGTTCCTCGCGCAGGCCGTGACCGGGGTCTTTCTGGCCATGTACTACCGCCCCGACGCCGCCGGCGGCGCCTACGAGTCGATCCGCTACATCACCGATGACGCGTTCCTCGGACAGTTCGTGCGCGGGATGCACAAGTGGGGCGCCTCGGTGATGATCATCCTGATCTTCCTGCACATGGCGCGGGTGTTCTTCTACGGCGCCTACAAGTACCCGCGGGAGCTGACGTGGATCATCGGCGTGGTGCTGCTGATCCTCACGCTCGTCATGGGCTTCACCGGCTATCTGCTGCCGTTCGACCAGCGGGCGTACTGGGCGACGATCGTCGGCGTGAACATCAACGGCACCGGTCCGTTCGTCGGCCCGTTCCTGTCCGACTTCCTGCGCGCGGGTCCCGAGTTCGGCGCGACCACGCTCTCGCGCTTCTACGCCATCCACATGCTGCTCGTCCCCGGCGCGATCGGCGCGCTTATCGGCGCCCACCTGTACCTGGTCTCGAAGCTCGGGATCACCGCGCCTCCGTGGCTCAAGGCCGAGCCCGAGCCCGAGCTGCTCGAGCACTCCGAAGTGTGAGGCGGCTCAGGTGAACCAGGCTCAGAAGGAGCAGTACCTCCGGGAGTACTCGATCCTCAAGAGCCAGGGGAAGCCGTTCTTCCCCTACGCGGTCGCCAAGGACTCGATCATGGCGATGATCGTCATCCTGGTGATCATCTTCCTCGCGCTGATGTTCGGCGCCGAGATCGCCCCCAAGGCCGATCCGACGACGACCACCTACGTACCGCGACCGGACTGGTACTACTTCTTCCTGTTCGAGGTCCTGCGCGTGATGAAGAACGTGCCGAAGTTCACGCCGATGGCCACGATCGGGGTGCCGACGATCTGCATGATCCTGCTGTTTCTGCTGCCGTTCTACGACCGCAGCCCGGAGCGGCGGATCGAGCGCCGGCCGATCGCGCTGGCCGCGGGCATCACCACGATCGCGGCGATGGCGTTCCTCACCTACTCCGGCGCCAACACCGGCTCGCCCAACTCTGTCGACCTCCAGCCGCCCTCGAGCCTGAGCGCCTCCCAGGCGCAGATGTTCCGGGCCGGCGAGCTCGTCGTCGGCGAGTCCGGGTGCCTGGCCTGCCACGTGATCGGCGACAACGGCAACAACGGACCGGGGCCGGTGCTGACCCACATCGGCTCGAAGCTGCCCTCGCAGGCGATCGCGTCGACGTTGCGCAATCCGACTCCCCCGATGCCCTCGTTCCGCAACCTCGCCGCGCAGTCCCCGCAGAAGTTCCAGCAGCTGGTCGGCTTCCTGTCTGAGCTGCAGTAGCACGGCGGCATGGGGGCGCGCGCACCTTCGGCGCCCGCAGGCGCGACTCCGTCCGCCCCGGGGGTGCTCGAGGAGGCGCAGGTGCGGGCGATGTTCGATCGCATCGCCGGCCTCTACGACCGCATGAACACGGTGATGACCGCCGGGCTTCACCACCAGTGGCGCCGGCGGGCCGCCGATCTGGCCGCGCTTGCACCGGGCGGCCGCGCCCTCGACGTGGCCACCGGCACCGGCGACCTGGCGCTCGAGCTCGCCGCGCGGGTCGGGCCGGCGGGCGAGGTCGTGGGGACCGACTTCTCGGAGCGGATGCTCGCGCTGGCCCGGGAGAAGGCGGCCGGGCGCGCCGGCGCCCCGGTTCGCTTCGAGCCCGCCAACGCCCTCTCCCTGCCCTACGCCGACGCCGAGTTCGACGCCGCCACCGTCGGCTTCGGCGCGCGGAACTTCTCGGACCTGAGGCGCGGCCTCGGCGAGATGACGCGGGTCGTCCGGCCGGGGGGGCGGGTCGTCGTGCTCGAGATCACCACCCCGCGACGGCCTCCGCTGTCGAGCTTCTTCGGGCTCTGGTTCGACCGGATCGTGCCCGCCCTCGGGCGGCTGGCCGACACCCAGGCCTACAGCTACCTGCCGAGCTCGGTGCGGCGCTTCCCGGGGCCCGAGGCGTTGGCCGGGATTATGTGGGAGGGCGGGCTACGCGAGATCCGCTGGGTCCTCACCGCGGGCGGGATCATCGCGCTGCACGTCGGCGAGGTGCGGCGCGCTTGAGCGCGACGGTGCAAGCGGTGCTCGACGCCGGGGGCGAGGCCGTCTCGAGGCTGATGGCGCAGGCCGAGCTGCGGATGGCCGAGCTGGCCGCCGGCCACGGACCGGTGCTGGCTCGTTACGCCGGCGAGACGATCGCCGCGGGCGGCAAGCGGCTGCGGCCGCTCCTCGTCTACCTGGCGGCCGGCGTCCCGCCGCCCGAGACCGACGCCCTCGTGCGAGCCGCGGTGGCGGTCGAGCTCGTCCACGGCGCGACGCTCGTCCACGACGACGTTCTCGACGGCTCCGATCTGCGGCGGGGTCGCCCGACCGTGGTCGCCACCGGCGGGCGGTGGATGGCCACCGCGACCGGCGACCTGCTGTTCGCGCGGGCGTTCGCCGAGTTGGCCCACGTCTCGGTCGCGGCGGTCCGGGTCCTGGCGCGCGCGAGCACCGAGCTCGCCCGCGGCGAGCTGATGCAGCGGCGCGACGCCTGGAAGGCGGAGGTGAGCGTCGAGCGCTACCTGGCGCGCTGCCGGCTGAAGACCGCGGTGCTGTTCCGTGCCGCCTGCGAGCTCGGCGCGCTCGAGAGTGCGTCCAGAGCGTCGCTGGCGCCGTTCGGCGAGGGCATCGGGCTGGCGTTTCAGATCCTCGACGACGTCCTCGACGTCTCCGGGCCGCCGGAGCGCACGGGTAAGCCGCGCGGTGCCGATCTGCTCGACGGCACGGTGACGCTTCCGCTGATCATCGCGCGTTCCCGGGATCCGGAGCTGGCCGCGCTCGACCTCCGCACCGTCCGCGCCCCTGACGACGCCGCACGGGTCTGCGAGCGAATCGCCGCCACGGGCGCGCCCGGGGTGGCCCGGGGCCGGGCGATGGACCTCGTCGCCGAGGCCAAGTCCACGCTACCGTCGCTGCCCGGGCGCCAGCGCTCGGCGCTCGAGCTGGTCGCCGACGGCGTCGTCGAACGCTACGCCTGAGCCCGCGGGTCTAGAAGTCCTCAGGCAGGATGAGGTCGGCGTGAAGCGCGGAGGTGAAGCGCTCGACGTGGTCGGCCATGTTGGCCTGGGTCAGGCGCTTGAGGTCCCGGAGCATGTCGGCCAGCCCCTCGTCGAGCTGGTCCTCGAGGTTGTGCACCTGCGCCTCGGTGTAGGTGCCCTCGGTGCTCCAGTGGCAGTTGGGGCAGCTCAGGACGAGCTCCCAGCGACCGTCGGAGGCCTCGCACCAGTCGATCGGCTGCACGAGGTTCGAGTCGCAGACGGGGCACATGTGCAGCCCGCGCTCGGTCTCGGTCTCGGGGTCCACGAAGCGGACGACCTCGATCGACCGGCCGCTGGGGAGGACGATGCGGCGCACGGAATGGGGATTGCGGCTCTGGGAATGGGGATTTCGGTTCTCGTTCACGGATAATCGGTGTTGCTCGGTGTCTGAGCTGTATATCGGCCGCCGGACGCCACACCTTGAGCGCCTTTGTTTCTGACCGCCGGGATGGCGGTCGGTAACCTTCGAAGCCCTAGACGGAGGCCTCACGCGAATGTTCCGCAACCCCACCACCGACCTCATCGTCATCCTGGTCATCGTGCTGTTGATCTTCGGCCCCAAGCGGCTGCCGTCGCTCGGCAAGCAGCTCGGCTCGGGAATCCGCGAGTTCAAGGATTCGATCACCGGTGATTCCAAGGACGATGACGTCGAGCCACCGCAGCTCCAGAGCACCAGCACCACAACGCGAGCCGACGCCGCGTCGGTCAACCTCAGCGCCGAGCGCGATTCGGCCGAGGTCGGATCCTCAGAGCGCCGCGGTTAGCGCCCGCTCTGGGCTGACGGCATGGCGAAGGTCCTGCGGCCCATCGGGCACGACGATGAGCTGAGCATCGTCGAGCATCTCGACGAGCTGCGCTCGCGGTTGATGATCTGCGGCGCGGTTCTGGTCGTCGCCTTTGGGATCTGCTTCTGGCAGAACCACGCGCTGCTCAGCGTGCTGAACCGCGCCCTGCCGCACACCTCGAGCAGCGAAGTGCGCCGCGGGCTCGCCGGGGTGCCGAGTCAATCCGCGCAGGAGCGCGACGCGTTCCTGAAGATGGCTTCCGCCGCCGCTGCGCTGGCCGCCTCGCACCACCTCTCCGCGGCCGACCGCGCCGCCGAGGCCCAGTTCGAGCAGGCGGCCCTGCAGGCCGCTCGGGCGCTGCCTCGCACGCCCACCACCGCCCAGGAGAGGCCGATCACAATCGGCGTGGGTGAGCCGTTCATGACCACGCTGACCGTGTGCGCCTACTTTGCGCTCCTGTTCTCGCTGCCCGTGCTGATCTACGAGGGATACGGCTTCGTGATCCCCGCCCTCAGCCGGGAGGAGCGCCGCGCCGCCCTGCCTCTGATGACCGTGGCGCCGGTGCTGTTCATCGCCGGCGTCGTCTTCGCCTACGCGGTCGTGCTCCCGCCGGCGGTCCACTTCCTCCAGGGCTACAACAGCGAGCAGTTCGACATCCTGGTGCAGGCGAAGAGCTACTACACCTTCCAGATCCTGACCATGCTGGGGATCGGACTGGCCTTCCAGCTGCCGCTCGGCCTGCTCGGCCTCCAGCGCCTGGGGGTGATCAACGGCAGCACCCTGACCCGGCACTGGCGCTACGCTACGGTGATCATCGCCGTGATCGCCGCGGCGATGCCCGGGGCGGACCCGGTGACCACCGGGCTCGAGACGGCCCCGCTAGTCGTGTTGTTCCTCGCCAGTATCGTGTTACTCAAGATCGCCGACCGCCGGGCGGCCGCTCGCGCCGCCGCTGAGTTGGCGCAGGCCGACAACGGCCTTGATTTGACCTGAAAATGCTTTTCGATCTCCGCAGCCGCGGCCGGCGGCGCACCGTCCAGACCGTCTACCTGGGCCTCGCCATCCTGATGGGCGGCGGGCTGGTGCTGTTCGGCGTCGGCGCCGGCGGCGGCGGCGGTGGGCTGCTCAACGCGTTCACCGGCAATGGCTCGAGCAGCGCGCAGAAGCAGGTGGTCAACCAGCAGGAGACGGCTGCGCTGCGCCAGACGCAGCAGGAGCCGAACAATCCCCAGGCGTGGGCCAACCTCCTGCAGGCGCGCTGGACCTCAGCCGGCCAGGGCAGCAACTACAACCCGAACACCGGAACCTTCACCGCGTCGGGTAAGCAGGAG
Source organism: Solirubrobacterales bacterium (assembly GCA_019240655.1). Taxonomy (GTDB): domain Bacteria; phylum Actinomycetota; class Thermoleophilia; order Solirubrobacterales; family Solirubrobacteraceae; genus Palsa-465. Next base: position 41,924 of record JAFAXX010000154.1, read on the forward strand.
CTGACCCGCGCCACCCAGGCGTGGCAGCGCTACCGCCAGCTCGTCAGCAGCCCCGACCCCAACCTCGCGGTCCTCGCCGCCCGCGCCTACGCCGCGCTGGGCGACTACGGCCAGTCCGCCGACGCTTGGGAGCAGATGACCGTGGCCAGCCCGAACGAGTCCAAGGCCTTCGAGTGCCTGGCCGTGACCGCGTACGCCGCCGGTCAGACCCGCAAGGGCGATCTCGCCACTGCCAAGGCGCTGAACCTCATCCCCAAGGCGCAGCAGGCGAGCGCCAAGCAGTCGCTGAAGCAGGCCAAGACGAGCCAATCCTCGGCCCAGCAGCTCGCCCAGGGCTGCTGAGCCCGGCGGCGGAGGCAGTCGGCGACCTCGTGCCGGGGCGATCGGGCGACGGTCCCGGGGGCGATCGGCGGCCGGCCGCATCCGCGGCGGACGGCTAACATCGGGCGCAGACCGGGCCGTTAGCTCAACTGGTAGAGCAGGGGACTCTTAATCCCAAGGTTGGAGGTTCGAGTCCTCCACGGCCCACTCGAGAAACCCCGCCAAGAGGGGTTCTCGTCTCGGCCCTCTGACGCCTACGGTGATTGGCGCGGGATAGTCAGTGAGTATTCGGACCGGAGCAGTAGCGGCGGTAGCAGCGGATCATGAGGTCGCGTTTACGCGGTGGTTACGCGGGGCGGCCGGGTGCCTGGTGTTCGCCGCGCTCTACTACATCGCGGTGCAGGGCGGTTACGCCGTCAAGTTGACTGGGGCGATCTCGGCGGTCTGGCCGCCCGTCGGGCTGGCCGCAGGCGTGTTGTATCTCGCCGGGCTGCGGTGGTGGCCTGGAGTCGTGCTCGGAAACCTGGTCGCGACCGACAGCGCGCTCCCCAACGTGACCATACTCGGGCAGACCGCGGGCAATCTCGCCGAGGTGCTCGTGATCGCCGTCCTATTGCGCCGGTTGCTCGGCAGTGCTGCGACGGTCGACAGACTCGATCGGGTGCCGCGGATGTTGCTCGCGATCGCAGTCGGAACCGCGGTCAGTGCGCTAGTGGGCAACCTGTCGCTGCTTGCCGGCGGCGTGATCGGGTGGCGTACGGTTCCGACTACGTTCAGGACGTGGTGGCTGGGCGACTCCTGCGGAGCACTGGTGCTCCTCCCGCTGATCCTGGCCTGGGCACGGCCGCCAGATCCGGCGTGGCGCCGCTCATGGGAGGTGGTGGCGCTCATCTGTGTGGTCCTCGGCGTTAGTGCGCTGGCGTCCTCCGGACATCAACCGCTGACATATCTGGTCTTCCCGGCGCTGATCTGGGCGGCGCTGCGGTTCGGGACTCAGGGCGGTACCGTCGCGGTCGTGCTGGCGGTCGCCGTGACCGTATGGCGGACCGCGCATCACGTCGGTCCGTTCGTCCTGCATTCGATTACCGACAGCGTGCTCAGCACCCAGCTGTTCGTCGCCGTGGCCGCGCTCACGACTCTGTGCCTGGCGGCGATCGTGACGGAGCGTCGGCGGGCAGCTGTGGAGCTTTTGGTGGCGCGCAGGCGGACGGCAGAGCGCGGCACGCTCGAGCGCCAGCGCATCGCACGGGACCTACACGATTCCGTCTCGCAAACGCTGTTCTCGATGACGCTGCACGCCCGCGCCGCGCAGCGGGCGATCGCAGGCGCCGCCGTGGTCAGCGACGGCGGCAAGCGCGAGCTCGGGCAGGTCGTCGATCTGTCGCGCAGCGCGCTGGCCGAGATGCGCTCGCTGATTTTCGAGCTGCGGCCCGAGGGCCTGGCCGACGAGGGGCTCGTCTCGGCAATCCGCAAGCATGCGGCGGCACTCTCGAGCCGCGAGGGCATCCGGATCGAGGTGCACGGACCCGAGGACCGACTGCCGTTGACGCCCGGTTCGGAGGAGAACCTCTACAGGATCGTCCAGGAGGGACTTGCCAACGTGATCAAGCACGCGCGGGCGCGTAACGCGTCGGTCACGATCACTGTCAGCGGGACCGAGGTGAGCGTCGAGATCACGGACGACGGCCGAGGGTTCGTCGGGCCGGCTCCGAGGCCGGGGCACATGGGCCTCGAGTCGATCAACGACCGCGCACGCGAGCTAGGCGGCACCATCGCGATTCACGGCCGCGCGGGCGGCGGCACCCGCGTCGTCGTCGTGGTCCCGGCCGTGGCGGCGGAAATCACCGAAGATGCCTGAACCGGCGCCAATCAGACTGCTGATCGTCGATGATCACAAGGTAGTTCGCGAAGGCCTCAGGAGCTTCCTCGGGACCGAGCCCGGAATCGAAATCGTCGGCGAGGCGGCTGACGGCCGACAGGCACTGGACCGGGTGATGGCCCTTGGCGCTGAGCGGCTCGGGCCAGACGTCGTGCTCATGGACCTCGAGATGGAGCCCATGGACGGAATCGAGGCGACACGAGAGATCCGCTCGCGCTACCCAGAGGTGGAGGTTGTAGCGCTGACCTCGTTCGTCGAAGAGGATCGTGTGCACGCCGCCCTGGATGCAGGCGCCGCGGGTTATCTGCTCAAGGACGCTGACGCCGACGAGCTCGTCGCCGCGGTGCGCGCCGCGCACGACGGCGAGCTGACGCTCGACCCCGCCCTAGCCCGACGGCTGATGGCTTCGCTGCGCGCTGCGCGAACTCCCTCCCCGGCGGACGAGCTGACCCCGCGCGAGCGCGAGATTCTCGCGCTGGTCGCTCGCGGCAGCTCCAATCGAGAGATCGCCACAGAGCTGGTGATCAGCGAGCGCACCGCCCGGACCCACGTCTCGAACATCCTACGAAAGCTCGACCTGCGCTCCCGCACGCAGGCCGCCCTCTGGGCTACCAAGCACGGCCTCGCGCCACCGGACTCGCGGACCACCGATCCCTCAAGCGCGAGCGATCCGCGGCGCAGCTCGACCGGGCGAGATGCGAGCCCGGCGCCCAGGTCCAGCGCCCTGCCGCACCGCAGCCGCGACGGATGACGTAGCCGGAGTGCGCGGCAGTCGCGGCTGAGTGCCGTCGACAGACCGATGTCCAACCGTCACCGTCCGGCGACTATCTCCTCCATCGCTTGTAACCATCCCTCCAGGAGGAGATATGTCAGCCACCACCGTCACCCAGACCACCACAACGAGCCCCAAGCGCAGCTTCCGCCGCCGCTACACCGTCGCACGAGGGACGGCGTACCAAATGTGGGGTGTGATCAGCGGATCCGCACTCCTGGCTCTGGCCACGCAGCTGAAGACCGGTGCCGGCGCCTCCGCCCTCATGATCGCCGGGTTCGTCACCGTCTACCTCAACTGTCACGCGCTTGCCCACTACGTTGCCGGCCGCGCGGTCGGTCTCCGCTTCCGCGGCTACGGCGTCCGTGGCAGCGACCATCCCGAGGTCTACCCCCCCGGCATCCGCCAGCTCATGCAGGCCGCCCCGTTCTACGTCGCCCTCTCGACAAAGGAGAGCCGCGAGCAGGCAAGCGGACGGGCCAGGGCGATCTATTACGCCGCCGGCGAGACCTCGACCGCGGTCTGCTCGATCGCTTACGCGGCAATCGCCGCCGCCGCCAACATCCCCGGTGGGCAACTGCTGCTCGTCGTGATGATCGTCTTCAACGTCATCTCGACGATCGTCACCACCCGCAACCCGACCGGCGACTACGGCAAGGCGCTTCGGGCGCTGCGGAGCTGACCGCCATAGCAATTCGCGGTTCACAGGGCTCTCGGCGATCGCCGGGAGCCCTTTATGTGACACGGTGAGCGGGCTCGTCGGCAGGTCGCGCGCGAGCTCCGCCTCGTTGTACGTACGCGACCCGCGCGAGCTATGGCCCCGCCGTCCGCCTCGGGGCGTCGCTACGGCGCCGCGGTCGCGACGGCCAGCTCGGGCGCGGACTCGGGCGGGCGGCGGTGGTGGGTGGCCTGCTCGAAAGCATAGCCAAGGCGGAAGACCGTCGGCTCGTCGTATGGCTTCGCGACGAACTCAAGCCCGACCGGAAGGCCCGAGTTGGTGAATCCCGCGGGCACGGTCATCGCCGGCATCCATGTCTGCGAGGCGATCAGCGTGTTGGTCGGGAAAGTCAGCACGGTCCACTGCTTGCGCCCGTCCATCGTTGGCGCCGGCACCTGCACACTCGGGTAGACGAGCGCGCCGAGCCGGTTGGCGGCCATGACGTTGACCGCCTCGCGGGTAAAGGCCTCTCGGGCCGCAAAGCGGCGGAAGTAGTCGGGGTCCTCCTCGGGCTGATCTGGCCCTTCCATGACCGCGTCGATCAGGTCGAGATCGGGATGCGACAGTCCCGCCTCGACGATCTCCTGGAGGGTGCGGCCGCCTGCCTGCGGGCGCTCCGAGAGGAACGCGTTGATGTCGTGCTTAGTGCGTGCGACGTACTGGGAGGTCGCCTCAATGTGCTCCATCAGGTTCGGGATGGTCACCTCAACGACGTCGGCGCCTTGGCCGGCGATCGCGTCGATCGCAGCGCGGACGACCTCGTTGACGGCGGCGCTATCGGCGTCGTCGTCCGAGCCGAGCGCATTCATCACAAGTCCGAGCCGCGCGCCCTCGAGCGCGCCGGCGTCGAGCTGCTCGCGATAGCTCGCGGGCGCTCGGGCAATCGCGTAGGCGGCTGTGTAGGGATCGGAGTTGTCGTAGCCGACGATGGCGTCAAAGACGATCGCCGCATCGGTAACCGTCCGCGTCATAGGACCGATCGTGTCCTGGAAGATCACCAGGTACGACGAGCCGGTCCGCGGCACGACCCCGGGCGTACTGCGAACGCCCACGAGGTTGCAGAACGAAGACGGAACGCGGATCGAGCCGCCGCAGTCGGTGCCGATTCCCACCGTGCCGAGGTTCGCGGCCACGGCCGCCCCCGTCCCGGCACTCGACCCGCCGGGATCGCGGTCGAGCGCGTACGGGTTCTTCGTCTCGTGGCTCACCGACGAAAATGAAAACCACGAGGTCGCGAAGTCCGGCAGCGTTGTCTTGGCGAGGATGATCGCGCCCGCCTCGCGCAGCTTGCGAACAACCACCGCGTCCCGGGACGGGCGGTAACCTCGGACGCCCGCCGAGCCGAAGGTCGTGTCGATCTCGCTGGTCTCAACGCAATCCTTCACGAGCACCGGAATCCCATGCAGCGGCCCGGACAGCTCACCCCGAGACAGCCCTTGGTCCAACTCATCCGCGCGCGCCAGCGCGCCCTCGTTGACGCCGAGAATCGAGGTCAGCGCAGGCCCAGAACGATCGTAAGCATCGATCCGGCGCAGGTACGCCTCGACGAGCTCGCGGCTCGTGACCTCGCCGGCGCGCATCGCGCCATGAACATCGCTGATCGTGGTCTCTTCGACGGTAAACGCTGACGGCGACAACGCGGGGCCTCCTCTGAGCGGCGGGATCTGAACGCAATCAACCACCAGGACGCCAGAAGTCAAGCGCTCATCCGAGCGGCTGCCGGGACCCTTCCGGGAGCTCGCGCGGCGTTCCGGCCAGGCCGCCCTGGCTCGGGGGGATCTCGTCAGGTGCAGCTCAGCGGTCGCTCGACGGGTCGATGAGGTACTTCGTCCCGGTGCTGCGGCGCGCGAAGACGGCGAGGACCTCGGGCTCCAGGACGTCGCGCAGCCCGATGGTCTGGGCGTAGCCCGAGGCGAACGTCGTCTTGGCCTCGGCCAGCACGCGGGCGCGCATCCGGCCGGCGGCCTCGCCGCCCAGGCGGCCCAGCGCGGTCGTCACGAGGTATCCGCCCACGCTCCATGTCAGACCGAACTTGCGGTCAATGACGGTGGGTGAGAAGTCGAGCGAGCCGTAGATGTACACCTGCTTGTGCACCGTGGTTCCGTAGGGCGTGTACGACGTGAGCGGCGGCTGCGCACGTTCCATCGCGGTGAGGATCTCGCCGGCCAGTGAGCCGCCGCCAATGGCGTCGAAGGCCAGGGTTGCGCCGGTTTCGCGGATGGCCTCGGTGAGCCGGTCGGCGAAGTCCGGCTGAGCGGAGTCGACGACGTGGACCGCGCCGAGGTCGCGCAGCAGCCGGGCCTGCTCGGCGCGGCGCACGATGTTGACCAGACCGATGCCGTCGGCGGCGCAGATCCGCACGAGCATCTGCCCTAGATTGGAGGCAGCGGCGGTGTGAACGAGGGCGCTGTGGCCCTCGGCGCGCATCGTCTCGACCATCGACAGCGCTGTCAGCGGGTTGACGAACAGCGCTGCGCCCTCGGCGGTGCTGACATCGTCGGGCAGCTCGACGACGGCGGCCGCGTCGACCACACGATAGTCGGCCCACATCGACCCGCCCAACACCGCGACGCGACGGCCGATCAGCGCGGCCGCCTCCGGGCCCGCCCCGACCACGGTGCCGGCGCCCTCGTTGCCGACCGGCAGCGGCGTGTCCAGCCGGTCGCGATACAGCGGAAGCGCCGCCTCTGGAACGGTGCCGACCAGATCCCGCCCGTCCGGCCGCAGCGTGCCAGGGGCGACCGCACCCAGCAGCACGCCGAGATCGGAGGGGTTGATCGGCGAGGCCTCGACAGCCACGACAACCTCGCTAGCGCCAGGCTCCGGGACGTCACGCTCGGCCAACTCCAGCCTCAGCTCGCCGGTAGAGGAAATCGTGGATCGCACGCTGCGGCCGCGGGTGATAGTCGCGTCGGGAGACCTCATGGGGAGCCTTTCGAGTCGGAGAACGCAGCCTATCGAGCGAGGGGCAGCTACTGAAATGGCTCACCCGCCGAACGCTTTCTCACGCGCTGTCCCGGCACTTCTGTTGCCCGTGCCAGAACCACACCGGGGTGGGCACCGGCTCGCCCGAGCGGCGGAAGGTGACCAGCAAAGCAAACTCCTCGCCGATCAGCGCATCGAACGTATCGGGCGTCCCGGGGCCGCCCGCCGCGCCGGCGCTGAGGGATCCCGGAGACGGTCGAGCAGCCGGTCCTGCTGGCGGCTGATCCGATGCGCGCTACCGAAGCGCTCCACGCCCAGGATGATTCACCGACCCACCCGGTGCCAAACCGACCGAGCCATGCCCCCGCCCGGATGCGATCGCTTCACACATCAGAACAGGATCGACGGCAGGTAGGCACCGGCCGGCTCGTTGTAGAGGCCGATCGTCATGAGCGTGCTCTGCTGGACGATCCGCAGTCCGTTAGCGAGGCACCATCCAAGCAGCTCGCGGTTTCGCGACGGCACCAGCACGCCGAGGCCGATGAACGCGTCCGCCGAGGAAAGCAGCGCGAACAAGTCGTCGTTGGTCTCAGCGACTGCGTGCCAGCCGTAGCCGAATCCGGTCGCGTAGCCGCAGACCCCCTCGGGGCGCTCGGCGACGCGGGCGGTGCCGGCGGCGATCGCATCGCGCAGCTCACGCTCGCGGTCGTGGCCATGCACGCGCACACACAGCTCGGCACACGCGGGGAGATCGTGCTCGGCGCCCGGCCGCACGGTTCGTCCGGGGATGGTGAGCGCCGGCGGGGCTCCTTGTACGACCGACAGAGGCTCGCGGATCGCGAACCCGAGCTTGGCGTATAAAGCGAGCGAGCGATAGTGGTAGGCGGTTTGGATGAGCCGCACGCCCGCGGCGGCTCGATCGCGTTCGCGCTCGAGCGCGGCTTCCATCAGGGCCCGGCCGATCCCATCGTCCTGCGAGCAGGGATCGACGGTCACGGGCCCGACGCCCGCGATCAGCGAGCGCTCGTCGATGAACGCGCTCCCGAGTAGCTCACCATCGCGCTCCGCGACGAGCCCCGCGAAGCGGTTGGTTGAGAGCATCTCGAGCACCTTGAAGCGCGTGAACTCGCGCGACGGCGGCTCGACGGGGAAGCTGTGCGACTGGGCAATCGACTCGAATGCGTCGTAGAAGATCTCGGCCAGGCGCTCGCCGTCCGCCGCGCTCGCGTCTCGAATCGTGAGCTGAGTTGTGGCTGTCCGCATCAACTGCCTCCTGGTGCGTGGGGAAGCCGATCGTGATCCACGGCACGCAGCGATGACATCCCAAATTTGTGGGGGTACGCTGCCGCATGGACATGCGATGACCGGCGGCGGAGGGATATGGGCGGCCGAACGCGTGCTCGCCGATCTCGAGCGGCTTGTGCTGCACGCCCGGCCCCGGGTCGAGTTCTTCGACGAGGCGGCCGCGCGGCTCAAGCGGGCCGTCCAGTTCGACGGCGCCTGCTGGCATACCTTGGACCCGGGATCCGGCCTGATCACACAGCACCGGCTCCAGGATCTGCCCGACCGCTTCCCGGTGCTCGCGCATAACGAGTACGCGGTCGAGGACGTGAACAAGTTCGACCAGCTCGCCCGGGCGAAGCGTAAGGCGGCGACGATGGCGCACGCGACCGGCGGGCATCCTGAGCGAAGCGCGCGCTTTCGCGATCTGCTCACCCCCGCCGGGCTCGGGCCCGAGTTGCGCAGCGCGTTCGTGGCCGATGGCTGCGCATGGGGATCGCTGATCGTCGTGCGCCGAGCGGGGGAGCCGGAGTTCACCGAGCGCGAGGTCGAGCTCTTTGACCGCGCGTCCGGGCTGTTCGCACGCGCGGTGCGGCGCGGGCTCGTCGCCGAGGCGTGCGACTCCACCGTGCCGCTGCCGGACGCCCCGGGTGTGATCGAGCTCGACCGCTCCGGCGGGGTGCTCGGCCTGTCCTCATCCGCCGAGCCGCTGCTGGCCGAACTGTCCGGCGGCACAGTCGTCGACCACCTCAAACAGATCTTCGACAAGACTGGCGCCCGCACCCGCGGCGAGCTGTCCGCAACCCTGTTCTTCGGCGAGCACCTTCGCCGCATCGCGGAGCGAATGCCGGTCGGCGACGACGCGTCATTCGTCGACGCCCCGCGACCGCGAGGGATCGACGCAGACACGCCCTAAGCAGCGCGCGGGTCGCCGGCGTCAGCTGTCTCATCATTCGTACTCACTCTCGATCGCGCGGCAAAGGGACGGTCGTGGCCGGCGTCGGGATCTCACGCGGCAGCCGGACGGGTGACCGGCTCAGTCGACCGGGTCCAGGAACCCATCCAGGTGGGCCCCGACGAGGTGAGTGCAGGTGCTGCTGGTCATCGGCTCTCCGTCGGGGGTTGTTTGTTGGGACGGTCAGGTGGCGGTTTGGCTGGCTAGAGCCGGAGCGCCGGCGCGAGTCGGTGCCGGGAGCAGCCGGGTGGCGAGCAGCACGCAGGCGCCGAGCGCGGCGAGCTCGAGTAGGGAAAGGACGAAAGCGTGGGCGATCCCGTGCCGGCGGGCGGCGAAGAAGATCACCCCCGTCAGCGCGACGCCGACGGCATAGCCGACCTGCTGGACGGTGGTCATGGCACCCGACGCGGCGCCGGCCCCATTAGGATCGAGGCGGCTGAGCACGATGGAGGTCAGCGGCGTGTAGCACAGGCCGATCCCCGCGCCGACAAGCATCAGCCCGGGCACCAGTTCGCCCCAGCTGCCGCCGCGGCCGATATCGGCCACGACGACGGCGAGAAGACCGAGGCCACCGGCCAGGCAGACGCCGCCGGCCGCCACGACCCGGCGTCCGAAGCGAGCGGTCAAGGCGGGAGCCGGGCCGGACACGGCGACGTAGGCGACGGCGAGCACGGTGAACAGCAACCCGGCGGCCAGCGCGCTCATCCCGCGACCCTGCTGCAGGTACAGGGCGAGATAGACGAAGAACGCCGCCTGCGCGCAGGCCAGCGCGACTTGAGCCAGCAGCCCGGCCGAGAAGGCCCGCTGCGCGAACAGCCGCAGGTCCAAAAGCGGTATGCCGCCGCGCCGGATCACGCGCGACTGGCGCAACGCGAACGCCGCGAGCACGGCGGGCGACAGCGCCAGCGAAACCCACGTCCACAGAGGCCAGCCGGTGCTCTGACCCTCGCTGAGCGGAACCAGCACGGCGAGCAGGCCGACAGCGAGCAGGCCTGCTCCTGCGAGGTCCAGCGGGGCCCGTATCGGAGCCCGTGACTCGGGAACCGGGCGTCGCCCGGCCAGCGCGATCAGGCCGACCGGTACGTTGATGAGAAAGCAGGCGCGCCAGGACAGCCCGGCCGGATCGAGCGCCACCAGCGCGCCGCCGATGATCTGCCCGCCGACCGCGGCGAGGCCGAGGACCACGCCGTAAATGCTCAGCGCTCGGGGGTAATCGTCGCCGGTGAAACTCGTCCCGATGATCGACAGGACCTGCGGCATGACGATCGCGCCGGCGGCGCCCTGCACGACCCGGGCGGCGACCAGGGCGACCGGGTCTCCCGCCGCACCGCACGCGGCCGAGCTGGCCGCGAACAGGCCGATGCCAAGCAAGAACAGGCGCCGGCGGCCGAGCTCATCGCCGAGGCGACCGGCGAGCACCAGGCAGACGGCGAAGCTGAGACCGTAGCCCGCGACGACCCAGATCAGCGTGCTCGAGCCGGCATGCAGGTCCACCTGCATGGTCGGCAGCGCGACATTGACGATGAAGAAATCCAGGACGACCATGAACGCCCCGGCCAGCAGCACCGGCAGGGCCGCCCACGGCGAGGACGAAGAGGGAGTTGTGTGGGTGTCGTTCATGGCCGGCCACGATCCCCGCCAGGGCGACGATCGGCAACGACCTCCGAGGTAATGGCAGCGCCGCAGCCACGCGGTATACGGTGCCACCATGCCCGCACCGCTCACTGCCGCCCGCCCTGACATCGGCCCGCTCTTGCGCCAGTGGCGAGCGCGCCGCCGGCTCAGCCAGCTCGACCTCGCGCTCGAGGCCGGCATCTCAGCCCGCCACCTCAGCTTCATCGAAACCGGCCGCGCTCGCCCGAGCGCGGACATGGTGGACCGGCTGAGCGAAGCGCTCGGCGTGCCGCTGCGCGAGCGCAACAGCCTGCTACTGGCGGCCGGTTTTGCCCCCGCCTACCCCGAGCGCGACCTCGACGAGGATGCCATGGCGCCGGTGCGCGAGGCGATCGAGCGCCTGCTGGCCGCCCACGAGCCCTACCCCGCGCTCGTCGTCGACCGCCAGTGGGAGCTGATGGCCGCGAACCGCGCCGTCGCCGTACTCACCGCCGCCGCCGCGCCGGCCCTGCTCGAACCGCCGGTCAACGTTCTGCGGCTCAGCCTCCATCCCGAGGGCCTCGCACCGCGGATCATCAACCTCGCTCAATGGGGAGAGCACATCCTCGCCCGGCTGCGCCGCCAGGCGATCGCCACCGGCGACCCGGCGCTGTTCGCCCTGCACGACGAGCTCAGCAGCTACCTGCCAGGCGGCCCCAGCCACGCCGACCACGACGCCGGCATGATCGCCGTGCCGCTCCGCATCGACACCGACATCGGCCAACTGAGCTTCCTCAGCACCGCCACCCACTTCGGCACCGCCACCGAGCTCACCCTCGCCGAGCTGGCGATCGAGGCGTTCCACCCCGCCGACACCGCCACCGCGCAGTACATGGCCGCCGCCGTTCCGCCCGCTGGCGGATGAAGAGCGCTCCGAAGCCGCCGGGCCCGCGGGGCGCCGGCTGTGGGGCGCCGGCTGTGGGGCGCCGGGCTCGCGGGGCGCCGGGTCGCGTGTCACATTTGCGGTTCCCGCGGTGCTAAGTGGGTGCGATGGGCTTGCAGGCGCGACGTGACGAGCGGTGGGACCGCCCCGAGGGCGGATCCCGGCTGCCCGAGTTCGAGGTGTTCTTCCGCGCTCACTACCGAGCCGTCGCGCGCCTCGCCCATAACGTGCTCGGTGATTTCCAGGCCGCGCAGGACGTGGCTCAGGAGGTCTTTCTCGCCGCGTACCGTCGATTCCCGGGCGATTACGAGCAGGCTGCGGGTTGGGTCAGGGTCGCGGCCGTGCACTCGGCGCTCAACGTGCTGCGCGGGGACCGGCGTCGGGACAAGCGTCAGCTGCTGGTGCAGATGGTTGGTTCACCGCCCAGCGTCGAGGACACGGTGATCGAGCGAGAAGCTCGAGCCGAGCTTCGCCGCGTCCTGGCTCGCCTGCCGCGCCGCTCGGCTGCCGTGCTGGTGATGCGCCATGGCGGCATGAGCTACGTGGAGATCGCCGAGGCGCTCGGGGTCAAGGCTGGACACGTTGGGACTCTGCTGAGGAGGGCCGAGTCCGCGCTTCGAAAGGAGATCGATCGTGAGACACATTCCTGACGGGGTGCTTCGCCGGCTCGACGACGAGCCTCTGGCGGTCCCCGACAAAGTCATCGATCACGTGAGCGCCTGTGAGCGCTGCGGCGCTCGGCGAGCCGAGATCGCCCGCGACACGGAGCTCGCGGCCCGGCTCCTCTCGGCGCCGCAGCTTGTGCACGACACCGACATCGCCTGGGCTCGGCTCCGGCGTGAGCTTCACCGCCGTCCGGACGAGGAACCCGGCCGGCGCCGGCGGCCGACGTCCGTTGGCCGGCGAGGTACACGGCTGCCGAGAGTGTCGCTGCGCACCGGGATGGTCATCGCCGCGCTCGGGATCGTGCTTGCCGGCAGCGCCGTGGCGGCCAGCCTCACCACCGTGTTCGCGCCGACCCACGTCGCCCCGCTATCGCTGAGCCAGAGCGACCTCCAGTCGATCACCGCCTTTATGGGGCTCGGTGACCGCCGTCCGCTCGGGGGCTTCGCAACCCCGAGCGGATCGACTACGTTCCGGTTCGGAACCATCACATGGTCCTCGGGCCCCGCCCACCCGGCGCCCTCGCGTGCCGCCGCCGCCGCGGAGGCGGGGTTTCCGGTGTCATTGCCCGCTCGCCTGCCCGCCGGAGTGGGCGCTGTCCGGCAGTTCATCGTTCAGCCGCGTGCGAACGCCACCGTGAAGTTCAACTCCACCGCCGCGAGCCTCGGCGGGAGCTCGGTGACTCTCGACGCCGGCCCAGCCGTCGTCGCGGAGTACAGCGGCGCGACGAGCGGGACCGACGTGCCCACGCTCGGCGTGGCGACGATGCGTCGCCCGACGGCGCTCTCGAGTGGTGCCAGCCTGAGCCAGATCGAAGCGTTCCTGCTCGGCCAGCCCGGCATTCCGGCGCAGCTGGTGGAGGAGGTGCGCCTTCTCGGCGACCTTCGGACGACCCTCCCGGTGCCGGTTCCGCCGGGCGCCTCGGTCCACTCGGTACAGGTCGCCGGGTGGCCCGGCGTGGTCCTCGCCGACTCCTCGAACGCGGCCGCCGCGGTGGTCTGGGAGGACGGCCGGGGCATGCTCCACGTCGTCGCCGGACTCCTCGATACGCGAGATGTGCTGAATGTCGCGGACCAACTCGGCTGAGCGGACCACGATCGACGGGGCCGAGCCGTCCACGACCGACGCGGCCGGCTGGCCGTCAGACGATGCGGGTTCGCCCTCGCCGAGCCGCTTTCCGCGGACCCCGGCATCGCCCGCGATCCACGCGGTCGGGCTCAGCAAGCACTTCGGCGGCACGATCGCCGTGAACTCGCTGTCGATGACAGTGGAGCGAGGCGAGGTGTTCGGCTTCCTCGGCCCGAACGGGGCCGGTAAGACCACGGTCGTCAAGCTCCTGCTCGGGCTCGCGCGGCCCACTGGGGGCGAGGCGCTGGTGCTCGGGGCGCCGTTGGGCGACCGCGAGACGAGGCGGCAGATCGGATATCTGCCCGAGCTGTTCCGCTTCCAGGCCCTGCTCACCGCCAGAGAGGTGCTGCGTCTGCATTGCCGGCTCCTCGCACTGCCCAAGGACGCGTGGGAGGATGAGGCGCGCAGCGCCCTCGAGACGGTCGGGCTGCTCGCGCGGGGCGACGACCGGGTCGGCACCTTTTCGAAGGGGATGCAGCAGCGACTCGGGCTCGGCGTCGCGCTGCTCGGCAACCCGACGCTGGTGGTGCTCGACGAGCCCACCAGCGCGCTGGACCCGGTTGGACGCCACGACGTGCGCGAGATCATCCGCGGGCTTCGTGAACGGGGGAGCACCGTGTTCCTGAACACGCACCTGCTCGAAGAGGCCGAGCACGTGTGTGATCGCGTGGCGGTCATCGACAAGGGGACGGCCGTCGCCACCGGTAGCCTCGACGAGCTGCTCGGCCGGGGCAGCCGCGTCCGCCTCAAGGTCGGAGGGCTCGGTGAGCCTGGGTGGAGGACGCTGGGCCGGTTCGGCCGGTGCCAGGCGGGCGACGGGTGGGTCGTGGTCGAGGGCCTCGAGCCGTCGCGGATCCCCGACCTGGTCGACGCGCTGGTTGCCCTCGGCGGCCGGGTCGAGGCAGTGATCCCCGAGCAGCAGAGTCTCGAAGCGCGCTTCCTCGAGCTGCTGAGCGAGCGATGAACCCGACCTTGACGATCGCCGCTCTGACGATCAAGGAGGCGGTGCGGCGACGTCTGCTCCTCGCCTTCGTCGCGATCACCGTGGTCATCGCCGGACTCAGTGCCTGGGGCTTCGACCGCTTGAGCAACACCCACAGCCTGACCTCGGGCGAAAGTCACCTCGCCGTACCGGACGCGCTCATCCTGTTCATGTTCATGTTCAGCTTCGTCCTCGCCCTGAGCGCTTCGGCGATCGCCTCTCCGTCGATCTCGGCGGAGATCGAGTCCGGCGTACTGATGACGGTCGTGACCCGTCCCATCCGCCGGATGGAGGTGCTGCTCGGCAAATGGCTCGGGCTCGCGGCGCTGCTCGCCGGCTACGCCGCCGCCGTCTGCGCCCTCGAGTTCGGAGTCGTCCGGTGGGTGAGCGGGTTCCTGCCACCGAGCCCCGTGCTCGCGAGCGTATACCTGTTCGCCGAGGGAGCGTTGCTGCTGACCCTGTCTCTGTTCCTGAGCACGCTGATGCCGGCGATCGCCGCGGGTGTCATCGCCGTCGCCGTCTTTGGCGCCGGATGGCTGGCCGGAGTCGTGGGGACGCTGGGGACGAGCCTCGACATCGCTGGACTACGGACCGTGGGCCACGTGGGACGATTGCTGCTGCCCACCGATGGGCTATGGCACGCCGCGATCTACTACCTCCAACCACCCTCGGTCGTCTCCGAGCAGTTGGCGGGGGGCGGGAGGGCGAATCCGTTCTACGCCCAGGCAGCACCGTCCTCGCTATATCTCCTGTGGGTGGCCTGCTGGTTCCTGATCGTCTTGATCGCCGCGGTGGCGAGCTTCGAGCGTCGCGAGCTCTGACGCCGCTCCCGGCCCGGCGAGGCCCGCGACGGCGTCTCAGGCCACGACGGCCCCCTTTCAGCACCTCCTTCACAGCGCTGCCGGAAGCGCTGCCGCGGGCACCTCTCTCCGCGCCGCGCGTCACAATCTGGCCGGCATGACCGAACCGACGGCGCCTGCGGCGGCAACGGACTTCACTCAGCTCCCCGACGGGTTGCCCGTACCCGTCGACGACGGCGCGGCGAAGCACGTCCCCGGCCGCCCGATGCCGCCGCTGGTCCTGCCCGGCACCGACGGCAGCACGGTCTCGCTTCACGAGCTCGGGCCCGGGCGAACCGTTGTGTACATCTATCCGCTCACCGGCCGGCCCGGCGTCGCGCTACCCGAGGGGTGGGACGAGATTCCGGGTGCGCGCGGCTGCAGCACCGAAGCGTGCGACTTCCGCGATCACTACGCGGAGCTGCTGGACGCCGGAGTCACGGCGGTGTTCGGCCTCTCGAGTCAATCCGTCGACTATCAACGCGAGGCTGTGCAGCGGCTCGGCCTGCCCTACGCGATGCTGTCCGACCCCGCGCTCGAGCTCGCTGCGGCGCTTGGCCTCCCGACGTTCACGGCCGGCCGGGTGACGCTGTACCGCCGTCTCACGCTGATCATCGCCGGCGGGCGGATCGAGCATGTGTTCTATCCGATCTTCCCGCCGAACCGGCACGCCGGCGAGGTCCTCGGCTGGCTGCGCGGCCACCCTCCGAAGTGAGCCCGGGCGCGGCTACCCGCTGACCGGGGGGTGGCCGAGAGCCTCTGAGTTGGGCGCCGACGTCACTGCGCGCCTCTGAATCACCGGTAGGGCGCGTAGCGGTGGTGGAACATCAGGTCGTTGCCGTCGGGGTCGGTGAAGAAGGCCATCAGGCAAACGCCGGTATCGAACGTGTCGCCGGCGAAGCCGACGCCCTTGGCCTCGAGCTCGCGACGGGCGGCCGCGACGTCATCGACGGCGGCGGGTGGTCGGGGATGGGCGACGAGGCCGGGTGGCCGGTCGAGCGTCCAGACCGGTTCACCTCACGGCCGAGGTGACGGATATTGCCGCCGATTGCGGTCAGCCACGGACCTACTTCTGTTCATCGCACGAAAATGCGGTCAGCCACAGTCCGCGTTCTGTGTCACGCTCCGCGGCGATGGTGCAGACCTCCGCTCGCCTGCTGGCCCTGCTCGGGCTGCTTCAGGTGCGCCGCGAGTGGACCGGCCGCGAGCTCGCCGAGCGCCTCGAGGTGGGGCCGCGCACGATCCGCCGCGACGTCGACCGCCTGCGCGGCCTCGGCTATCCGGTCGAGGCCTCGCCGGGCGTCGCTGGGGGCTACCGCCTCGGCTCGGGCGCCCGGCTGCCACCGCTGCTGCTCGACGACGCCGAAGCCGTCGCCGTCGCGGTCGGGCTCCGGACGGCCGCGGGGGCCTCGATCACCGGGATCGAGGAGACCTCGGTCCGGGCCCTGGCCAAGCTCGAGCAGGTGCTCCCCGACCGCCTGCGGCGACGCGTCCGGGCGGTCGGCGACGCCACTTCCGCGTTCGTCGTCGACGGGCCGCGCATCGATCTCGATGTGCTGGCGACGATTGCCGGCGCCTGCCGCGACGGCGTCCGTCTGCGCTTTGGCTACGTCGCCCGCGACGACGCCGTCAGCCGCCGGCACGCCGAGCCCGCCGCGCTCGTGCACTCGGGATGGCGGTGGTACCTGGTGGCCTACGACCTCGAGCGCCAAGCCTGGCGCACGTTCCGCGTCGACCGCATCACCGGCCGGCTGTTCCTCGGCGCTCGGGGCGCACGGCGTGCGGTCCCCGGCGGCGACCCTGCCGGCTTCGTCGCGCGGTCTATCCGGGCGCCGAACGCCGACCCTGCTCGTGCTCGCGTTCGGGTTCGCGCGCCCGCCGACCGAGTGGCGTCCCGCCTGCCCGCCCGCTTCGCCACCGTCGACGCCGACGGCGAGGATGCCTGCATCGTCACCACGGTGCAGGGTTGGTCGACAAGCTTCCTCATCTGGATGGCCACGCTGGACGTCGATCTCGAGATTCTCGACCCCCCAGAGCTGGCCGAGCGCGCACAGGCCATCGCCGCCCGGCTTGCGCC
Organism: Solirubrobacterales bacterium; assembly: GCA_019240655.1. GTDB lineage: Bacteria > Actinomycetota > Thermoleophilia > Solirubrobacterales > Solirubrobacteraceae > Palsa-465. Next base: position 59,000 of record JAFAXX010000154.1, read on the forward strand.
TACGCAGCCGGCCGGTGAGTGAGCTGAGTAAGCACGACCCGCTGCGCGGCGGCGAATCTCCATAACAGTTGACGAGAGTTTCTTCTACAGCCTGTTCGCACGCGTGGTTCGTGGGTAACAGCGAGCCTGCCAGTCAACTGGCTAATGCTGGGACTCTGTCCTCGATTGCACCCGTCAACCGGCAGGAGCGACACATGAACAACTGGCTCGATACCGCCGCCGTGGCGCTGGCAGGAGTGGGAGCGGTGAATTGGGGTCTGGTGGCGGCCCGCCGCTTCGACCTCGTCGCCAAGCTGACCGGAAGCGACTTCGGCGAGACCAACGCCGTCAGCCGTTTGGTCTACGGCCTGGTGGGCGCGGCGGGAGCCTACGGGCTCGCACGGCTGATCACCGCCGGCCTGTAGACGCGCGGCCCGCCGGCGCCGCACCGGTCGCTTAACCGCGTGCGCTCGCCCGGTCCGCTCGCCGCCGGCCGCCGCACCGGTCGCTGAACTACGTTGGCCCGCTCGTAGGCGAACGACCGGGCACGATCCCACCCCGCGGGGGATTCGAGGACTACTTGATCGACCGCCCCGAGGCGGCGATCGCCGGCCAGTAGCCACCCGACTGATAGATGTTGATGTTCCTGGTCTCGCCCGCGGCATGATCGCCGATGTAGGTGTAGAGCGGATGGCCGGCGTAGGTCACCTGCTTGCCGACGCCGGGGACGGTGATCGTGCCGATCAGGCGGCGATTGACCCCCCGGCCGGCGGTGGGGTGAGCGGAGGCGAGCGCCGGCCACACATACAGGCAGCCGGAGAGCTTGACGCAGACGTCGCGGTTGCGGCTGTCCCGGCTGAAGGTGTAGAGGGTGTACCCGCGGCTGTTGACGAGGATCGTTCCGACCCCGGTCTGGCGCAGCTGCAGCGTCGGACGTGCGCTGGCGAAGGCGGACCCGCCGGCCAGCGAACCGATGAAGACCAGCACCAGCAAGCGACTACGCACGACACCCTCCTCAGACTCGTAATCGGTGGCGCTCACCGGCCTCAGGCGCCTCTACACCTGCGCTCACACGGGCAGGCAGCGCCAACGCTATCAAGCGCCGCCTGGATAGCCGGGTGTTCCTAGCCGCGCGGGGAGCACGACGATGCCCGCGGCATGATTGAATCCGCGCGGAACGGAGTCGAGCTTGGGAGCCGAGCTGAAACGGACGATCATCGGTGCGGCGATCGCCGTCGCCCTCACGTTGGCGATGCTGGTCCCGGCGGCCGCCGCCGCCTCAGACGGAGTCGAGCACCTGCACTTCGCGGCTGGGCCCTACCGGGTGATACCGGGCGCCAACCTGATCCTCGATCAGCTGAACAACGTCCCGAAGCCGACGGTCAACGGCTTCATGGTCCGGATGAAGCCGAACCTGGTGTACGCGCAGCCGAACGGGAAATGCTGCGGGAAGGTTCCGTCCACCTCGGTCATCCATCTCCATCACGGCGTCTGGTTGAGCAACGGCGCCGCCGGCCAGGGCGAGGGCGAGGGAACTTCCTACGGAGGCTTCTATCCGTTCATGGCCGCCGGCGAGGAAAAGACGACGTACGAGTTCCCACCCGGCTTCGGCTATCCGATCGGCGCCGGCGACAAATGGATCCTCAACTACATGATCCATAACCTCACCGACAAGCCGAAGTCCGTCTACATCACCTACGACATCGATTTCGTACCCGAGACCTCCGCCGTGGCCTCGACGATCGCTCCGATCCACCCGATCTGGATGGACGTCGAGGACGATCACATCTATCCCGTCTTCAACGTGCACCGGCACAGCGGGCGCGACGGCAGGTTCACCTTCCCCGACATGGCGAAGAATCCGTACGGCGGCGGACGGCCGCTCAACCTGTTCACGGTCGACCATCCGGGCACACTGGTCGCCACGGCCGGCCACCTGCACCCGGGCGGCCTCTACGACGAACTCGATCTCCTGCGTCCGGGCGCGCGGCCGCGCCCCGGCACGACTCCGGGGAGCGTGCCCGGCTCGGTCCGCCTGTTCCGCTCTTACGCGAGGTACTGGGACCCACACCACGCCCCGGTGTCATGGGACGTGTCGATGACGGCGACGCGGGCAGACTGGCGACCGGCGGTCAAGTCGGGCGACGTCCTTCGCATCAGCGCGACCTACGAGACCAAGCTCGCCTCGTGGTACGAGGTGATGGGCATCATGGTGGTGTGGGAGCAGTGGAACAGCGACCAGGGCATCGATCCCTTCTCGCATCGACTCGATCAGGTCGGAGAGGTCACTCACGGTCACCTGCCCGAGAACTTCGACTACGGCGGCACGCAGTTCCTCGGTGTCAATCCCACCTCCGCGCCGCTGTGTGACACCCACAAGGTGCTGATCGCCGGGTTCAGCTACATCCCGGTCACCAGGGGCAACTCGAACTGCGATCCGACGATCAGGCGGGGTCAGTCGCTCACCTTCGTCAACGCGGATGCCAGCGCCAGCCCGCTGAGCAAGTTGAACCCGATCGCGCCGGACGCGCTATACCTGGCGTCGGTCTTCCACACGGTGACCTCGTGCGCCGGCCCCTGTCGGCTGAATTACGGCATTGCCTATCCACTCTCCAACGGAGCAGGCGATTACGACTCGGGCGAGCTCGGGATCGGAACGCCCGGCGTCGGGCGGGTGAGCTGGAGCACCCCGACGACGCTGGGGCCGGGCACCTACACCTATTACTGTCGCATTCACCCGTGGATGCGCGGAGTGTTCCGCATCCTCGGATAAGGACCGGACCAGGCAGGCTGCGGCCGGCGCGCGCGACGCTACCGCGACCGACGCCGATCCACGGCGCCCCTGGCGCGCGTTTTCGCACCGTAAATCACCGCACTATCGAGCGCTGACCGCTGCCGGGGGCTGCGATAGCCTATGCCCTCCACCGATGAGAGGGGGGATCCCCGTGGCCAACGCCAAGTTCGTGATCTACAAGGACCACGCGGAGAAGTACCGCTGGCGCCTCGTCTCGACGAACGGCCAGACGACCGCCAGCTCGGGCGAGAGCTTCGCCTCACACGGCGACGCCAAGCGCGCCGCCGAGCACGTAAAGGAGCACGCCGCGACGGCGGACGTCGTCGACGAGTAGGCACCGGTCGCCGCCACACCAGCGGGGCCGCGCTTCGCGCGGCGTCCTTGGGGCCGGTCATCCGCACGCCTTGTCGGGCGGGCGCGCTCGGCTGGCGCCCGGTGTTGCACTCGGCCCCCGCCGCGGGCGTTGAGCTGCCGTTCTCAGAACGGCGAGGAGCTGGCGAGGCCGAGCGCGCGGCCGAGGTCGAGAGGCCAGCTGCCGTCGTCGAGCCACGGACGCCCGATCCACAGGTAGGCGTCGGCGTAGCGCGCGGCCAGCGCCCGGGCGCGCGCCGACAGCCGCCAGCGACGGTCGGCCACGTGCCAGGTCGGAGGGATGCCGAGGGTCGCGCAGACGGTGTCCGTGCGGTCTCGGCAGACGCGCGGGTTGTCGCGGTTGCCGCGGTACTGCCCGTAGAGGAACGGGGCTCCGTTCTCGGCGGTGTTGATCACCAGATGCTTGCCGGTGATTCCCAGGCGGCCGAGGCGCCGCTCGATCTGCGCGCCGAACCGGAGCTCGTTCGCGGTGCTGTCGTACTGCGTGGCGTTGAGCGCGAAGCCACGGACCTGGCCGATCCCGGCTTGGCGCAGCAGCCGGGCGGTCCGCGCCGGCGAGGTCCAGTAGGCGGCGCCGGCATCGATGTAGACAGTGGTGTGCGGCAGCGCGCTGAAACGAGCGGTGGCGTAGGCGACCAGCTCGAGGGGCGTGCGCGAGGGGGCGCAGAGTGCGAACGGGAGGTCCGGCTGGAGGATGAGCGCGACCCGCGCGGTCCCGATGCCCGCGGCGAAGTCGTCGATCCACTTCTCGTAGGCGCCCTGCTGCGCGGCGTTCGGCGTGCTCGAGCATGCCGCCGCCTCCCACGGGTCGAGGCGAAACACCGTAAGCTGGGCAAGCTCGTCGGGGTTGCCGCCCGTGTCCTGCGCGATGTACTGCGCCGCCGCGGCGCGGGCGGAGGCCTCCGAGTACCAGGCGCCGAACCAGTAGGCCAGGGGCTCGAGCGCGATCTTGGCCAGCAACGCGCGTTCCCGGCCGGTGGCCGCCTGATAGGCGGGGTAGACGCCGTCGATGCTGCCCGTGTAGTGGCCCCACCTCATGCCGGCCAGTGGGTTGGCGGCAACCGCGCCGCGCAGCCCGGCGTTGGCCGTGCCGGCGCGCGCCGCCGGCACGGTCGCGGCCAGCGTCGTCCCGGTGAGGAGGAGGGCGACGGTTAGGGCGACGCGAAGGTGCGTTCCGAGCCGGCTGACGCTCGCAGGTTAACGCGGGCGAGCGTCGGCTCCGAGTGCGGCCAGCGCGTGGTCCATCGCCTCGGCGATCTGGGCGAGGTGCTCCTCGCCGATCGTGAGCGGCGGCGACACCGCGACCGCTCGCCCGAGCGCGCGCACGAGCACGCCCCGCTCGCGGGCGTGCCCCACCACGCCCGCGACCGCGTCGGGTCGGTGGGTGAGGATCTCATCGGTCAGCTCGACCGCCGCCAGCAGTCCGACGCCCCCGCGCACCTCGGCCACCGCCTCATGCGCGGCGAGCGGTCGCAGGGCATCGAGCAGCCGCTGCTCGAGCCGCCGCCCGCGCTCCAGCAGCCCATCCCGCCCGAGCAGCGCGATGTTGGCCAGCGCCGCGGCGCAGCAGGTGGTGTGGGCGGCGTAGGTGGCGCCGTGGCGGAACGTCGGGCCGCCCGGCGCGTGCCAGAACGGCTCCGCCACCCGGTCCGAGATGAGGACGCCCCCGAGCGGCAGGTAGCCGCTGGTCACGCCCTTGGCGAACACGATCATGGCCGGGGAGACGTCCCAGCGCTCGATTCCGAACCAGGTCCCGAGCCGGCCGAATCCGCAGATCACCGAGTCGACGATCAGCAGCACGCCGGTGCGCTCGCACAGGGCTGCCAGGCCCTCGATGTAACCCGGCACCGGGGGGTAGACGCCGCCGGCTCCGATCACCGGCTCGACGAACACGCCGGCCACCCGCTCGACCCCGACGCGTTCGAGCTCGATCTCCATCGCCTCGAGGGAATCGTGGGGAACCTGGATCGTCTCGACCTGGGGGCCGAAGCCCTCGCGGTTGGCCGGGATGCCGGCCAGCGCGGTGCCGAAGCCGTGGGTGCCGTGATAGGCGGAGGTCCGGCTGACCAGGAGCGTGCGCTCGGGCTGCCCAACCTCGAACCAGTAGCGCCGTGCCGCCTTCGCCGCCGTCTCGACGCCGTCGCCTCCGCCAGAGCCCAGAAACACCCGCGAGGGCATCGGCGCGAGGTCTGACAGCAGCTCGGCAAGCTCGAGCGCCGGCTCGCTGGCGAAGTCGCCGAAGGCCGAATACGCCTCGAGGCTTCGCATCTGCGCCGCCACGGCATCGGCGATCTCGGCGCGGCCGTGGCCGACGTTGGCATACCAGAGGCTCGCAGTGGCATCGAGGTAGCGGCGACCGTCGCGATCCCACACCCAGACATCCTCGCCGCGCACCAGCACGAGCTCGCTACGGCGGACCGCGCCCATGTCGGCGAACGGATGCCAGAACCGGCTGTCGACGGCGACTGCCACGGGGTCGCACTCTACCCGCCGCTCCTGTGCCGGACCGTTCAAACCCCTCGCGCCGCCTGCTCCACGGCGTCCCCCGACGGGTCAGTCGGCGTCGTTGCCGGAACGGCCTCGGCGCGCGCGCCGGCTCGGCCGCCGCTCCAGCCCGGCCATAGCCTTGGCGAGCTCCGCCGGCTCCCGCAGAGCCCCGATCGTCCGGTCGAACAGGTCGGCCTGCGTCTTCATCAGGCTCGCCGTGTCCTGGAGCCCGCGCCCGGCCGCCTCGAGCGCCTCGGCCTGGCGGCGCAGCATCAGCCCGCTTTCCTCGAGCAGGTCGAATGCCGCGTCGAACGGCGCGAGCAGCTGTCCGGCCAGCCGTCTCTGCAGGCCCCGCTCCCGATCGAACACCTCCTGCACTAGCTCGAGTTGGCGCTGCAACGGCTCGAGCAGCTGGCCCGGCACGTCGGCGCCCTCGCCGACCGTCCTGGCCGAGGCGACCACCGAGTCCATCAACTTCTGCCACTCGCGCAGCAGATCGCGGCCGCCGCGCTCAGCCAAGGCCGGCAACCCTGATCAGCACTCGCGCCGGACGTGCCGGCGACGCGAGCGAGAGGAACTCTCGTACGACCCCGTGGTGGCGGCAGAAGGGGCAGGCGAGCGGGTCCGAGAGCGACAGTGGCTCTGGCCCCGGCGCGACTGGAGCATCACAACGGGCGCACGCCAAAGTCCCCGTGCCCAGCCGTCCGTCGCAGACCGCCGGCCGGAGTTCCCGGTGCTCGCGGACGGCACGGGCCTCCGGCGGCCAGCCGCTGGCAAGCGATGGGTCTCTGCTGCCGGGAAGCATCGCCTGAGCAGTGTAGGGCCCCCCGACGGTTGCCCCGATCGTCCCGGCCGCGCGGGCGCGCACACGCGGCGACCGGCGCGGAGCGCTCGGCAAGCCGGTCGGCACTTCGGTCGCGATCAGGCGATACTGCCGCGATGAGCCAGCGCAACGTCCTCGGAGGGCGACTCGAGAGCTGTGGGCACGACCCGCTCACCGGGTTCTACCGCGACGGCTCCTGCCACACCGGTCCCGAAGACAGCGGCAGCCACACGATCTGCGCCGTGGTCACGGCCGAGTTCCTCGATCATCAGCGGCGGATCGGCAACGATCTGACCACCCCGATCCCGGAATTCCGCTTCCCCGGCCTGGCCCCCGGCGACCGCTGGTGCGTCACCGCCGTCAACTGGCTGCGGGCTCACGAGGCCGGCGCGGCGGCCTACGTCGTGCTTGCCTCGACCCACGAGCGCGCGCTCGAGATCGTGTCGCTGGAGATCCTGCGCGAGCACGCCGTCGACGTGCCGGCCGATCCGGGCGCGCTCGGAACTTGAGGCACAATCCGCGTTACGCGGGTAGCCTGCATGGACGCGGCACCGTCGCACCCGAGACGCACCCGAGGAGGATTGAAACATGCAGACCCTGAGCCCGCTCGACGCCTCGTTCCTGCACATCGAGGACGCGGCGACCCACATGCACATCGGTTCGGTAGGCATCTTCGAGGGGCCGCCGCCCGGCCCCGGAGAGGTCAAGCAGGCGATCGCCGAGCGGCTGCCGCTCGTGCCGCGGTACCGCCAGAAGGTGCGCTTCGTGCCGTTCGCGCTCGGCCGGCCTGCGTGGGTCGATGATCCGCACTTCAACCTCGACTACCACGTCCGGCGCACCGCCCTGCCGTCCCCGGGCGGCGACGAGGAGCTCCGCAACCTGGTCGGCCGCGTGATGTCCCAGCAGCTGGACCGCACCAAGCCACTGTGGGAGCTGTGGGTGGCCGAGGGGCTCGGTGACGGGCGGTGGGCGCTGATCTCGAAGTCGCACCACTGCATGGTCGACGGCGTCTCGGCGACCGACCTGCTCAGCGTGATCCTGAGCAAGGAGCGGCAGCCCGAGAGCCGCCCGGCTCCCGAGTGGCGACCCGATCCGGAACCTGGCGCGCCCGAATTGATCGCCCATGCGCTCGCGCTGCGTGCGCTCAGCCCGTACGAGGCCACGCGCACCCTCCTGTCGGCGGCGCGCGGGCCGCGGCGGGCCGCCCGCAAGGCCGTGGACACCACCCGCGGCCTGGTCAACTTTCGCTCGCTGCTCACCCCCAACCCCGCCAGCTCGCTCAACGGCCCGGTCGGTCCGCATCGCCGCTGGGACTGGGCGCGGGCGCGCCTGTCCGACATCAAGGAGATTCGCGCCGAGCACGGCGGGACGATCAACGACGTCGTGCTGGCGGTGATCGCCGGCGGCTTCCGCGAATTGCTCCTATCGCGGGGCGAGGACGTCGAGGGACGCTTCATCCGCACGCTGGTCCCGGTGTCGGTGCGCACCGAGGACGAGCGCGGCACGTACAACAACAAGGTCTCGGCGATGTTCGCCGAGCTGCCGATCTGCCTCGATGACCCGGTCGACCGGCTGCGCTCGGTGCACGAGCAGATGCAGGAGCTCAAGCAGTCGGGCCAGGCGGTGGCGGCCGAACGCCTGACCGCGCTGAGCGGATTCGCGCCGGCGATGCTGCTCGCGTTGTCCGGCCGGGTCGGCACCCGGTTGCCGCAGGCCAGCGTCAACACCGTGACTACGAACGTTCCCGGACCGCAGCAGCCGCTCTACCTGGTCGGCAGGCGGATGCTCGAGGCGTTCCCGTTCGTGCCGCTGGGCGGCCACGTCAGGGTCGGCGTGGCGATCTTCTCCTACGACGGGGGGATCAACTTTGGGGCGACCGGTGACGCCGACACCGCACCGGATATCGCCGTCCTCTGCCGGGGGATCGAGCGGAGCGTCGGCGAGCTCCGGCGCAAGCCGCCGAGCCCGCCGGCCGAACGCGTCGATGGCCCCTCGGCCGAGAGCGCTCGCGGCCGGTCCAGGCGGCCGGGGAACCGGTCGGGCAAGGCCGGCGCTGCTGCAGCGTCCTCACGCCGGCGCGGCTCGAGCCAGGTCGAATTGCCCAAGCAGTGAAGGGGCCGCGGGGCGGAGAGCTCGAGACCGGCGCCGGCGAGCGGTTCACTCGCGTCGGAGAGATACGGCTCTGCTACGAGAGCTTCGGCGAGCGCGGGGCGCCGCCGGTGGTGCTCGTCATGGGGCTCGGATCACAGATGGTCTTGTGGGACGACGACTTCTGCCGGGGCCTCGCCGATCGCGGCTTCTTCGTCACCCGGTTCGACAACCGCGACGCCGGCCGCTCGACGATCCTTCGCCATCTGCCGGTTCCGACGCGCGCCCAGGTGATCCTTCGCGACCCGCGGGCGGCCGCGTACTCGCTCGTGGACATGGCCGCTGACGCGGCCGGACTTATCGAGCGGCTGGAGCTGGGCGCCGTGCACCTCGTCGGCGCCTCAATGGGCGCGATGATCGCCCAGCTCGTCGCGATTCACCATCCCGAGCGCGTCCGGTCGCTGGTCTCGATCATGTCGACGACGGGCGGCCACCGCGTCGGGCGGGCGCAGCCGCGGATGTACGCCAGGCTCCTCCGCCGGCCCCGCCGCGGCCGCGAGGGCTACATCGAGGACTTCGTGGAGACTCACCGGGCGCTCGGCTCGCGGCGTTACCCGGGCGACGAGCGCCGCCTGCGCGCCCGCGCGGCGCGCTGCTTCGCGCGGGGCTATCACCCGGCCGGGACCGCTCGCCAGCTGCAGGCGGTCGTCACCGCGCCCGACCGTACGGCCGCGCTCGGCCGGCTGCGGATGCCGGTCACCGTCATTCATGGCGGCGCCGACCCGCTCGTGTCGCCGTCCGGGGGACACGCGACCGCCGCGGCGATCCCGGGGGCGCGACTGCTGATCCTCCCGGATATGGGCCACGACCTGCCCCCCGAGCTGTGGCCACAGATCCTCGACGCGATCGTCGAGAACGCCCACGCGGCGAACGGCGGCCCTAGGCTCGGGTCGCTTTCGCGGGCGGCGCGCCCGCCGGCGCCTCTCGGCCGGCGCGGGCGCGCCTCAGAGCTCCGCGGAGGCGATCTCGGCGCCGTCGGCGAGCGATCTCAGCTTGAGCCAGGCGACGCCCGGATCGACCAGTGAGAAGCGGATGAACGTGTCGAAGCCGCAGTCGGTGCCCGCGAGGAGGCGGTCCTTGCCGATCAGCTTCCCGAGGCGCACGAGCCGATCGGCAACCACGCGTGGATGCTCGACGCAGTTGGACTTCACGTCGATCACCCCCAGGATCACCGACTTGTCCTCCGGCAGGCGGACGTCCTCGAACACCCGCCACTCGTGGGCGTGACGGGGATTGGCGCCCTCGACGTAGATCATGCCGGCGTTGACCTTGAGCACCTCGCCGATGATGTTCTCGAGCGGGATGTCCTTGTGGTGCGGGCCGCCGTAGTTGCCCCAGCAGACGTGAAAGCGAACCTGCTCGGGCGGGATGCCCTCGAGTGCGGTGTTGAGCGCCGCGACGGCCAGCGGGAGGTGCGAGTGCCAGTCGCCGACGCTGCTCCCGACCGAACGGCAGTGGGCGGCCATCGCCATGTCCGGTGAGTCGATCTGGAGCCTGAAGCCCGCGTCGGTGATCGCGCGGTATTCGTAGGCCAGCTCGCCGCTCAGGGCCTCAAGGTACGCCTCGTGCGAGCCGTAGTGGCGGTCGGGATAGTTGAAGGCGATCTGGCCGGGACTGATCGCGCCCATGAACGCGTTGGCGGGATCGGCGTCGCCGAGGGCCTTCTTGAGGCGCTCGATGTCGCGGTGCACGGCCTGCTTGTCGGTGAGCTCGACCGGTCCGACGCAGTTCGAGAAGACGATATGCGCCATCGACGGAGTGTTGAACAGGCGCATGGCCAGCTCCGGGAAATCGGCCACGTCGTCGGCCTGGAACTCCGAGCGCCCTTCGAAGCCCGAGAAGCGCTCGTTGACGTAGGTGCTGAACCCGGTCTTGCTGAGCTCGCCGTCGCTGACCACGTCGATCCCGGCCTCGCGCTGCCTGGCCACGACGTCGGCCACCGCGGAGTCGATTCGGGCCTCCAGCTGTGCCTCGTCCACCTCACGGCCCTCCATCCGGGCCCAGATCAAGTCGGCCACGTCGTCGGGGCGCGGCAGGCTGCCCGCGTGCGTGGTCACGATTCGTCCCTCGCCAGCTGCCATCTCTCTCCTCCTGCATCGGGATCGCCGGGCTGTGTTGTACCGCAGGGGCGCGGTAGGGTGCGCGGATGTTCGAGGGCTTCAGCGAACGACGGCTCGAGTGCGAGCGAGGCACGATCTTCGCCCGCGTGGGCGGGACGGGGCCGCCGCTGCTCCTGCTGCACGGCTATCCCGAGAACCACCTGATGTGGCATGCCGTCGCACCGGTCCTGGGCGAGCGCTTCACGGTCGTGGCCGCGGACCTGACGGGGTACGGCGGGTCGCTGCGACCGCAGCCCTCCGCCGACCACGCCGCTCACGGCAAGCGGGCGCTGGCGCTCGATCAGCTCCAGGCGATGGGCTCGCTCGGATACGAGCGCTTCGCGGTGGCCGGCCACGACCGCGGGGGGCGGGTGGCGTACCGCCTCGCGCTCGACCACCCTGGACGGGTCAGCGCGCTGGCCGTGCTCGACATCGTCCCGACGGCGGACGTGTGGGCGCGGGCGGATGACCGCTTCCCCCTGATCTACTGGCACTGGGGCTTCCTCGCCCAGCCGGCGCCGCTGCCCGAGCGGTTGATCGCCGGCGACCCGGGGGCGTACTTCGAGCACATGCGCGCGCTCGGACTCGGCCGCGAGCCCGGCCGGTATCCCGAGGAGGTCCTGGCCGCCTACCGGGCCCAGCTCGAGGACCCGGCCACGGTGGAGGCCATGTGCGAGGACTACCGCGCCGGGGCGAGCGTCGATCGCGAATACGACGAGGCCGACCGCGGGCGGACGATCGAGTGTCCCGTGCTGGCCCTGTGGGGCAAGCGGGGCGCGCTCGAGATCTTCTACGGTGACGTGCTCGCGGTGTGGCGCGCCTGGGCCCGGGAGCTGCACGGGCGGGGGGTCGACGCCTCGCACTTCCTGGTCGAGGACCGCCCGGGGGAGGTGGCGCGGGAGCTCGCCGCCTTCTTCGCCGCGTCGCCGGCGCCGGCCCTGGGTTGAGCCGGCGCCGGCTGTGCGGCGGTGTCGAGCAGCTCAGCGCTGCTCGACGACCAGCAGCGTGTGTCCGTCGGGGTCGCGGAACCAGAACATCGGCGGCACCGGGTCTCCCATGCGAGCGACCTCGGCGTCGACGTCGACCCCCTCGCCGCGCAGATGGGTGTGGGTGGCGTCGATGTCGCCGGTGGTCAGGGTGATCCCGGTCTCCTTCGCAGTCACCGCCTCGCCCCCCGGGGGCGGCGCGAGCGCGATGCCGGTCGTGCCGCTCGGCGGATACACCTCGACCCAGCGGTAGTTGCCTCCGAACGGGATGTCCGTGCGCTTCTCGAAGCCGAGCCGCTCGACGTAGAACTCGATCGACCGATCCTGGTCGCTGGACGGGACCGTCACCAGGTTGATCTGGCTGATCCCACTTGCCGTCTTGCTCACTTCGCCCTCCTCGGGAGTGGATTGGTCATCACTTGGACGCGCGTCGGGGCCGGAATTCATCGGCGGCCACACGGGCCAGCTCCTCGAGCCGCGCCTGCAAGCGGCTGACGTCGTCGCGGCGTCCGGTGAACAGCTCACAGCGACGCTGGAGATCAAGTCGTGCCCGCCGCACCACGTCGGCCATGAAGGCGTCGCAGGTCACGAGCTCGCATCCGATGAGCGCGACGGCCAGCGCGTCGAGATCGGTGGTGTCGCTGGCTTGCGCCCGCCGCTCCGGGAGCTCGTGCTCGATCGTCCAGAGCATCCGGCGCCGCACCTCGCGCGCAGCGCGGCCGGGTTGGTCGGGAAGCCGCCGGCCGTCCGAGAGCGAGCGCAGCAGCTCGAGCAGGCCGAGATCAGGGCGAGGGCGCGACTCGCGCTCGTGGGCGGCGGACTCGAGGACCACTACGACGTTGTCCTTCACCGCCCGGCGCAGCACCGGCGCCAGCTCGCGGTACGCCGGCTTGGCCTTGGCGATGCCGCTCAGGTAGTTCTGATCAAGGTACAGCGCCGGCGGCTGCGCACGCGCCGTGGTCAGCTCCGCGTCTTTCCCGCCCGCAGCATGGCGAGCGCCTCGCCGACGCGACGCTCCCGGGTCTCCGGGCGCTTGGCCTCGGCGATCCAGCGCGCGTACTCCTTCCGGTGGGTGAAGGACAGGGCCTCGAACGTCGCCGCCGCCTGCGCGTCGTCGGCCAGCGCGGCGGCCAGGTCATCCGGCACCTCGACCTCGCGCGGCGCGGCGTCGAGCGCGAGCGCGACCTCGACGGTGTCCTCGGCCTGCACCCCGGCGCCGTCGCGCACCTCGCGGTTCAGCCCGAGCAGGAACTCTCCGCGCATGCGCGCGACCGAGGTTCGCCAGGAATACCCGTTGACGGTGGCCACGACGGGGAAGCGCTTCGCCCCCTCGCCGACCGCTGCCACCTGGTCGTCGTCGAGGACGACCGCGGCCGCCGGACCGCGCGGGACCAGCGTGGCGGTGAACTGAAGTGAGCCCATGGCGGGCGATTGTGGCAGGCTCAGGTGAGCGCGTAGGCGTCGTAGATGACCATATCCGCGAGGCGGACCGCCGACGCCACGGCGACGAGCTGGTTCAGCCACCGGAGGCTGGGAGCAGCGGTCTCGTAGCGGATGCTCACGCGGAAGTAATAGGCGCTCGGATCGACCGCCTCGCCGCGAGCCAGCCGCGCCAGCACCTCCGGAGGCCCGGTGCGGACCCCGCTGGTGGCCACCGAGATCAGCTCCCCGCCGCTGGCCTCGAGCGTGTAGCGGGTGTCGATCGTCGCCATCCCGTCGGCGTGGACGATCTGCCAGTCGGCGCCCCCGGGGAGCACGCGTCCGGACATCCGCGGCCCGTCGAACTCGCCGCCGGCGACCGGGATGACGCGACGGCGTCCCCAGTGGGTGTCGCCGAACTCGAGCGGGGCCTCGAGCGTGATGCGAAAGCGCGCGAGCAGCTCGAGCGCGGGCACGACCGGCTCCGGGTGCGTCATGCCCGGAAGCTAGCGCGCGCGGCGAGGAAACACCGGCCGGGTGCGATCGGAGCCATGACCGGCCGGGTGCGATAGGAGCCGACCGGCCGCGGGTAGCCAACCGCTGCCATGGAGTTCGGCATCGGATACTTCCCCACCGGCGACGGGATGAGCCCGGGCGCCGTGGCTCGGCTGGTCGAGGCGCGAGGTCACGAGTCGCTGTTCTTCGCCGAACACACCCACATCCCGGCCAGCCGGGACACGCCGTACCCCGGTGGCGGCGAGCTGCCGCGCAAGTACAGCCACACCTACGACCTGTTCGTGGCGCTGACCGCCGCGGCCCTCGCCACGTCGACGCTGCGGGTCGGCAGCGGCATCTGCCTGGTCGTGGAACGCGACCCGATCATCACTGCCAAGGAGGTCGCTTCGCTCGACCACCTATCCGGCGGGCGGTTCGAGTTCGGCGTGGGCGCCGGCTGGAACCGTGAGGAGATGCGCAACCACGGAACCGACCCACGAACTCGGATGCGGCTGATGGGCGAGCGGATCGGTGCCATGAAGGCGATCTGGACCCAGGCGGAGGCCAGCTACCACGGCGAGTTCGTCGAATTCGAACGGATCTGGTCGTGGCCGAAGCCGGCGCAGCGGCCGCACCCCCCGGTGCTCGTGGGCGGGAACGGGCCGACCGTCCTCGAGCGCGTGCTCGCCTTCGGCGACGCGTGGTTCCCGAACTACGCGCGCGACACCGGCGGGCTCGCCGAGCGCGCGCGGGAACTGCGCGCCCGGGCCGAGCGGCCGATAGACCTGATGGTGATGGGCGCGCCGCCGCGCGCGGCGGCGCTCGAGGAGCTGCAGAGCCTCGGCTGCCGCCGCGTCGTCCACTGGCTTCCCTCGGGCGGCCCGGCGCAGGTCGAGCCGGCGCTCGCGCGGTGGGAGTCGGCGATCGCCGAGCTGACCGGCGAAGGGTGACCGCGGAGGAGGCGCGCCGGCGATTCGCGGCCGCGAAGGTGGCCCGGCTGGCCACCGCCGACGCGGCCGGGCGCCCGCACCTGGTGCCGGTCGCCTTCGTGCTCGAGGGCGACTGCGTCTACAGCGCGGTCGACGCCAAGCCGAAGCGCACCACCGAACTCCGCCGGCTGGCCAACGTGCGCGAGAACCCGGCCGTCGCGCTGCTGGTCGACCATTACGACGACGGCGACTGGGGGGCACTGTGGTGGGTTCGCGCCGACGGTCGCGGCCGTGTCCTCGAGGGGCCGGCCGGCGCGGAGGAGGCGCAGCGGGCGGTCGTCCTGCTGCGAGCGCGCTACCCCCAGCAGCGGGCGGTCGGCGCGGTGCTCGCCGTCGACGTCGAGCGCTGGCGCGGCTGGAGCGCGGCCCAACGGTAGCCTGGCCGCGTGCACGAGCGGACGGTCGTCTCCGAGTTCACCCGGCAGGCCGAGAGCTTCAACCGCAGCTCGGCGGCCACCGACGCCGACCTGCTCGACGTGATCGTCGCCCTGGCTGCTGCGCAGCCGACGGAGCGGTGGCTCGAGGCCGCGTGCGGACCCGGGCTGATCGCCCGCCGGCTGGCGCCGACGGCGGGCGCCGTCGAAGGCGTCGACATGACCCCGGCGATGATCGACGTCGCCCGGCGCGAGGCCGCGGCGGCGCGACTGCGCAACGTGACCTTCTCGGTCGGCGACGCCACCGCCCTCGACTGCCCTGACCGCCGATATGACGGCGCGGTGGCCCGGTTCGCCCTCCATCACATCCCGCTGCCCGGGCGCCTCGCCAGAGAGCTCGCGCGCGTGGTGGCGCCCGGCGGCCGGATCGTGCTCGCCGACCATCTCGCCGATCCATTGCCCGCGGTCGCGGCGTGGTCGCAGGAGATCGAGCGTCTGCGCGATCCCTCGCATTGGAGCTGCCTGAGCCGGGCCAGGCTCCGGGACCTGTGCGCGGCGGCGGGCCTCGAGCTCGAGCGCGAGGACGTCATGCCGCTCGAGATCGACTTCGACGACTGGCTGCGCCGCGGGGGCGGCGGCGACGCGGTCCGGGCGCTGGTCGAGGAGGCACTGGCCGATCCGCCCGGCCCCCCTGAGTGCTTCCGCGTGTTCGAGCGGGAAGGGCGGCGGATCTTACGACTGCAGGTGTGGGTGGCCCGCCTGAGCCGGTGAGCGATCTAATGGGGGTCGGCGGCGTCCGGACGGGCCCGGACGGCCCCACGGACGCCGCGCGCAGCGCGGCCCCTCACTACAGTGCACGCCATGCCTCGCCGCAGGGTGGTCGTCGATCACCTGACGATCGGCGTCAGCGACCTGGCGCGCAGCCGCGCGTTCTATGTCCGCGCGCTGCTGCCGCTCGGGTTCGCCGAGATCGGACCCTGGAGCGACGCTGCCTTCGAGGTCGCGTTCGGGCTCGAGGAGGCCGACGACTTCGCGATCTCGACCCGGTACGGGGCGGCAGCGGCCGTGCACGTGGCCTTCGCCGCCGACCGCCGCGAGCAGGTCGATGCGTTCCACGCCGCCGCGCTGGCCGCGGGCGGCAGCGACAACGGTCCTCCGGGACCGCGACCGGAATACTCGCCCGGATACTACGGCGCGTTCGTGCTCGATCCGGACGGGCACAACATCGAGGCGGTGTACCACGCGCCCCGCTGAGCGCGGGCTTAAGCCCGAGTTAAGCGTGCGCCCGGTGCGGCTGGCGCCTGAAGCGGGTGTCTATCGCATCGGCTAGGCTCTGGTGGCGAGCCGGCCGCCGGTGACGTATGTCCGTAACCGTACGATGATGGCGGTCACCGATACTGACGATCAGCCCGCGGGAAGCTTGAGGCTTGCGCGCCCAGCTGCTGAGAGTTTCCCTCACACCGCTTCCGCACGCTTCCATCGGGTACACGACCGAGCTTCATGTCCACAGAGACCGTCCCAGCCCAGGCGTCCGAAACCGCCGCGCCGGCCCTTCGGCCGCAAGCCGCTTGGCGCACGCAACGCCTGAGGATCTCCCGCCTGACGGCGTTCGCCGGCGTCGCGGTCCTGATACTGGTCTCACTGCTGCTGCGCACGCGGGCGCTGCACTTTCACTTTTGGGTCGACGAAGGAATCTCGGTCGGCATCGCCTCGCACCCCCTGCTCCACATCCCGGCGCTGCTGCGCCAGGACGGCTCGCCGCCGCTCTACTACCTGCTGCTGCACGTCTGGATCGCCGCTCGCGGAAGCACGGAGGTCTCCACGCACGAGCTCTCGCTGGTCTTCGCGCTGCTGACCATCCCGGTCGCGTACTGGGCCGGCGCCAGCCTGTTCGACCGCCGTGCCGGGCTGATCTGCGCGGTGCTGGCCGCCGGCGTTCCGTACCTCACCGCCTACGCGCAGGAGACGCGGATGTACTCGTTGCTGGCGCTGCTGGGGGTGATCGTCGCCGCGTCGTTCGTCCATGCGTTCGTGTTCCGGCGACGACGCCACCTGCCGGTGTTCGCGATCTCGCTGGCGCTGGCCCTGTACACGCACAACTGGGCCCTGTTCCTGGGCCTGGTGAGCGCGATCACGTTCGTCGTCGTGGTCTTCCGCGCGCCCCGCCTGGAGCGGGCGGCGCTGTGGCGGGACGGCGCCCTCGCGTTCGGCGGCACCGCGCTGCTGTACGCGCCGTGGCTGCCCACGCTGCTCTATCAGTCCCGCCACACCGGAGCCCCGTGGGACCTGCCGCCGGTGCTGTGGTCGCTCACCCAGGGGACGTATTCGCTGGTCGGCGGCCGGGGAGCCGCGGTGGCCCTGCTGCTCGCCGGCGGATCCGGGCTGATGACGCTCCGGGGCTCGAGTCCGGGGCGGCGGCGCCTCGCCCTCGCCGCGCTCTCGCTGTTGCTCCTCGGCGCCGGGACCCTGCTCATTGCCTGGACGTACGCGAAGGTCACGCCGGCCTGGGCCGACCGATATCTGGCCGTGGTCCTCGCGCCCCTCCTGCTGCTGTTCGGCCTCGGGGTCGCGCGGGCGGGCCGGCTCGGACTGGTGGCGCTCGCCCTGGTGGCGTCCTTCTGGGTGCTCGACCCGCTGCCGACGTCCGTCGACAGCAAGAGCAACGTCGGGATCACCATGGCAAAGGTGCGCCACCATCTCGGCGCCGACCCGCTGGTCCTCTCGACCCAGCCCGAGCAGGTGCCGGTGATCTCTTACTACCTCCCGGGGGTCTCCCGCTTCGCCACCCCGCTCGGACTGGTGCCCGACCCCCGGGTGATGGACTGGCGTGATGCGCTCAGGCGCTTTCACCGCAACTCGGTGCGGTCGGTGCTGCTGCCGGCGGTGCGCTCGCTGCCTCCCGGCACCCGCGTGCTGCTGGTCACGCCGCTCGGGATGGCCAGCAAGCCGCTGTACATGAAGCTGATCAACCGCGCCAGCGTGCAATGGTCGACCGCCCTGGCCTACGACCCCGCGCTGAAGCGGGTAAAGGTCACCGACGCGATGGCGAACGTGGCCGGCGTGGCGGTCCGTGCGGTGCTCTACGAGGTCCGCGCCCATCCCGCCACGCGTCAGAGTTAGGCGCGCGCCTGCGGGCCGGCCGGGATGAGCGCGCCTCGGCCTCGCGACCTCGGCGCGCTCTCCGTCGATCCGCTCAGGCGGTGCTCGACGCCGGGCCGGGCGAGGCGGCGCTCGACGTCGGGTCCGCCGAGGTGACGGTCGACGCCGGCTCCGCCGAGGCGGCCGTCGATGCCGGGTCGCCCGGAATCGGCGCCCCGCCGGCCGGCTGATTCTGATCGGCGCGGGTCATCGCCGCCGCGCCGCCGATGCCGGCCGCGAGGGCGAGCAGGGCGACGAGCGGCCCGCTCACCTCGAGGCCGAGTGCGCTGTCCAGCGACAGGTCGCCGGGGCCCAGGTCGGCCAGCGCGACGAGGATCGCGATCAGCGTCACGTTGTACTCATAGCCGCCCTGCGCGGCCCACGGGCCGTTCTTGATGTGCACGCGCTGGATCGCCGTGCTCATCACGCCGATCAGCGAGGCGGCGGCCGCCGGCGTCAGCAGCCCGAGGGTCAGCAGCGTGCCCCCGCCTGCCTCGGCGGCTCCGGCCATCCTGGCGTGCTTGTGGCCGGGCCGGAGGCCGAGGGACTCGAACATCTGAGCCGTGCCCTCGGGGCCGTGCCCGCCGAACCAGCCGAACAGCTTCTGGGCGCCGTGCCCGAAGAACAGCACGCCGACCACTGCTCGCACGAGAGTCAAGCCGAGCTTCATACGCGAACCTCCAGTTAGGGGAAAGGACACCGACCCCGGCTCGCGTGCGCTGCCCCGGGGTGGTCGGTCGCCGGTTCGGCTACCCGATCTGGCTCGACTTCATCCCGGCGTAGGGTAGTCAAGCCGTGCCGGCCCGGCGCCGGATCCGGTCAGCGGCCGTCGTAGATCGCCGCCAGGGCCGGGGCGATCGCCTCCGGGGCGCTGATCTCGCGCACGTGCGCGAGCGCCCGCGCCGGCGCGTCGGCATCGGCGCGCAGCCGGGTGATCGCCGCGGCCAGCGCCGCGGGATCCCCGGGCGGCGCCAGCCAGGCGTCGGGGATCAGCTCCGGGAGCGCCCCGATGCGCGAGCCGGCCACGGGGAGCCCCGCGGCCATCGCCTCCGCCGCGGCCAGTCCGAAGGACTCGGCCGACAGCGACGGTGCCAGCGCCAGCGCGGCGGTCCGGCGCAGCCGCGCGAGTTCGATGTCGTCGACTCGGCCGGCGAAGCGGACGCCGGCGCCGCGGGCGCGCAGTCGCGCGCTCTCGGGGCCCTCCCCGGCCACGACAAGCGGAATGCCGGCCAGACGACACGCCTCGATCGCCACCGCGACGCCCTTCTCAGGCACGAGCCGGCCCGCCACGAGCGCGTGCCCGTCGCCGGTCGCCGCCGGGCGGCGGGCGAACTCCCGGATCACGTGCCCGAGCACGTGGGCACGGTCGACGGGCGCGCCGAGCTCCCGGAGGCGCGCGGCGGCGAAGCGGCTCGGCACGATGAAGGCATCGACCTGAGCGACGAGCCGGCGTTGCCAGAGGGCGAGCGCGCTCCCGTACACCAGAGCCTCCGGCAGCGATCCCCGGCAGTTGTGCACCACGCCGGGAATCGTGTTGCGGCCGTGACAGCGAGTGCAGTCAGCGCCGTCCGTGAAGCACACCCCGACCGCGCACACCAGCCGGTACTGGTGCAGGTGGGCGACCACCCGGGCGCCCGCCGCGCGGGCCGCCGCGAGCGCCCTCCAGCCGAGGGTCGGGTTGAGGTTGTGGGCGTGCACCACCCGGGCTCGAGTCCGGCGGACCGCGCGCGCGACGTCGTCGGGGCGAAGCCCGCCGCGCAGCATCGCCCCCGCCGCGGCGGTCCGCCCGAGCACCGAGGAGTCCCGTTCGAGCCGCTCGGCGTCCTCGCCCAGGTGCTCGCGGACCAGCCACAGGAGATCGTCCACGGCGCGCTCCTCGCCCCCGGTCGTGCGGTAGCGGTTGTGCAGGAAGAGGATCACGCCTCGCCGGCCGGCGGGGCGGTCGCTCCGGCGAGCACGTCGTCCATGACGGCCGCCAGCCGTCCGGCGACCGATGGCCACGAGAAGCGCTCGCCCACCGCCTCCTTCGCCGCCGCGCCGCGCCGGGTGCGCTCGGCGGGGTCGTTGACGACCTCGATCAAACTCTCGGCCAGCTGAGCTTCGCTGTCGGCCAGCCAGCCCGTGCGGCCGGGGTCGATGATCAGCTCCGGCCCGAGGGACCTCGCGGCCACCGCGGGGATCCCGCACGCCATCCCCTCGATCAGTGTCAGCCCGAACTGCTCGCGCTCGGACGCCGTCAGCACCGCATCGGACGCCGAGAAGAACTCGGGCAGGGATTCGTGGGCGTACCAGCCGGCCAGGTACACGTCGGCGACGTGCCCCGCGACCACGAGGTCGGCGGGATGCTCGTGCTCCCATTCCCCGGGATGGCCTCCGAGGAGGACGAGGGCGGCCGGCGCCGCCATCCGCGGCCGGGCGGTGGCGAAGGCGCCGATCAGCCGGTCCAGGCGCTTGACCGCGGTGAAGCGCCCGACGTAGAGCAGCACCACGGTGCGGGCGAGCTCGGCGACGTCGGCGGGGTCGTAGCGCACGCTACCGGGCGGCCGTCCGGGCAACCATCCCCGCGGCGCCTCGCTCAGCACGCGCCGCCAGAACCGGCCACGATCGATCGGCCGGCGGCGGAAGCGCTCGATGTCGACCCCGTTGGGCAGCGAGACGAGTCGCCCCCGCGGTACGCCCAGCGCGGTCACCGCCCGCTGTTCGCCGCCCGGCGCGACGATCAGCCGCGAGCAGCGGTGCGCCCATTCCCGCATGCGCTCAACCCACCGGGTCGCGTGCGTCCAGCCCGGGGGAGGCCCGGCGGCGATCTGCTCGAGCATCGACAGCTCGGTGCCGTGCAGCTGGCCGATAACCGGGACGTCAGGGGCGACCCGCGCCGCCGCCTCATTGAGAGGCGTCAGGTGGTGGAGATGGAGCAGGTCGGCGTCGGGTGCTCCGGCGCGCTCGAGCTCTCGGGCCCAGGCGCGGACCTGCCGCTCGAAGTCG
>JAFAXX010000072.1 GCA_019240655.1 Solirubrobacterales bacterium
GGTCGAGCATCGCCGGGGCGGCCGATCCCTCCATCGCCCGCTCCGGGTGGGCGACGAGCGCCGCGAAGCCCCGTTCTCGCAGCTCGTCGGCGGCGGCCCGGAAGTTTTCGTCCATGCCGCGGAACGGCGCCTCGAGCAGGACCCACCGGCGTCCGGGCGGTCCGTGGGCGATCGACTCGAGCTGCCGCTGTGAGAGCCGCCCGACCATGTCGTCGGCGAGCTCGCCACCGGGCCGCAGCTCGAGTCGGAGCCCCTCGGCGCGCAGACACGCGGCGAGCTCGTCGACCCGGCCGCGGATCTCGCTCGGATCCGTCACGTGCAGTCGGTGGACGTGGGGCGTGGCGACGATCGTGCCGGTGCCGTCGGCGAGCGCCGCCGCGGCCAGGGCGATGCTCTCCTCGACCGAGGCGGGGCCGTCGTCGACGCCCGGCAGCAGGTGGAAATGAAGCTCTGCGTGGCTCATCGGGGTTCGATCATCGGCCGGCGCGGAGCCCAGGCCGTGACGATTCTGTGAAAGACGCTACAGCGTCCAGAAATGGCCGACGTGGGCGGCCACCCGGGAGGTGACGAGCGGATCGGGAGCGATCGACTCCGCCGTCCCCTCGCCGCACAGCGCCGAGATCGTCGCGAGCACGGACACGGCCAGAGCGTCGGGGTCGTATCCGCCTTCCAGCACCGCGCCGACGGGAGCGCCGACCTCGGCCGCCATGTCCCGGACGTGGCAGGTCATCTGCCCGTAGGACTCGGCCTCGAGCCGGCAGCCGCCGACCGGATCGGCGCGGTGGGCGTCGTAGCCGGCCGAGACGAGGACGAGCTGGGGGCGGAACTCGAGCCCGACCGGGACGATCACGTACTCGAGCACCGAGAGCCACACCTCCTCGTCCGAATCACGGGGGACCGGCACGTTGATCGTGTAGCCACGAGCGTCGCCCGCGCCCACGTCGGCGGCCGCACCGGTGCCCGGGAACAGGCCGGACTCGTGAATGCTCGCGAACAGGACGTCGGAGCGGCGGCGGAAGATCTCCGCGGTTCCGTTGCCGTGGTGGACGTCCCAGTCGATGATCATCACCCGCTCGAGGCCGAGCTCGCGGACGGCGAGCTCGGCCGCCAGCGCGACGTTGTTGAACACGCAGAACCCCATCGCGCGGTCACGCTCGGCGTGATGGCCGGCGGGGCGAAGGCCGCAGAACCCGGCCGTGTCGTGGCCGGCGATCAGCGCGCGGACCATCTCGCCGGCACCCCCGGCGGCATGCCGGGCCGCGCGGTAGGACGACTCATCGAGCCACGTGTCGGCGTCGAGCTGCCCGCCGCCGGCCCCCGCGAGCGTGCGGATCGACTCCACGTGCGCGGGGGCGTGGACGAGCTCGAGCTCCGACTCGCTGGCGCACGGGGCGCTCCGGCGCTCACACCCCTTCCACCCCTCGCGCTCGAGGGCGGCCTCGATCGCGGTGATCCGCGCGGGCGCGTCGGGATGGCCGGGCGCGGCCGCCCCCGGGTCGTGTTCGAGCGATGAGGGGTGGCGGAAGTAGAGCACCGCCCGACACACTCTAGGCCGGGGTGACGGCCTGCCCGGTCTCGGCCGCCGCATAGAGGGCCTCGATCGCGCGTGCCTGTCCGAGGGCATCCTCGCGCCCGAGCAACAGCGGCGCCTCGCCGCGGATCGCCGCCGACAGGTTCTCGGCCTCACGGCGGTATGGGTTCACCCGCTCGACTTCGATGCGCTCGCTGCGCCCGTCGCGGCGCAGCTCGATCACCGGCTCGACGCAATGCCACGGGTCATCCAGGAACAACGACCCGTGCTCGCCGACGACCTCGAGCTCGTCCCGGGCGGCGAACGACATCCCGGCGTCGAAATGCGCGAGCACTTCACCCTGGCAGAGCATGGTGGCGGCGAAGGCGATGTCCACGCCGTCGCCGCCGAGCGTCTGCTGGGCGGTGACCCGCCGCGGCTCGCCGGCGAGCAGGCGAGTGCCGCTCACGCAGTAGCACCCGACGTCCATCAGCGCGCCGCCCTCCAGGGCCCGGCTCAGCCGAACGTTCCGGGGCTCGGGGAGCTCGAAGCTGAAGCTGGCCCGGACCAGCCTGAGCGCCCCGATCGCCCCGGATCGCACCAGCTCGACGAGCCGATGGGTCTGAGGGTGGTGGCGGTACATGAAGCCCTCGGTCAACAGCCGACCCTCACGCTCGGCCTGCTCGAAGCACCGGCTGACCTCCTCGGCACGACGGCTGAGCGGCTTCTCGCAGAGCACGTGCTTACCCGCCTGCAGCGCGCGGACCGTCCACTCGACGTGGAGCGAGTTGGGCAGCGAGATGTAGACCGCCTCGACCGCGGGGTCGGAAAGCAAGCTGTCATAGCCCGCGTGAGCGCGCTCGATGCGATGCTCCCGCGCGAAGCGCTCCGCCGACTCCCGCGTGCGGCTGGCGACGGCGACAACCTCCACGCCGGACGCCTCCCGGGCTCCGGCCAGGAACTTCCGGTTGATCCGCGCGGTCGACATGATTCCCCACTGCACCGACATTCCAGAGGACACTAGAGAAACTTGCCCAGCCACGCCAAGGCCTTCGCCCCCGGTCGCGTCAACCTGATCGGAGAGCACACCGACTACAACGACGGCTTGGCGCTCCCGTTTGCAATCGCGGCCGGTGTCACGGTCAGCGCTGAGCGCAGCACCGGTATGTTCGAGGTGCAGCTGACTGATGGCGGTGAATCGGATCGCTTCGACGCAGACGCGATTGTCGCGGCGCCCGGATGGCGTGCCTATCCGCGAGGGATCGTCGCGGAGCTCCAGCTGGCCGGTGTGGAGCTTCCCGCGGCACGCCTTCGCATCAGCAGCACGCTGCCCCAGCGGAGTGGTCTTGCCTCATCGGCCGCGCTCACGGTGGCGCTGTGTCTTTCGCTGTGCGCACTCGCAGATGTTGCGCAAGAGCCCACCGACACGGCTCGGTTGTGCGCGACGGTGGAGCG
>JAFAXX010000123.1 GCA_019240655.1 Solirubrobacterales bacterium
CTCGCCAACCATGCGCTGTACCGGCTGCCACTCGGCGCTCAGGGCGAGCACGCGACCCCCATCGCGGATCCGCGTTGTGCCGGCGGCGATTGGCGCCCGTTCGCGGCCGGATTCAACCGCACCGACGGCAAGCTGTACGTCGGCGGGGTGTGTGACGCGGAGACTTCTCAGAGTCCCGCCAATCTAGAGGCGGTCGTCTATCGCGTCGACAACCCGACCTCGGCTCCGGCGTTCACCCCGGTCCTCAGATTCCACCTGAACTACACGCGCGCGCCGACAACGAACCCGTTGCAGTTTTGCGAGGCCCCGGGGTACTGCGAGTGGAGGCCGTGGCCCACATTGACCTCGACCGGCGGCCTGCCGCCCTCTAACGCCGACCGCGGACCCGAGGCCGTAGAGGGCTCCAACGACAGCTACCCGCAGCTCACCGCGATCACGTTCGCTGCGGATGGCCGCATGATTCTCGGCTTCCGCGACCTGATCGGCGACATGGCCGGTGCCTGCGTCCCCGGCGAGTTGAGCGAAGGCAACGCGTGCACAGCCAATACGGGCTTCGGCCCCATGTCGCACGGTGACATGCTGGCGGCCGCGCCGAACGCGGGCGGGACGTTTACGCTCGAGAGCAACGGAGAGGTGGCAGGGACACCCTCCGCGGGACAGGCCCCCGGGGCCAATAACTGGCTCTACGGTCCGATCGGGCCGGATCCCGGCTACTACTACAACCCGTCCCCGATCAGCGGGCCGGGGGGCAGTACCTGCCCGTCAACGCTTGGTGCAGGTGGTTGCGCGAGCGGAGCGCCTCACCCCTACCAGGGCGGGGTGACGCAGGTGCCCGGTTTCGCGGACGTGGTAGCAACGAGCATCCACGTCTTCAATCCGCAAGCCAACGGCCTGCTCTGGAAGCGCAACAGCACCGGGGCAAATGTCCGCTCGCTGGAGAACTACATAACCCCCACCCCTCCGCCGTTCACTGGGTTCGCGAAGTCCAACGGGCTGGGAGACCTCGACTCGTACATGGGCCTCGCGCCGGTGCAGGTCGGCAATCGGCTGTGGTTCGACCGGAACCACAACGGCATCCAGGACGCCGGCGAGCGGCCGGTGACCGACACGGTCGTCGAGTTGGTCGACTGTAAGGGCAACGTGGTCGGCGAGACGCGCACGGATTCGCACGGCGAGTACGTGTTCGACATCGAGTCGGGCACCTGCTACCGGGTGCGCGTGCCGCTCGATCAGCCCTCGCTGCACGGTTGGGAGCCGACCAGGCGGTTCGCCGGCACCGACCGGCGGATCGACTCCAACTGCCGCGACGTGGGCGGCCGCGGCGTCATGTTCGTCGGCTCGCACGGCCCAGGTCAGAATGACTTCACCTTTGACTGCGGTGTCCGCCGCATCCCGCCGCCCCCGACACCGCCACCGCCGAAACCGGAGCCGCCGGCTCCGCAGCCGCCACCGGGTCCGGAACCGCCCACTCCCGGTGTGGTGCCCCCAAGTGGGCCGTTGGTGCTCGTCAAGCACGTCCTGCGCCAGACGGCGAGCACGGTCGAATACTCGATCATCGTCCGCAACGGCGGCCCGAACGACGTCACTGACGTGCGCGTGTGCGACCGGCTGCCGGCTGGGCTCGTTTTCGTCAGCGCGACCAGGTCGGGCCGCCGGGTCAACGGACGCCAGGTGTGCTGGAGCTTCGCGTCGCTGGCGAGCGGCGAGGAGCATGTGCTGCACCTGACGACACGAGTGCGCGCCGGAACACTCACGGGGACCACGGTCAACTGCGTGGACGCGCGCGGAATCGGCACGCCCACGGTTCCGAACACACCCGGCAAGCCGGTCGGACCGGTACGGGCATGCGCGACCGTGCACGCGCCCGTCCGACCACCACCACCCCCAGCTGTCACCGGATGACGCCAAGCCGCGGCCGCGTCAGGGCGGCCGCGCTGGTCGTCGCGGCGCTCGCATGCGCGGCGTGTGGCTCCTCCGGCCACAAGCAGGCCGGCCACGGCCGTGTGCTTCGCGTTCCTGGTAGCTACAAAACGATTCAGGCCGCCGTCGGCGCCGCCCGGCCGGGCGATCTGGTGCTGATTGCGGCCGGCGTCTACCACGAGACCGTCACGGTCGCCGACGAGCACACCGGGATCGTCATCCGCGGGCTCGACCGCAACCACGTGGTGCTCGACGGCCAGAACCAGCTCGGGGACGGGCTTGACATCCACGCCGACGGCGTCGCGGTCGAGAACCTGACCGTGCGCCGATACCTGGTCAACGGCGTCGTTTGGTCGCCCTCGAGCGAGTACCGTGGCGGCGAGCAACTCCAGGGGTGGCGCGGCTCGTACATCACCGCGTACGACAATGGCCTCTACGGCGTCTACGCGTTCGGGGCCGAGCACGGGCGCTTCGACCACGTCTACGCCTCCGGCCAGCCCGACAGCGGCGTGTACGTCGGAGACTGCAACCCCTGCCACGCCCTCGTCCGCGATTCGGTGGCCGAGCACAACCAGGTCGGCTATGAGGCCACCAACGCCAGCGGCGATGCGAGCGTGCTCGATAACGTGTGGACGCGCAACCGAGTCGGCGTGGAGATCGACTCTCTCCGTAAGGAGCCAGGGTTCCCGCAACAAGGGTCCACGCTCACGAGCAACCGGATCGTCGACAACAACGATCGCGGCGCACCCCGCGCGGAGCAGGGGGGGTTCGGGGCCGGCGTCGCCGTCAACGGCGGCAGCGCCAACGACGTGGCCGATAACCTTGTCAGCGGCCATTCCGAGGTCGGCATCGTCGTGCTGGACAGCCCCGACAGCGCCGCGACCAACAACACCGTGCGAGCCAACCGGCTCGAGGCAAACGCCACCGACCTGGCGCTGGAGACCCAGAGCGGGCTCTCTCAGGGCAACTGCTTCTCGGCCAACCAGGCCCCCGGCGGCGGCCTCCGGTCGGTGCCGTCCCGCTTGCACGCGCTGACGGGGAACTCCTGCGGGCACTCGCTCACCATCGGCCACGAGCGGCTCCGGCTCCTGCCGGCACCACCCCAGGTCAGCTACCAGACCCTGCCCGCTCCGCCGCCGCAGCCGAATATGCCGGCGGCGGCCACCGCCCCCGCCCAGCCCGCGGTCGGGGCTCCCGAACGAGAGACAGCGGGATGAGCCGCCGCGCCTTCTCGGCTCTCGTTCTGCTGGTGTGCGGGCTCCTGGCCGGCTGCGGCAGCCAGCATCCAAAGCTGAAATCTAACGCCACGGGCACGCCTGCGACCGACGCTCAGGTACTCACGCTCGCCCGCGTGCTCGAGTCCGATTTCGAGCACGGCGGCGCGCGCTTCACCGCCAACCTTCAGGTGAACGGCCAGCCGGCTCAGGCCACCGGCCGCGTCGACTTCCGCAGCGGGCGCGGCACGGCGCTGGTGAGCCCCACCGACCCGGGCCTCGGCCCGCCGAGAAGGTTCTACTGGACCCGCAGCACGGTGCTGGCCCAGGCCGCGCCGGGCAGCCGCCAATACCAGCGCCAGGTGCCCGACGAGCAGGGCAACCCCGTGCACGGGATGATCGGGTTCATCAACCTCCTCTCCGCCGAGACGATCGACAATACGGCCAACATCGCCGCCGCGGCGCCACGCCTGATCGGACACACGACGATCTCCGGCGCCCCGGTCGACGAATTCCGATACGGACTCAGCGGCGACACGACGCTATGGATCCTCACCGGCAGCGAACTGCTCAGGCAGGTCTACACCACCCGGGTGACCGGGGGGCTCACGATCGATCTCCTCACGCACGAACCGGTCAAGATCGACCTGCCCCCGGCAGCGCACGCTTGAACCCTTCCCCCGCCCGCTGCCCGAGTGTAGGGCGCAGACCGCTGCCCGCGTCACGATTGCGCACTTGTTTCGCGGCGGCGGACCGCAGGTCGGTCAAGCGGGCGCACGACGACGATCCCCTTGCCCTTCGCCGGGTGTCAGCGCGCCGGCGGCACGGGCTCGGCCGGTGGTCCGGCGTCGCCACCGATCAGCCGCCGCTGCCACCAGCCGACGTCCCACCAGGCGCCGAACTTGAAGCCGATTCGCCGGTAGACGCCCACCGGCACGAAACCGAGCGACTCGTGGAGCCCTACGCTCGCGTGGTTTGGCAGCGTGATCCCCGCGCAGGCGATATGGAAGCCTTGCCGCGTGAGCAGATCGAACAGCGCCGTGTAGAGTGAGCGGCCGATACCGCGGCGATGGTGGGTGGGGTCCACGTACACGGTCACATCCGTGGCCCATCGGTAGGCCGCTCGCTCGCGGTGCAGGGAGCCGTACGCAAATCCGCACACCCCGCCGGCCTGCTCGGCCACCAGCCACGGGTGCGTGCGGGAGATGTGCTTGATGCGCCGGCTTAGCTCGGCCGCGTCCGGAGCTGTTTCCTCCAGCGAAATGACCGTGTCGCGCACGAACGGAGCGTAGACGGCCGCGCATCCGGCGGCGTCGCGGTCCGGAACGGCCTGGCGGATCAGCACGCCCGCAATGTAGCCGCGTCTCAGGCTCCCGGGTGAGGGGCACGCCCGAAATGTAGTCTCGGGCGAGGCAGGCGATCGGCGATGCAGGAGGACGATGACGATGCAGCAGCTGGCTCCGGAGCAGCGGGCGTTCGTCGAGGCGGTCCGCGACTTCGCCCGGCGTGAGTGCGGCACGCGCGAGCAGCGCGAGGCGCTCACCGACCACGGCCGCGAGCCCCACAACCAGGAGCTCTACACGCGGATCGCCGAGCTCGGCTGGGTCGGCGTGGCCATACCCGAGCGATACGGCGGAGGCGGCGGGGGCGCGGTCGACATGTGCCTGTTGTGCGAGGAGTTCTCGCGCGGGCAGATCCCGATGGGGTTCTTCCCGATCACGATGATGGCCGCCAAGCCGGTCGAGCGGTTCGCCACCGAGGCGCTCAAGGACGAGCTCCTCACCGGCATCGTCGCCGGGCGCGTGGAGGCGATCGCCATGTCGGAGCCCGAGGCCGGCTCGGATGTCGCCAACGTCTCCTGCCGTGCCGAGCGGGTCGACGGCGGCTACGTGATCGACGGCCAGAAGACGTGGATCACCGGCGCGCACGCCGCTGCCCACATCCTTCTGGTCTGCCGGACCGCGCGAGGGTCCGACAAGCACCAGGGGCTCTCGATGATCTCCGTGCCGGCCGGGGCCGACGGGCTCGAGGTGCGGGGCATCGAGACGATGGGCGGCCGCGAGGTCAACGACCTCTTCTTCACCGATTGCTTCATCCCCGCCGAGCGGCTGGTCGGACACGAGGGCGAGGGCTGGCGACAGTTGATGGCCGGTCTCAACAACGAGCGGCTGATCATCTCCGCGCAGGCGCTCGGGATGGCCGAGCGTGCCTTCGAGGACGTCCTCACCTACGTCAAGGAACGCAGGCAGTTCGGACGTCCGATCGGGACCTTCCAGGCGATCGCCCATCGCCTCGCCGATCTCGCCACCGAGATCGAGGCTACCCGACTGCTCGTCTATGACCTCGCCGCGCGCGTCGACGCCGACCCGGAGACGCTGCATCCCCGCCAGGCCTCGATGTGCAAGCTGAAGGCGACCGAGCTGGCCAAGCGGACGACGCTCGAGGGCATGCAGATGATGGGCGGCGCCGGCTACGCGGTCGAGTACGAGATGGAGCGCCAGGTCCGCGCGTCGCTGGTAACCCCGATCTACGGCGGCACGAGCGAGATCCAGCGCGAGATCATCGCCCGTTCGTTCGGTTTGGGTTAGGGGCCGCGCTGCGCGCGGCGTCCATGGGGCCGGCCAGTCCGTGCCCGGGTTCACCGAGCGATAGGAGGAACGCGTCCCTTCGCCGAGCAAGCAATCACCTGCGTGCGGGGCGCCGGACGGCCGCCTCCAGCTCGCTCCCGTGGCACCGCTCTTCACGAGCCGCCGCAGACACGTGTCAGTTCGAGCGCCCGAAGATTCGCAGGAAGAGCAGAAAGATGTTCAGGACATCCAGAAAGATGCCCGCGGCGAGCGGGATCGCCTGGTCGGAACCGGCATGACGCAGGCGGTTGAAGTCCGCGACCGTGTAGATCCCGAAGACGGCCAAGCCGACGAGCGACCAGATCGTGTAGGCGGCCGAGATGTGCACGAAGATCAGCACAATCCCGGCCAGAAGCAGCGCCAGCAGTCCAAGGAAGGCGAATCGATAGAGGAACGACAGGTCGCGACGCACCGCGTACCCACCCGACCCGAGGACTCCGACGAACAGCGTCGTGGCCCCGAACGCCTGGCGGACGGCGGTGGGGTCGGCGGCGGAGTAGTAGTTGACGGTCATCGAGACGCTTACGCCCATCAACAGGCCGAACGCGAACAGCAGTGCCAACGCGACTCCGGTATTGCCCCGCGCGTTGGCGAACTGCAGGCCGAACAGGCAGGCGATCGCCGCCAGCCAGGAGATGAACCACGTCGCACCGCCCGAATTTCGGCCCAGCCAGACGCCCAACGTCGCGAACCCAACCGTCACGGCGACGAGCACCATCACATGCCCGAACAGCGTCGGCGTCCGCGCTGCTGCGCGTTCGGCATAGGCGCTAGTGCTCATGGTGGGGATGGTACGGCCATCGTTCTGATTGGTCGTCCTGCGGTTGCTCAGTACTTCAGGCGACGAGAGGGCGGCACCGGGTAGGGCGGGTTGAAGAAGGGCTGAAGGGTGGAAGCTGACCCGCTCGGATCGCATGCCGGGACGCGGGCGGCGCGCGCGGTCGCGCTTTGTTGGCCCGCCCGGACCAGCCACCTGAACGGTCCACCGCCCCCGCACCAGTTCGTCCAGCTCCAGAACAGCTCAGCCGGGCTTCCGCGCGCGAGGACCACAGCAACCGTGGTCGACGCTGAGTTGCCGCGAATCTCGGGTGCCGTCGCCCA
The DNA here is from genome assembly GCA_019240655.1 of Solirubrobacterales bacterium. Classification (GTDB taxonomy): domain Bacteria; phylum Actinomycetota; class Thermoleophilia; order Solirubrobacterales; family Solirubrobacteraceae; genus Palsa-465. The sequence goes on from JAFAXX010000123.1 coordinate 6,863, forward strand.
CCCGTGCGCGCGCATTTCCTGGACGGTCAAGGAGAGGCGGGCGCGCAGTATGCACGGCGAACCGCCGCGCGAGACGATCGCGGCGTAGCCGATGATTCGCTGCCGAAATCCCTCGCCGCCGTAAGTGCTAAGCGAATAGCCGCGCGGCGGACACCCCGGCAGATTGAGTATGGAAGGCGTCAGCGTCGACGGCAGTTCCGGCGAGCTACAGTCGGGGGCCGCCACGGGCCCGGTCCACGAGTTGGACGAGGCACTCGAGCGCGCGAGCAGCGTGAACCTGCCCCCGGGGCCGCACCAATTGGTCCATGCCCAGGCGCGGATGACGACTGCGCCTGGCGTCAGCGACGCGTGCACCATCACCATTGACGGGCTGCCCTGCACCCCGCCCAGCGTGCCGAGCGGCTGGGCCGCCGTATCCGAGGCGGGCTGAACGGCGAACCGCAGAGGCAAGTCGAGGCGGCAGCTGTAGGACCCTCGAAGGGCAAACCAGGCGATGCCGAGATCCGCCGCGTCGAGCCGCTCGGCCACGGCCTGGAGCGTGTAATCAGCGGTGGGGCACGGAAGCAGCGCGGTTCGCGCCAGGCGGTGACCGGGCACGGCTGCGCGTAGCACCCGGCGACCCGCCGCGAGCGCGCCGCCGGAGGACGGGATCAAGGCGGCGGCTAGCGCGACGACCACGGGGACACGCCGGGCGCGAAGGCAGTAGCTCACGTCCCCTCGGTTCAGCCGGTCCCGCTTCGCGCCTCAGCCGGTGGTCGCGGTGTCATCACCGAGGCGAAGCACTCCGAGAGCGCCTGCCACGGTCCGATACGGAAGTTCGGCCTGAGTCGGATCCGTCACGGCGGTCGGGGCGTTGATGATCGACACCGGACCCGTCGCGGGGACGTCCACCACGTTGACGGTCTGCGTTCCGGCTGGCTCGCTCTGGCGAACGATGACGAACCGCCCGTTCGTGGCGTTGTCACCGGCGCCGCCGGCGTACACGACGACGAGCTGTGCGCCGTCGCTGGTTTGCCACGCGTTCGAGACGTGGATCACCTGCGGCGGTAGCGGCGACGGGGCACCGGCGGCAAGCATCCCGGCGGGGATCACCTCACCTGTGTCTGGCGCGTTGACGCCCTGCACCCCGGCCGGGCCGGCCTGACGCACGTGATGCACGACCTCGCCGGCCGCGACTGAGGACGAGCCCGTCGAAGGCCCTGCGCTCAGCGCGAGCGCCGCACTTCCCGTACCGGCCATGAGCAGCGTCATCAAGGCGACCATGACATAACCCCGACCGGAGCGCATCAGACGCGATCCTGTCCAAAACGTCTTTCTCACGGTTATCGCTCCTCAGCACCCGAAGCAGATCGTACCGGGCTGGCGCTGAACCAGCCCTGGGTTATCCGCGGACAGGTCATCCCAGCCCTGTTGCGGCGTCAGCCCTACACCGGTCGAGCCGGTGCTGCCGGCGAAGTAGTAACCAGACTTGTGGGCATCCCAGTTGCGCCGGATAACCGCCCACTGAGCCGCATTCACCGCGTAGTAAATCTCCGGCAGCGGCCGCGCCGTACCGCTGAATGACGCCCACGCCACATCGAAGGTTCCCCATCCGTTGTTGCATGCGCCACCCGAGCCACTCGTAGGGCAACCGTCGGCCGAACCAAAGTCATACCAAACCGCATCGGCCGCCTTCGAAGCGCCGTTGACCAGGTCGTTACTGATCGTCTTGCCCGCCCACGACGGCTCGACATCCGACCCGGCTGCGGCGTCCTGCGCGATGCGCCGATTGTTTCGTTGGTAGTTGAACAGGTCGTTGGCGCGCTGCTCCTGCCAGTAGCCGGCGTTCATCGCATCCCTGTCCGACATGCCGGAGAGAGCAGAATTGTTCGTCCCGTACGCAATCTCCGTGAGACCTGCGTGGTAACAGTTGTGCACGCCGTTGGAGGCCGCCTCGAGGGCCGTAAGGATCGTCGGGTTGCTGAAGTACACGTCACTGAAGTCGATCGCTCCGCCTCCGGAGGGATCCGCGCGCGCCGCTCCGAAATCAAGCATGAACACGCGGTTGCCACCGGGCTGATGCTGAGCGAAGTAACAGCCCGCGTTGTACGCATTCTGCTCCAACGCCAGTGCCGTAGTCCCGTACATATACGTCGCGGGAACGGGCAGAGGCTGCGCTTGTGCAACTGCGCAGAGACCGCCGAGGACCAACAAGCCGCATATCGACGCACTCACCGCCGACAAGCCAAGCGTGCGCCACCCCGAACGCAGACCCACCCCCTAACCTCCCTTCCGCGAGCCGCAGAGAGGAGGCTCACGATGAAGTATGAATAGTCGACGCGTACCCTATTTCCGCCGGCGGTGGCATGTCAAGTTATCGTGCTGCGGCACGCTGACAAATCGGTCGGCGGGCCGTAGGCGCAATGCACCGATTACCGGAAGAGACGGCGTCGAGGCCGGGGCGCGGGGCATCCGGCAGCGGAGATGGCGCAGCTGGAAGTCCCGGCGTCGTGCTCGTCGCGTCATCTACCGTGCCAGACGATGCCCACCCAGGTTCGCGGGATGTAGGCGCCCGTGGATCGGCTGGGCGACATCGCCGAACACGTGGTGGGACGCCGGCCTGACGTCAGGCATGCGTGGCCGATGTCTATGTGATTCGCTATCGGGATCATGCCGTCCTTCGTATCGGACACGATCACACGGCGCGCGTAGCGTCCGCTCCCGGTGTCATTCCTGCTTGCCTGTCCCAACTGCGGCGTCCGTGAGGTGTCCGACTTCGGCTACGGCGGCGAGATCTCCTCGCGGCCGGGCGCGGGTGCCGACTTCCGGCAGCTGAACGCCTACAACTATTTCCGCCGCAACGTGGCCGGCGTCCAGCGGGAGTGGTGGTTTCACCGCTCGGGCTGCCGGGCGTGGTTCATCGCCGAGCGGGACACCCGCACCAACCGCGTGATGTTCACCGCGCTGCCCAAGGACGTTCCGCCGGGCGGTGACTCCGGTCCGGCCGAAGGCCCCGAGCCGAAGCGACTCGCGGTCTCGTGAGCCGGCTACCCGAGCACCCCGGCGAGCGGATCGACCGCCAGAAAGTGATTCGCTTCAGCTTCGACGGCAAGACGGTCGAGGGCTTCGAGGGCGACACCGTCGGCTCGGCGCTGTACGCCGCCGGCCGGCGCACGTTCTCGCGCAGCTTCAAGTACCACCGTCGCCGGGGCCTGATGTGCTGCTCGGGGCAGTGCCCGAACTGCATCGTGGCGGTCGACGGCGCGCCCGGCGCCCGCGCCTGCACCGAGCCGCTGCGCGAGGGCATGCGGGTCGAGCATCTCAACGCCCGCCCCGGCCTCGAGTTCGACGCGATGCGGGCCACCGACCTGGTCGGCGGCCCGTTCACGCCCCCCGGCTTCTACTACAAGACGTTCATCCGCCCCCGCCGGCTGTGGCCGCTCTACGAGAAGGTGCTGCGCCATGCCGCCGGGCTCGGTCGGCTGCCCAGGCAGCAGCCGGAACGGATGTGGCGCACGGAGTACCGCCGCCGCCACGCCGACGTGCTGGTGGTCGGCGGCGGCGTGGCCGGGCTCGAGGCGGCGCGGGCTGCCAGCCGCCTCGGCGCCGACGTGGTCCTCGCCGAGGAGGGTCCGGAGCTCGGCGGCCGCCGGCTGGTCGACGAGGCCGGCGAGGGCATCGCGGCGCTCGCGCAGGATCTCCGCGCCGGCGGCGTCGAGGTCCTCACCCGCGCCTCGGCGCTCGGCTACTTCGACGGGATCGTGCCGGTGTGGCAAGGCGACACGCTTCACCAGGTGCGCGCCCGCCGTCACGTGTTCGCCACCGGGGGGATCGAGCAGCCACTGCTGTTCGCCGGCAACGACCTGCCCGGCGTCATGCTCTCCGACGGCGCCCGGCGCCTGGCCTCGCTGTACTCGGTCAAGCCCGGCTCACGCGCGGTCGTCGTGACCACTTCGGACCGCGGCCTCCACGCCGCGCTTGCGCTGCATGAGGTCGGCGTCGAGATCGCCGCGGTGGCCGACCTGCGCCAGCTTTCCGGCGCGCCCGCCCAGGACCTCGGCGAGCGCGGGATCCGCGTCCTCCCACGCCATACCGTCGTGGAGGCGCGCGGCGGTAAGGCGGTGGCCCAGGCGGTGCTGGCGCCGGTGGGCGGCGAGGAGGCCGACGAACGCCCGCTCGACTGCGACCTGCTCGTGGTCTCCGGGGGGAGCGCGCCGGCCACGTCGCTCCTGCTCCAGGCCGGCGCTCGAACCGCCTATGACGCCGCCCGCGGCGGCTTCGCGCTGTCCGAGCTGCCGGACGGCGTGCAGGCGGCGGGCGAGGTGGCCGGCGCCGGTGAGCCCGACTCGGTGGCGCCCTCGGGCGAGCTCGCGGGGCTCGAGGCGGCACACGCGGTCGGTCTCGGCGACGAGCGCAGCGGCGCGCGGGTGCCCGAGCTGCGCGAGGCGCTCGCCGTGGCCAGGGCCGGCCGCCCGGCGGTGGCGGTTCCGCCGCCGGCGTCCGGAGCACGCCGTGGCAAGTGCTTCGCCTGCCTGTGCGAGGACGTCACCAGCAAGGACATCGCCTACAGCGTCAAGGAGGGGTATGACTCGATCGAGCTCTGCAAGCGCTACACGACGGTGACCATGGGCCCGTGCCAGGGGCGGATGTGCCAGCTGCCCTCGATCGCCCTGATGGCCCAGGAGACCAGTCAGAGCCTCGCCGACGTGGGGACCACGACCGCGCGCCCGCCGTGGCGTTCAGTGCCGATGGGCGTGCTGGCCGGCCGGCCGATCGATCCGGCCAAGCGCTCTGCCATCCACGGGCGCCACCGCGACCTCGGCGCCAACGTGAAGTGGGCCGGCGACTGGCGCCGGCCCTACGACTACGGCGACCCCCAGGCCGAGGCGCTGGCGGTGCACCACGGTGCCGGCCTGATCGACGTCTCGACGCTCGGCAAGCTGCTCGTCCGCGGCGCGGAGGCCGGCGCGTTCCTCGACCGCGTCTACCCGAACCGCTTCTCCGATCTGAGGCCCCGGCGGATCCGCTACGGCGTCGTCAGCTCGGACGCGGGGCGGATCCTCGACGATGGCACGATCTGCCGGCTCGACCAGGAGACCTTCTATGTCACGACGACCTCGAGCGGAGCCGGCGCGATCGAGGAGTGGTTCTCCTGGTGGCTCGCCGACTCGGACCTCGAGGTGCGGCTGACCGACCTGACCCAGGGCGTCGGCGCGGTCAACCTCGCCGGTCCGCGGGCGCGGGAGATCATCAGCGCGGTGACCGACGTCGACTGCTCGAACGAGGCCTTCCCCTACCTCGACGCCAGGCAGGGTCGGCTCGCCGGCGTCCGCTGCTTGATCCTGCGGATCGGCTTCGTCGGCGAGGTCGGCTACGAGATCCACTTCCCCGCCGCCTACGGCGAGCACGTGTGGGACGCGCTGCTCGAGGCGGGCCGGCCGTACGGCATACGACCCTTCGGGCTCGAGCCCCAGCGGATCCTCCGCCTGCAGAAGCTGCACGTCCTGGTCGGCCAGGACACCGACTCGGAGTCGACGCCGTTCGGCGCCGCGATGCCGTGGATCGTCAAGCTCGACAAGGACGGAGACTTCATCGGCCGCTCCGCGCTCGAGCACTACGCGCGCGAGACCCCGGCCACCTCGCTGGTCGGCTTCACGATGAGCGACGGACACGTGCCGTCGGAGGGCGCCGTGGTGGTCGACGAGCGCGGGACGCCGGCCGGGCAGGTGACCAGCTCCCGATACTCGCCGGTCCTCGGCCGGGTGATCGGAATGGCCTGGGTGCCGAGCGCGCTCGCCCGCGACGGCGTGTCGATCACGATCTCCGACGAGGGGCAGAAGCTCACCGCGGAGCTTCGTACGCGGCCGTTCTACGACCCGGACGGAGAGGTGCTGCGCTCGTGAGCCTCGAGTTCCTGACCCTCGACGCGCCCGCGGTGGCTCGCAGCCCGATGGAGCGTCAGGCCCGCGCCGCCGGCGCCCGCTTCGAAGTCCGCGACGGCTGGAACGTCGCCGTCGACTACGGCGCCCCGGAGCGCGAGCGGGAGATCTGCCGCACCGCCGCGGGCTGGGCCGATGTCTCACATCTGGCCAAGCTCGAGCTGCAGGGCGACCACGGCCTCGCCGGCGTCACCCGCCGCGGAGGCGCCTGGTGGTGTCCGGTCAGCGACCGGCGCGCGCTCGTGCTCGGTGCGCGCGGCTCCATGCCGGGTCCGGACGAGACCGAGCCCGAGGCGCGGGTACACGTGGTCGAGGTCACCTCCAACTTCGCCGCCCTGACCCTCATCGGCCCACTTGCCCGGGAGGTCGTCGCGCGCTTCTGCGCGCTCGACCTGCGGCCGCAGGCCACCCCGGTGGGCAGCTTGCGCCCGGGCTCGGTCGCCCGCCAGCCGGGGATGGTGCTGCGCGAGGGCGAGCACCGCTTCATGCTCCTGTTCGGGTGGGCGATCGGCGAGTACATGTGGACAGTGGTGCAGGACGCCGCGACCCATCTCGGCGGCGGCCCGGTCGGCCAGAGCGCGCTCGAGGGCGCCGATGCTTGACATCTTCCGCCGGCGGCGCATGTGGCGCCGGCAGCGCGAGCTGAAAGGCTCCTACGACGTCGTGATCATCGGCGGCGGCTCGCACGGGCTGGCCACCGCGTACTACCTGCAGCGCGAGCACGGCATCCGCGACGTGGCCGTGCTCGAGCAGCGCTACATCGGGTCCGGCGCCGCCGGGCGCAACACGACGATCCTACGCTCGAACTACAAGACGCTCGAGGGGGCCCGGTTCTACGACGCGAGCGTGAAGCTGTATGAGGGACTCTCCCAGGAGCTCGATTTCAACCTCCTGTTCTCGCAGTGCGGCCACCTGACGCTGGCTCACTCCGACCGGGCGATGTTCGTGATGGCCAACCGGGCCGAGGTCAACCGGCTGAGCGGGATCGACTCGCGGGTGATCTACCCGGAGGAGATCAAGCGGCTCGCGCCGGCGATGCGGGTCGACAATCCGCACGCCACCTATCCGATTGTCGGGGCGCTCTATCACCCGCCCGGCGGGATCATTCGCCACGACGCCGTCGTCTGGGGATTGGCCCGCGGCGCCGACCGCGGCGGGGTGGAGATTCATCAGAACACCGAGGTGACGGGGCTCGAGCGCACGAATGGGCGCGTCACCCGCGTGCGCACCAACCGGGGCACGGTCAACGCCGGTCAGGTGCTGAACTGCACCGCCGGCTGGAGCACGCTGATCAGCGACATGGCGGGCGTGCCGCTGCCGATCACCACGCACATCCTCCAGGCCTGCGTCACCGAGCCGATGAAGCCGCTGCTCGACGTCGTCGTCGTCTCCTCCCAGATGCACGTCTACATCAGCCAGACCGACCGCGGAGAGTTTCTCATGGGCGCCGAGATCGAGCCGTGGACGACGTACCGGATGCAGGGGACGCTGAACTTCCTCCAGGAAGTCTCACGCCACACGCTCGAGCTCTTCCCGCAGCTCGAGCGCGCACGCCTCCTGCGCAGCTGGGCCGGTCTCTGCGACCTGAGTCCTGACTACAGCCCGATTCTCGGCAAGACCGAGGTGGAGAACTTCCACGTCAGCGCCGGATGGGGCACCTACGGCTTCAAGGCCGCTCCCATCGTCGGCAAGACCCTCGCCGAGCTGGTGGCCACCGGCCGCACGCCGGAGCTGATCGCCCCCTTCGCGGTCGAGCGCTTCTACGAGGATAAGCTCGTTTCCGAGCTTGCCGCCGCCGCCGTCAGCCATTAGCCACAGGAGGGAGCAGATGAAGAGCAGCCTGGAGATAGCGCAGGAGCACGAGCTCGTCCCGATCGAGTCGATCGCCGAGCGCGCCGGCCTCGAGCCGGAGGAGATCGAGCCCTACGGGCGCTACAAGGCCAAGGTCTCGCTGTCGGTGCTCGACCGCCTCAAGGACGTCAAGGACGGAAAGCTGGTCTGCGTCACCGGCATGACCCCGACGAAGGCGGGCGAGGGCAAGACCACGACCCTGGTCGGGCTGACCCAGGGCCTCGGCGTGATCGGGAAGAACCCGGTCGCCTGCCTGCGCGAGGCGTCGGTCGGACCGGTGTTCGGAGTCAAGGGCGGCGCGGCCGGCGGCGGCCTCACCCAGGTGGTGCCGATGGAGGACCTGAACCTGCACTTCACCGGCGACATCCACGCGATCGGAGCGGCCAACAACCTGCTCGCGGCGATGATCGACGCCTCGATCCTGCACGGCAACGCGCATAAGATCGACGCGCTGCGCGTCTCCTGGCGGCGCGCCGTGGACATGAACGACCGCGCGCTTCGGCACATCGCGATCGGCCTCGGCGGGCGGGCCAACGGGTATCCGCGGGAGAGCGGTTTCGACATCACCGCCGCCTCGGAGGTGATGGCGATCATGGCGGTGGCGCGTGACCTGCACGATCTTCGCCGCCGGCTGTGCAACATCACCGCCGCGTACTCCTACGACGGCGGCAAGCCGATCACCGCCGAGGACCTCAGCGCCGCCGGGGCCATGACCGTGTTGCTCAAGGAGGCGCTCAAGCCGAACCTCGTGCAGACGCTCGAAGGCCAGCCGGTGATGATGCACTGCGGTCCGTTCGCCAACATCGCCCACGGCAACAACTCGCTGATCGCCGACCTGATCGGCATGAAGCTGGGCGACTACGTCGTCACCGAGTCGGGCTTCGGCGCCGACATGGGGATGGAGAAGTTCTTCGACATCGTCTGCCGCTTCGGCAAGCTGACCCCGTCGGCGGCGGTGCTGGTGAGCACCGTGCGCGCAGTCAAGCACCACGGCGGCGTCGCCGACGCGGATGATCCGCGCGTCGACCGCAGCGCCAGCCTGCACGCAATCGAGGTGGGAATGGCCAACGTCCGCCGCCATCTGGGGATCATCCGGACGTTCGGCGTCCCTGCTGTCGTCGCGGTCAACCGGCGTCCCGGCGACACCAACGAGGAAGTCGAGATGGTCAAGCGCCTGGCCCTCGAGGCGGGCGCGTTCGCGGCCGAGGCCAACGAGGGATTCACCAAGGGCGGACCCGGTGTGGCGGACCTCGCCGAGGCGGTCGTCGCGGCGTGCGAGGAGCCGAACACCTTCCACCAGCTCTACGAGGACGACGAGCCTATCCAGGACAAGATCGAGGCCGTGGCCAAACGGGTGTACGGCGCCCGGGACGTCTACTACTACCCGGAAGCCGAGGCTAAGCTCGGCCAATTCACCCGGCAGGGGCTCGCGCACTACCCCGTGTGCATGGCCAAGACCCACCTGTCGCTGTCCGCCGACCCGACGCTCCTGAACGCGCCCGAGAACTTCACCCTCCCGGTCCGGGACATCCGCGCCTACACCGGAGCCGGCTGGCTCGTCCCCCTCTGCGGGGACATCGTCCAGATGCCCGGCCTCGGCAAGACGCCGGCGGCGCTGAATGTCGACATCGATGAGGACGGTAGGACCGTCGGCCTCTTCTGATTCGATGCGCGATCAGCGGCTGAGCGAGCTGCTCGACGCGGTGGCCGCGCGCACGGCCGCTCCGGGCGGCGGCTCGACCGCCGCCTGCACCTGCGCGCTGGCGGCGGCGGTGACCGAGATGGCGGCGCGCTTCGCGGGCCCCGAGCTCGAGCCGATCGGGGCGCGCGCCGTCGAGCTGCGCGAGCGCGCGCTCGAGCTTGCCGACCGGGAGCTGCACGCCTACGAGCCGGTGCTGGCCGCCCTGCGGCTGCCGCGAGAGGATCCGAAGCGCGAGCAGCGGCTGCGCAACGCCCGCGCGCAAGCCGCGGAAACCCCGCTGGCCCTGGCGGTGGTTGCGGTTGAGGTCGCCGAGCTCGCCGCCGGAGCGGTGCGGGAGGGCAATCACCACCTGGCCGGCGATGCGATCACCGGCGCGCTGCTGGCCGAGGCGGCCTGCGCCGCGGCCGCGCGGTTGGTCGAGATCAACCTGGCCGGCGATCCCGGGCCGGGGGCGCGGGCGGAGGCGGCCGAGCTCGCGCGGCGAGCCGGCGCGGCGCGGGAAGCGGCGCTCGCCGGCGCGTAGGCTCTTCGGTCGGGCAGGGCTCGTCGGAGTGTGAAGCCCTCGGCGCGTCAGGTCACGGGCGTCAGCGGCGGCTCGCCGGCGAGCACGGCCAGCGCGTTGCGGACCGCCAGTTCGGCCATCGCCGTGCGGGTCTCCGTCGTCGCCGACCCGAGGTGGGGGACCAGCACCACGTTCTCGAGCTCGAGCAGCCCCCGATCGACCTCGGGCTCGCGCTCGAACACGTCGAGTCCGGCGCCGGCGATCTCGCCGGCGCCGAGCGCCTGCACCAGAGCCGCCTCGTCGACGATCGGCCCGCGCGCCGTGTTGATCAGGTACGCGCTCGCGCGCATCCGGCGCAGGCGTCGATGATCGAGCAGATGGTGCGTCTCCGCGGTGAGCGGGCAGTGCAGGGTGACCACGTCCGCTGTTTCGAGCAGCTCGTCGAGCTCGAGGCGCCGAGCGCCGCCCAGCTCCGCCTCGACGCTCGGCGCGGCCTGCCGGCGGCCGCTGTAGCGGATCTGCATCCCAAACGCCCGCGCGCGCCGTGCCGTCGCCTGACCGATCGCGCCGAGGCCGACGACGCCGAGCGTCTTGCCGGCCAGCCCCATCCCGAGCATAAACGACAAATCCCACGACCACGGCGTGCCGGCCCGCAGCAGCCGTTCGCCCTCGCCGATCCGCCGGGTGACCGCCAGGAGCAGCGCGATCGCCAGGTCCGCGGTGGCGTCGGTCAGCACGCCAGGGGTGTTGGTGACGATCACGCCGCGCTCGCGCGCGGCGTCCGCGTCGACGTTGTCGTAGCCCACGGCCACGTTGGCCACACAGCGCAACTGTGGCCCGGCGGCTTCGAGCAGGGCCGCGTCGACGCGGTCGTGCAGCAGGGTGACGATCGCCTCGGCACCGGCCACGGCCTCACGCAGCTCACCCGCGGTCAACGGCCGGTCGTGCGGGGAGATCCATACCCGGCCGGCATCGCCGAGGAGCGTCATGGCGGCACGGGGGAGCCGGCGGGTGATCACGATCCGTGCGGTCATCGCCGCAGCCTACTTCGCGGCGCCCTCTCGGCGGCGACGGCGCGCGCCGGGCGCGCGAGGGCACGCGCGCCGCGCGCGGTCACCTGTCACGACGACCGGTCCCCGTGACGGCCGTCCCCTTGGCCATATTCAACCAAGAGCGCCTCGAACCCGTGGAACTCCGCCTATGGCCGGGAGAGCGGCAATGTAACAATAGGTTCGTTATGGGGTCAGAGCTGCGAGCACTCGTGGCAAGCGCCGGGTTGCGCGGCGGCGCGCGGGGTGGCCCGCGGTGAACGGCGATGCAGCGGCCGAGGCCGGCGGGTCGTTGGTTGACGGCGCCGAGCACGCCCTGCGCAACTGGCTGGCCGGCGGCCGCTACCGGCAGGGCGATCGGCTGCCCCCCGAGCACGAGGTGGCGTCGATGCTCGGCGTCTCCCGGGGGACGCTGCGCAGCGCGCTCAGGCGGCTCGAGGAGAGTGGAGAGATCGTGCGCCGCCAGGGGAGCGGGACGTTCGTCGGCCGCATGGCGGTCCCGAGCGCGCTCGACGAGCGCCTCGAGCGGCTGGAGCCGTACTCCTCGCTTGCCGCCCGTCGCGGGCTAACGCTCACCTGCCGGCAGCTGAAGATCGAGCGGCGGCCGGTCGGACAGCAGGTCGGCGACGCCCTCGGGCTGGCGCCGATCGCGCTGAGCACGACGATTTCCCGCACCCTCGTCGCCGACGACGCTCCGGTCGCCGTCATGTTCGACGTGGTCCATCCGGCCATCGCCCTGCCGCCCGACACCGAGCTGCGCGCCGCGCTCGAGCGCGGCGAGATGGTGCTGGACGTCCTGATCGCGTCCGGGATGCCGGTGACCTTCGCCCGCACGCACGTGATGCCCTACCTGCTCGTCCCGCACGAGCGCGCCGGCAAGCTCCTCGGCGTCCACCGCGCGACCGCCGTGCTTCAGATGGAGGAGCTCATCTACGCCGGCCGCGACGAGCGCATCGCGTACTCGCGGGACATGTTCGCGCCCGGCGGCATCGACGTGATGGTGATGCGCTCGCTCGAGTCCACGCGCCCCGCCCCGGTGGTGAACCTCCGGGGCCGCTCGGCGGCAGAGAATCGCGGGCGGCGCGCCCGCAGCTCGCCACGTGAGAGCGCCTAGAGCGAGCGACCTCAGGACAATCTGGGGTGATGCCCTCGCCCTCCCGCCGTCCGATCGGCTCGGTCGCCCGTGCGCTGGCCGCGCTCGACGTCCTGGCCGAAAGCGACGCCGGGCTGGGGGTCAACGAGCTGGCCCGGCGGATCGGCGTCAACGCCAGCACCGCCTCCCGCCTGCTCGGGACGCTCGAGGCGGCCGGCGTCGTCGAGCGCGCGGCAGGGGGTCCGTACCGCCTCGGGCTGAAGCTGGTCGCCCTGTCCGACCGCGTGCTCGCCCAGCTCGACGTCCGCGAGCGCGCACGACCGTGGCTCAGCTGGCTCGGCGAGCAGACCGGCGAGACGGTGACGCTGTCGGTCGCCGGCGGCGAGGAGGCGATTACCGTCGACTTCGTCCCGGCGCCGTCGAGCGTGGCCAGCATGGCCCGGCTCGGGCGCCCGAGCGTTCCCCACGCCACCGCTGCCGGCAAGGTCATGCTGGCGTTCGCGCCGCCCACCGCCATCCCGTCCGTGCTCCCGGCCTACACCGAGCACACGATCACCGACCCGGCGGTGCTCGCCGGCGAGCTCGAGGCGGTCCGCCGGCAGGGCGTCGCCGAGGCGGTGGGGGAGCGGGAGAGCGACCTCAACGCGCTGGCCGCGCCGGTCATCGGCCGCGGTGGCGAGCTGGTGGCGATCGTCGGTGTGCAGGGTCCCGCCGCCCGGCTGCCGGCGGGTAAGCGGCGTGCCGTGCGCGCGCCGCTGCGGCGAGCGGCCGAGGAGATCGGCCGCTCGCTAGGGGGCCCCTGAGATCAGCTCCACGGATAGGGGCTGTGCGAGACCGGGTGTAGGTCCCCCGTACGGAAGCGCTCGAAGCGGAAGGGATGCAGCAGCGAGGAGTGCTCGCCCTCGAGCACGCGGGCGATCTCCCGGCCCACCGCGATCATCTTGTAGCCGTGGTTGGAGTCGGCGGCCACGAACACGTTGGGAAGCATGTAGTCGAACACCGGGAAGTTGTCGACCGTGAACGCGCCCACGCCACCGGAGCGCACCTGGCGGTAGAGCTCGCGGGCGCCCTCGAAGCGCCCCAGGCAGTGCGAGAGCGCGGCCGACCACAGGTCGGGGAAGCCGGGCTCGACCGTGCCGGTCGGGTATGGGTCGACGTCGAACCGTTCGCCGACCGGCAGCGGCTGCGCCCCGCCCTGGACGCCCCGCCGGTCGGGCTTGAAGTAGACGCCCCATGGCTCGGCGGTGATCAGGCGGCCGGCGTCGTCGTGCAGCGGCTGGTCGCTGTCGATGTGGAGCACCGGCGAGGAGCGCCCGGCGGCGGTGGTGAACCTGGCCGGATCGAACGCGACCTCGCCCTCCTGCAGGTACCAGTACGTCCACATCGGCAGGTCGGGGCGCACCTCGCCGTCGGGCTGAAGGACGTCGATTCGCTCGGGAAGACCGAGCATCCGCCAGATCGAGGCGATCCAGGGTCCGACAGCGACCACCACCTGATCGACGTCGATGTCCCCCTGGTTGGTCTCGACGCGGGCCACGGCTCCGGAGCCGTCGAGCGCAAAGCCGGTCACCTGCGCGCCCTCGCGGATCTCTGCGCCGGCCGCGCGCGCCTTGTCGGCGAGGCCGCGTATCGATTCGCGGTTGAAGGCGTAGCCGCCGGCGTGCTCGTGCAAGCAGACGGTCAGGCCAGGGGCGCGCCAGTCGGGATACAGGGAGTGCATGTGCTGCGTGACCGCGTCCTCGCCGACGTGTAACTCGGACGGATAGCCGATTCGCTGCTGGCGCTCGTGCACCTCGATCAGGTCGCTCTCCTGGGCCGGCGGCCCGAGCGCGACGTACCCGGTCCCGTGATAGTGCAACGACTCGGGATCGGACTCCCACACCTCGACGCACGCGGCCATCAGCTCGGACATGGCCGGCTGGAAATAGTTGTTGCGGATCACTCCGCAGGCGATGCCGGAGGCGCCGGCGGCCACGCCCTGCTTGTCGAGGACCAGCGAGGGCCGCCCGCGGCGGCCGAGGTGCCACGCCGTCGAGAGGCCGTGGACGCCGCCACCGATGATCAGGATGGACGCCGAAGCGGGTAAGCGGTCAGGCATGGCGGCTGCTCCAGTTGAGTCGCGTGGGGTCTGTTGCCATAGATGCAATGGCATTGCGTAACGTGCTATAGGAGATTAGCCGAGGCTCGGGGACGGCCGCGGCCCGCGCGCCTCGCGTGCGGATCTTGTCACGTGCCAACGCAGCTGCTATAAGACGGCTGTACCAATTTGTACAGTCCAGACCGGCCGCGACGGTGCGGCCGGCAAGGGGCGGGGCGCGGCCGAGGCGCCGCCCACCCGCGCCAAAGCGTGCGGGCTCGCTTGCTCGTCTGAGGGACGAAAGGAGTGCAGATGGCGATAGTCGAGAGGACGGAGCCGGGCGGCGAGCACACGGCGCCGGGGCAGCTATTCGGCGGCAGCGTCGAGCACGTCCTGCGCAGCCCGAGGATCTCGCCCCCGCCGACGACCCTCGAGGAGGCTCGGCACGCCCCGGGACGGGCCGAGAAGATCGAGCAGCTGACCCGCCGGATCGAGTCCGAGGGAATCAAGTACGTCTTCTTCCAGCAGGTCTCGGTGACCGGGCGGGTGATGGGCAAGGGGGTCGTCTCCTCGTTCTTCCCGCAAGTGGCCGAGAAGGGCTACCAGCTCGTCTATGGTGCCACCGCCAATCTGTTCACCGACCGCTACGGAGACTACATCGGCTTCGGTCCCGAGGAGTCAGAGCTCGCGGCTGTCGCCGACCTGGACACGTTCGCGGTGCTGCCGTGGGACGACCGGGTGGCGCGCGTCTACTGTGACTGCTACGACACCGAGACCGGCGAGCTGCTCGACGCCGACCCGCGGCAGAATCTCAAGCGGGTGGCACACGAGTTCGAGCAGGAGCTCGGATACCAGTTCCTGATCGGGATCGAGCCCGAGATGATGTGGCTGCGGCGCGGCTTTGACGGTGCCGTCCCCGAGGGGGTGACCAAGCCGTACTGCTACCACATTCACCAGTTCGAGGAGCTCCGTCCAGTGCTGCTCGACGTGGTCGAGTACGGGCAGGCGCTGGGGCTCGACATGAGCTACGGCGACCATGAGGACGCGCCCGGCCAGCTCGAGCTGAACTTCCGCTTCGACCGGCCGGTACGCACGGCCGACAACATCACCACCTATCGCCAGATCTGCGCGGCGGTGGGACGCAAGCACGAGCTGCTCCCGTGCTTCATGCCGAAGCCGTTCACTGGCGTCTCGGCCAACGGCCACCACCACCACTTCACGTTGATCGACGAATCGGGCAAGAACGTCTTCCACGATCCGGAGGGGCCGGCCCAGCTCTCGCAGATCGCTCGGCACTTCCTGGGCGGGATGCTCGATCACTTCCCCGCGCTGATGTGCGTGGGTAACCCGACGGTGAATTCCTACTGCCGCATGTGGGACACCGGCTTCTGGGCTCCGATCTACAAGAACTGGGGCTGGCAGAACCGAACCACCACGGTCCGCGTGGCCGCCGGTGGTCGCTTCGAGTACCGCGGGGTCGACTCCTCGTGCAATCCCTACCTCAGTGTCGCCACGCTGCTGCGGGCCGGGCTCGACGGCGTGCGCCGCCAGGTCGACCCCGGGCCGCCACAGCAGGGCAACACCTACGAGCTGCTGCGCGGCGGCGCCGCCATCGAGAAGGTACCCGACAGCCTCGGAGCGGCGCTCGACGCGTTGGCCGGCGACGAGGTCATCCGCAGCGCGATGCCGGGCCGGCTCTACAAGGTCTTCCACCACTACAAACGCGACGAGTGGGAGCGCTACCTGGCCGCGGTGACCGACTGGGAGCGCGATGAGTACCTGGAGGTGCTGCCCTGATGTGCGGGATCGCCGGGATCATTTACCGCAACGGCGACGGCGCCCACCGGATCGGGCGCGACCTGACCCGGATGCTGCAGTCGATGAAGCATCGCGGCCCGGACTCCACCGGCTACGCGCTCTACACCGTGCCGCGTGAGGAGCTGATCCTGAGGGTCAAGCTGGCCGACTCCCACGACCTCGACGACATCGACGCCGCCGAGGACATCCGCCGCCGGCGCCGGCAGGCCGAGGCGCGCATCCGCGCGGCCGGCGCGCGGATCGTCTCCAGCGAGGACATCAATCCCTACACGTTCGCCGCCACCCTCGATTACGCCGGCGATCTCAAGCGGCTGGCCGACCACGTCGAGTCGGTCCCCCGCGCCGAGGTGCTCTCGCTCGGCCACGCGCTCGAGATTGTCAAGGACCTCGGCGACGCCGGCACGGTGGCGCGCTCCTACGGCCTCGACGGCTACATGGGCAGCCACGGCATCGGCCACGTGCGAATGGCCACCGAGTCCGACGTCGACATCTCCAACGCCCACCCGTACTGGGCCTACCCGTTCTCCGACGTGGCGGTGGTCCACAACGGGCAGCTGACCAACTACCACCATTGGCGCCGGCGCCTCGAGGCGGCCGGCCACCGCTTCGCCTCCGACTGCGACTCGGAGATCATCGCCGTCTACCTGGCCGAGCGGATGAGCCAGGGCGACTCGCTCGAGGCGGCCATGGTGCGCAGCCTCGAGGAGCTCGACGGTGTGTTCACCTACATCTGCGTGACCGAGGATGCCCTCGGCGTGGCCAAGGACGAGCTGGCCGCCAAGCCCCTCGTGCTCTACGAGGGAGACGACATGATCGCGCTGGCTTCCGAGGAGATGGCGATCCGCACCGTGATCGACCGGGAGATCGAGACCTACGACCCGTACGAGAGCCAGGTGATGGTGTGGAAGCGGTGACCGCGCCAGGCCAGGCGCGCGAGGCGCGGTTCGACGCCCGGGGCCTGGTCGAGCTCGACGAGAGAGTCCCGAACGTCGCGGAGATCGAAGGTGGGCGCGCGCGCTTCGACGCCCGCGACCTGACGACGCGTCAGATCAACCTCGAGCTGCGGCGGCTGATCTACGGCGAGGGCATCGCCGACGTGGTAGTGGCCAATCCGGGGGCGCGCCACTCCCTCGGCGTGGGGATTCTGGCCCGCTGCCGGATCGCCTTCGAGGGCAGCCTCGGCTACTTCGCCTGCGGCATGATCGACGGCCCGGAGGTGACGATCTTCGGGCGCGTCGGCTGGTCGGCGTGCGAGAACATGATGTCGGGCACCGTGTTGATCGAAGGCAACGCCGGCTCGCTCACCGGCGCGGCGATCCGTGGCGGCGACCTCGTGGTCAAGGGCAGTGTCGGGGCCCGCACGGGCATCGACCAGAAGGGCGGCACGATCCTCACCCTTGGCAACGCCGGTTCGATGACCGGCTTCATGATGCAGCGCGGGCGGCAGATCATCTGCGGCGACGCCGGACCGGGACTCGGCGACTCGATGTACGACGGCGTGATCTACGTGGCCGGCAAGGTCAAGTCGCTCGGCATCGACTGCGTGCCGGGCGAGTGGACCGACGCCGACAGCGAGCTGATCGAGCGCAAGTTCTCGATTTACGAGCTTGGCACGCCGCCCCGCTTCGAGAAGTTCGTGTGCGGCAAGAAGCTCTACAACTACGACTCGCTCGAGCCCAGCGAGCGGCGAATCGTGCTCTAGGAGGACTCGCGATGGCCGACGAAACCGCACCCATGCGCCGCAACCAGCTCGGGCACAGCCGGATCTTCACGCCCGAGGTGATCAACGACATCCACGTGAAGTCCGAGCTCGGGCGCTACCGCATGCGGGGCTTCTCGATGTTCAAGAAGATTCCGCACTGGGACGAGCTGATGTTCCTGCCCGGGACGCTGACGCGGTTCGTGATCGAGGGCTACCGGGAAAAGTGCGTGACCAAGACGGTGCTCGGCGCGCGCTTCGCCAAGAAGCCGATCCAGCTCGAGATCCCGATCTACATCACCGGGATGAGCTTCGGCGCGCTCTCGCTCGAGGCCAAGATGGCGCTGGCCAAGGGCGCGTCGATGGCTGGCAGCGCGACCTGCTCGGGCGAGGGCGGGATGATCCCGCCCGAGCGGGATCTCTCGATCAAGTGGTACTACCAGGTGATTCAAAGCCGGTATGGCTTCAATCCCCACCACCTGATGCTGGCCGACGCCTGTGAGTTCTTCATCGGCCAGGGCTGCAAGGTCGGCCTCGGCGGGCATCTGATGGGTCAGAAGGTGACCGAGCAGGTGGCCGAGATGCGCTCCCTGCCGGTGGGGATCGACCAGCGCTCCCCCGCCCGCCATCCGGACTGGCTCGGCCCCGACGATCTCTCGCTGAAGATCCAGGAGGTCCGCGAGGCGACCAACTACGAGATACCGATCCAGCTGAAGCTGGGCGCCGCCCGCGTCTACGACGACGTGCGCATGGCGGCCAAGTGCGGGCCGGACGTGATCTACCTCGACGGGGCCGAGGGGTCCACCGGCGCCGGTCCCCACACCGCCACCGAGGAGACCGGCATCCCGCTGATGGCGGCGATTCCGGAGGCCCGGCGCGCGCTCGAGGACGTCGGCCTGGCCGACGAGATCGATCTGGTCGTGGCGGGCGGCATCCGCAACGGCGCCGACGTGGCCAAGTGCCTGGCCCTCGGGGCCAAGGCGGTGGCGATCGGCCACTCGGCCTTGATCGCGCTCAACTGCAACAAGGAGATACCCGGGGTCACCGACTACGAGGGTACGGTCGGCGTCCCGGCCGGCCAGTGCTACCACTGCCACACCGGGCGCTGCCCGGTCGGCGTGACGACGCAGGACCCGGAGCTGCGCAAGCGCCTGGTCGTCGACGAGGCGGCCCAGCGCGTGTACAACTTCCTGCACACGATGACGCTCGAGTGCCAGATGCTGGCCCGGGCGTGCGGGAAGACCAGCGTGCACAGCCTCGAGCCCGAGGATCTCTGCGCGCTGACCGTCGAGGCGGCGGCGATGGCACGGGTGCCGCTGGCCGGCACCGACTACATCCCGGGGGTCTCCGAGGAGCGCACGCTGCAGCGGATCGAGCGGATGCTCGAGCGCCATCTGGAGAACCCCATCGACTACCTGGCCCCCGAGGCCGAACGCGTCGGGACCCTGGGCGAGGGAGGTGCGGTGTGAGCGCCACCGGACACCACCTCCCGGCCGAGCCGGAGAAGATCGTCTCGATCGACGCCGAGTACCTCGCCGGCCGGCGCTTTCCCTACCAGGAGGACATTTCGCTGGTCGAGCACGTCGACCTGATGGCGGCCACGCCGGGCCAGGACCTCAACTGGCTCGAGGACGTCACGCTGCTCGAGGAGGAAGGGACCCCGGCGGTGTTCGACCGCTACTCGAACTCGTTCGTGAAGATCTACTTCCCGATCCCCGACGGACGCGAGGACGAGATCGCTCGCAAGGTGCTGATCAAGCACCTGCAGTCGGGCAACTCCTACGGCATCGCCCTCAAGGAGCGCCACTGCAAGTTCCCCCAGCCGCAGCTCGGACCATGGGTGACCGGGTCGAAGACGGTGGGGACGGATTGGCGACCGAGCGTGCTCGAAGGCTGGGAGCCTCCGGCGCACTAGCCGACGCCGATGGCGACCGAGCCCGCTCTGCCGCGGTCGATCCGGCGGGGACCCCGGATCACGCTGACCTGCCACTGCGGCGAGCGCCGGTATCTGAAGTATGGGGAGTCCTGGACCTGCGAGAAGTGCGGCCGGCGCTGGAACACCCGGCGGATCCCGATGGAGCAGTACGCGGCGATCCGCCGTGAGCAGCTCCGCTACCGACGGATCCCACTGGCGGTCAGCGCGCTCTCGCTGATCTGCGTCGTGGTGTTCATCATCCTCGGGCAGCCGTTCGCTGGGCTCGTCCTGGTCGCCTTCGCCGCCACCACGTGGAGCATGTTCGTGCGCCCGATCCACAGCCGCCGCTACCGCCGGCGGATCGCCAACCTGCCCACCTGGAAGATCGATCCCGAATGAGTCAGGGCAGCCGGAACGGTAAAAGCATCGCGGCGTGCGCCCATGACCGGCACGCCTGACGGCCCGGATCGAGCCACCCGAGCGTCACGCACACTTGCCGCGTAACCTCCGGACTCGTGGACAGCGGTACTAGTGCACGATCAGCACGTCACAGTGCGCGCGGTGGGAGACCGTGTCGCTGACGCTGCCGCCGAACAGACGCTGAGCGAAGCCCGGCTCACGGGTGCCGACCACGATCATGTCCGCGCCGCGCTCCTCGGCCGCGACGAGGAGCGAGTCGCCGGGGTGGCCGATCGCCTCGAGGTACTCGGCCTCGATGCCCTGCTCGTTCAGGTAGGAGCGCGCCGCGGCCAGCTCGGCCACGGAGTCCGATGCGGTGTCGGCCGGGTCCGCGCCGATCGAGCGCCCGCCCGCCGTGGTACTCACCGGGGCCACAGAGGTCACCACCAGGCGCGAGCCGAACGCGTTGGCGAAGAGCGCCGCGCGCTCGAGCGCCCGCTGCGCGGGCTTGGTGTCGTCGTAGCCGACAACGATCGTCCGCAGAGGGCTCACCCGGCCACCACCGGCGAGCGGCCGGCGACCGCCGGGGCGCCGCCGCCGAACCCGAGCATCGCCAGCTCCGCGGCGTCGGGCATCGCCGGCGTCGGCTCACTCCAATGCACGGACTCGCCGTCCTGCACGACGCGGCGGAAGAAGAACAGCAGCAGCGAGGCCACCAGCACTCCGACGCCGATCCCGAAGTCGGCCCAGGAGCCGTAGCCGTTCAGCTTAGGCGCGAGCGCCCCGACGAACAGGAAAACCGCGTTGAGCCCGCACAACACCGCAGCCACCGGCAGCCAGCCGCTGGCCACCTGAATCGGGCGTGGCCAGTCGGGACGGTCGCGCCGCAGCAGCAGGAAGCCACTGAGCGCGAATACGTGACACATCACGTAGCCGATGTTGCTCATGTAGAGGATGGCCAGGTTGGATTTGATTAGGAGCACCAGCAGCACGTTGACGGCGAGGTCCACGGTCATCGCCCGCGCCGGGACGTGATAGCGGCTCAGGACGCCCAGCTCCTTGATCGTCATGCCCGCCCGCGAGATCCCGTACAGCGCCCGGCCGGCGTCCGCCGTCGAGGAGGTCATCGACAGCAGCAGAGCGGCAATGATGCAGATTGTGAAGACGCTGGCGGCGCTGTGGCCGACGATCTGCGTCATCGCCTGGGTGTAGAACTGGCCCTCGGCGGTGGCCGCGGGAACCGCCCCGGTGACGCCGCCAAGTCCGAGCGGCACGAGCAGGCACATCAAGAGCATGAACATGGAGGCGCTGCGCAGTGCCCGCGCAGTGTCCCGCCGGGTGTCGTGGTACTCGGGTGCAAAGGTGGCGCACGCCTCGGTTCCGTACGTGGACCAGGCGAGAATGAACATGTACACGAGCGCCAGCTTGATCCCGCTCCATGGCCCGGGGAAGGTGGCGTGGACGTTGCTCGAGTGCCAGTCGCCGGTGAAGTACGGAGCGATGATGAACAGTGCCAGCGGGATCATCAGCAGCGCGCCGCACAGGTAGGTGAACCACACCGCCGGGCGTAGGCCGAAGACGTTGAATGCCCACACGAAGAGGATGCAGCCGATCGCGATGAAGTGGGGAAGGCCGAGGTTGTTGCTGAGGAACGCGACGTGCCAGGTGGCCTTCGGCCACCACTGCGCCTGGGCGAGGTCGCCGATGATCTTGCCGAAGATCGAGAGCACCACCGACCAGCCGATCCAGTATCCGAAGGCCGACAGCGGACCGACCATCGTGGTATAGCCGCGCCAGCCCTCGTGCGCGTAGAGCGAGATGCCGCCGCTGCGGTGCCCGAACATGGTCGCCGGCTCCGAGTAGATCCAGGCCTGGAGCATGCCGATCGCGGCCGAGGCGCCCCACAGGATCATCGAGCCGGTGGCGCCGAAGATGCCGAGCGTGAAGCCGAGGCTCCCCAGCAGGAAGCCGGGATTGCAGAGCGCGATGACGAACCCGTCATACCAACGCAGCGTCTTGAGGAGTTGGACCTCCTCGACGGTCGCTGTGGCCAACTTGATCTCCTCGCGTGATGCGCCGGTCCGCCGGGTCCCGGCGCGATGGCGTTAACCCGTGCTTTTACCAGTTGGTACAAAGCTGGTCAACTCGCACCGACCGCCTGTTCGCGCGACTTGCGCGGGTCTGAATGTATTCAGCCAGGGCGCCGGTTCAGCCGCCGCGCTGCTGAACCTCGCGCAGGGTCCCGAAGCGTCCCGTGAAGAACAGCAGGGGCTCCCCCTCGTGCGCGTTCAGGTACTCGACCTCTCCGATCCAGAGCACATGGTCGCCCGCCGGGTGGGCGTCGACCACGCGGCAGACCAGATGGGCGAGAGCGCCCTCGAGGAGCGGGATCTCGCGCTCCCAGACGAATCTCGGCTCGGTCGGCGCGGGGCGCTGGGCGGCGAAGTGGCCCGCAAAGTCCTTTTGCTGCCGGGAGAGGACGCTGATCCCGTAGCGCCCGGTCCGGGGCAGCATCTCGTTCATGCGGCAGCGTCCGAGCGAGATCAGCACGAGCGGCGGCCGCAGCGAGACGGACAGGAAGGCGTTTGCGGTCATGCCGTGAATGCGCCCCCGGGAGGTGGTCGTGACCACGGTCACCCCGGTGGCGAAGCGGCCCATGACCTGGCGCAGGGACCGCGCCGCCTCCTCGACCGCCGCCGCCTTCGGCGTCAGCCGCGCCACTCCGGTGTGAGGCTGAAGGGCCTTGCCGGCGCCCGGACCGCTCGTGCCTGGACCGCTCGTGCCCGGCCCGCCCGCGCCCGGAGCGCCCGCGCCGGCCGCGCCGCTGCCCTCGGAGGGACGCCGCGAAGCCGGACGGAGCGGCGGCATCAGGCCGGCTCCCGCGTTCTCCGCCGGGACGGCGACCCGGGTGAGTCGGGCCATTCCCTCTCGGCGGCTCACGGGGGCCACGGTGTCTCCACGGTGACGGCCGGCTGGGCGATCACGACCGGGGTCGGGTCTTGTCCGGGTCGTAGAACGGGAAGCGCACGACGGTGGCCGCGATCCGCTTCTGCAGGCCGTCGAGCTTGCCGATCTCTAGCCGGGTGCCGAGCTCGGCGTACTGGACCGCGATCCGGCACAGGGCGACCGGGCGCTTCAGCGCGGGGCTTCGGGTGCCGCTCGTGACCACGCCGACGCGGCGCCGGCCGACGTACACCTCGTCGCCGTGTCCCGCCGGCTCGTTCCCCTCGAGCACGAGCCCGACCAGCGTCCGCTGGGGGTGCTGCTTGCGCTCGAGCAGCGCTTCGCGGCCGATGAAATCCTCGTCGCCGAGGGCGATCACGAACGGGATCCCGGCCTCGCAGGGGTCGACCTGATCGTCGAACTCATAGCCGGCGAAGATCAGGCCGGACTCGATCCGCAGGATGTCGAGCGCCTCGAGGCCGAGCGGCTTGATGCCATACGGCGCGCCGGCCGCCCACACGGCGTCCCAGACCGCCGGCCCGTCGGAGGGATGGCACCACACCTCGTAGCCGAGCTCACCGGTGTAGCCGGTCCGCGAGACGATGATCGGGATGCCGTCGTAGCCGCCGATCCGGCCGATCAGGAAGCGGAACCACTTCAGCTCCTCGAGGCCCGGCTGCGTCGGCGGCGTCCACACGATCTGCGCGAGCGTTCGCCGGCTGTCGGGGCCCTGGACGGCGAGGTTGTGGAGCTGGTCGGTGGAGGGCTTGACGAACGCCCGCATGCCCTCGCGCTCGGCCACCTCGCCCAGCCACACCCCGTCGTACTCATCGCCGCCGACGAAGCGGAAGTTGTCCTGGCCGAGGCGGAACACGGTGGCGTCGTCGATCATTCCGCCGGTCTCGTTGCACATCGCCGTATAGACGACCTGCCCGACCGACAGCTTGCGGGCGTTGCGGGTGATCGTGCGCTGCATCAGCGCCTCGGCATCGGGGCCGAGGATCTCCCACTTGCGCAGCGGCGAGAGGTCGATCACGGCCACGCGCTCGCGGCAGGCCCAGTACTCCGCGATCGCACCCTCGTTGTTGAAGCAGTGCGGCAGCCAGTAGCCGCGGTACTCGACGAAGCTCCGCGTGAGCGCCGAGGTGCGCGGGTGAAACGCGGTCTCCCGGGTCAATACCGGCGGAGCGTCGGCAGTCACGCGATGGGCGATGGCCACGGAGAAGCGGTTCTCCGGTGGGTACACGCGGACGTGGACATCTGTCACCTCCCAGCCGTTGGATGGATCGATGTCATCGGGACACGCCGACGACGCGCACACCAGGTCGGTGCTCGCCCGCAGCAACACGTAGTCGCCGGGCCGTGACCACGGCTCGTCGGCGAACATCAGCTGGCTCGAGTCGAACGCCGTGTTGTAGAAGAAGTTGAGCGCCGCCCAGCCCTTGCGCGGGGCGATCGGGTACGGGGTCAGCGCGGCGTTGAAGTTGTCGGTGCAGTTGACGTGGCCGGGATAGCCGAGGTCCTCGTAGTACTTGGCCTGACAGGCGAGCGCGAAGCTGTCGTGACGGCCGACGGTGTCGCGCACCACCTCGCACAGCGGATCCATGTCGAGGTCTAAGAACTTGGCGTACAGGCCCGGCATCGGGTACGCGTTACCCATCAGGGTGCGGGTGACGGTGGCGTCGAGCCCGCGCTCGCGGCCGTCCTCGAGCTTGCGCCGGTGGAAGGCCAGGAAGTCCGAGCACTGGCGTCCGCGCACGTCGATGATCTGGATGTACTCGCCCGCGCGAACCTCGTAGCTCGACGCGGTGGCCGCGTCGACGCGGAAGTCGAGGCGCGGCTCGGCCAGCGGCGGCGGCAGCTCGAGCTCGAACCGAGCCCGCGGAACTGCCCGGCGGACCTCGACCAGCAGCTCGGAGCCCGGCCGGTCCCCGTCGATGACGCGGCCGCCCGGCGCCGCCACCACGACCGTGGTGTCGCGCTCGGCCACCAGCGTCACGTCCTCGCCGGGCGGCGAGTCGGGCCCGAACAGCCGAGCCGCCCGGGCCTCGTCGGGCTCGCGCAGCCTCAGCTGCTCGAGGAACCCGTCCGTGCCAGAGCGCAGCAGTCCCCGCACCACGGTGGCCGGCGCGTCGGCGCGGACGCCGAGCGCCTCGGCGTCGTCGCGGCCGTCGGCGCCGACCGCGGTCAGCTCGGCGACCTGGCCGCCGTGGCGGTCGACGATGCGCACCCGGTCATCGCCGCCGAGCGCGATCGCGGTGGCCCCGCCCGGCCCGACCAGATACGTCTCCCGCCCTGGGTCGGGCGCCACCAGGCCACCGAGCAGGGGCACCGCCGGGGTGACCGTCGCCATCGTCGCTCAGCGGCTCGAGGCCGCCGCAGGAGCCTTCCCGGCCTGCTCGGCCTCGGCGAGCAGCTGCTCGGCCAGCTTGCGCTTGCCCTCGGCGTCGAGCTTCTTGACCTCGTTCTCCACCGCCCGGCGGTTGTAGTGCTGATTCCAATAGTCGAGGCTCTCGAAGCCGAGCAGCACCGCCTTGCCGACGAACTGGCGCAGGACCTCGTTTGTCGGGCCCATCACCCAGCCGGCCTTGGCGTCGCGGAGGTAGCGCTCGAGCTCCATGTCGCGCTTATAACCGGTGCCGCCGCAGGCGTGGAGCATCTTGTCTACCACGTGGGCAGTGTTCTTGGCCGCGATGAACTTGATCTGCCACGCCCAGTGCAGGTAGT
The DNA here is from genome assembly GCA_019240655.1 of Solirubrobacterales bacterium. Lineage (GTDB taxonomy): Bacteria > Actinomycetota > Thermoleophilia > Solirubrobacterales > Solirubrobacteraceae > Palsa-465. The sequence continues at coordinate 32,556 of JAFAXX010000123.1, forward strand.
TGGCGCGGGCGAACTCCCCAGGCGGGGGTTGGATCGTGTTGTGATCGGTGGCCTGGTCCATGGCATGCGCGACCGAGAAGACGAACAGCCGTGAGGCGTTGGTGTCCATCACCGCTTCGCCGATGTAGTCCTGGATCGTCGGGTAGTCGGCCACGCGGAGGCCGACATCGACATGGCGCTTGCGCGTCGTCTGGCGGTTGCCGATGTCGATCGCGCCCATCGCGATGCCGTTCCACACCGAGGAGGACCCGAGCAGGAACCATGGGTCGACCGACTCGTCGTTGGAGGCGGCGCCGTCGCCCTCGGGCCCGACGATCTGGGTGGCCGGGATCTCGACGTCGTCGACCTGGATCGGGCCGGACTGGTTGCCGCGCAGGCCGAGCGCGTCCCAGGACGAGGGTTGCGACTTCACGTGCTCGCCGTCGATCACGAACACCGAGAGGTCGTCGTAGCCGGAGAATTCAGGGCTGGTCGTCTGCACGACGTAAAAGTCGGCGAATCCCCCGGAGGTGGTCCACGATGCCTTCTTGCGTACCCGATAGCCGCCGTTGGCGCGCTCGGCCCCGGAGGAGATCGGGTACCAGAAATGCGAGCCGGTCTCCGGATCCGAATACGAGAGGGTGCCGATCTTGCCGCTGTTCAGTGGCTTGATGTAGCGCTCGATCAGCTCCTCGGTCGGGCGCAGCATGATCGTGTTCACCGCGCCGATGTGCATCACGTAGCACATCGCCGTGGAGGCGCAGCCGTAGCGGGCGATCGTCTCGCAGGTCATCGCGTAGGCGACGTGGTCCTCGCCCAGGCCGCCGTATTCCGTCGGGACGGTGAGGGCCAGGAACCCGTGCTCGCCGAGCAGCTCGAGGTTGCGGCGCGGGAAGCGGAGCTCGTCGTCGGAGACCTTGGCGTTGGTCCGCATCTCCTTCTCACAGAGCTCGATCAGCAGATCGCGCAGCTCGCGTTGCCGGTCGGTGAGCACCCACTCCGGGTCCCACTCGTAGCCCAGTCCCCAGAAGGTCTCTCCACCCCACGTCTTCTCGGACATCTACTCCTCCGCTGTTATGGCCTGAGCCGCCCGCGGCCGGCACCGGCGAGCCCTGTGCGCAGACCGCTCGTGAGCTAACCTGAACAAATATGTTCAAGGCATTTCTAGCGGAGTGACGCGGATCTGTCCAGTGCGGGAGGCGGAGTGAGGACATGGGACGACCGCTGATCGGCGTCTCCGCCAGTCTTCACGATTTCGGCGATTACGGCGGAGTCGGCGTCCACCGTCCGCTGCTCGAGGTGGGCGCCTTCCCGGTCACGCTGCCACAGCTGATCGAGGCGGTCGGTGCGGCGCTGGACGCGGTCGACGGGATCGTGCTGGCGCCCGGGCGGGACGTCGAGCCCGAGCGCTACGGCCAGGCCCCGCATCCGCTGCTGGCCGCCACCGAGCCGCGGCGGGACGCCTTCGAGCTCGAGCTCATTGCGCGGGCCCTCGAGCGAGGTCTGCCGATCCTCGGCATGTGCCGCGGGATCCAGATCCTCAACGTGGCCCTCGGCGGCACGCTGCTCCAGGACGTGAGTCTCGCCGCCGCGGCGCACCCGAGCGATCCCGGCTGGACCCACTGGAAGCGGGTCGAGGCGGCGTCGCTGTCAGAAACCCCGACGCCGCCCCATCCGCGCCACCCGATCGCGATCGAGCCGGCCAGTGCGCTGGCCCACGCGCTCGGCGCCACCGAAGCCGAGGTCAACTCGTTCCACCACCAGGCAATCGACCGTGTCGGAGACGAACTCACGGTCACGGCGAGCGCCGACGACGGGGTCATCGAGGCGGTCGAGCTGCCCGGGCGCCCGGTGCTAGCGGTGCAGTGGGAGCTCCAAGAGGAGTGGCGGATCGATCGCCGCTTCCTCAACGTGTTCGAGTGCTTCGTGGCGGACGCTCGCGGTGCGCCTGCGGCCGCGTGAGGAAGCTCGCTAGGAGGTCATGCCGACGAACTGGCCGCCGGTCACGTTCAGCACCTGACCGTGGACGAAATTCGACCACGGGGAGCACAGGAAGAAGATCCCGCCCGCCGCCTCCTCGGGCCGGCCCGGGCGACCCACGGCGATCATCATCGCGGCCAGCCCGCGCATCTGCTCCGGGATTCCGAGCTGGACCCGCGCGCCGCCCACCTCCGCCACGTTCTCCTCCGTCTTGGCCGCGGTCAGGCGGGTCTCGATGAACCCGAAGGCGACCGCGTTGACGTTGATCTTGAACTGGCCCCACTCCTTGGCCAGGGTCTTCGTCAGACCGACCACGGCCGACTTGCCCGAGGCGTAGTTGACCTGGCCGGCGTTACCCATCGTGCCGGAGATCGAGGACACGTTGACGATCTTCCGGAACACCTCGTCGCCCGCCTCGCGCTCCCGCTTCGCCGGCTCACGCATGTGCGGCGCCACGGCGCGGCACATGCGGAAGGGGACGACCGAGTGGATGTCGAGCATCCGCTGAAACCACTCGTCGCTCATCTTGTGGATCGGGGCGTCGAGCGTGTAGCCGGCATTGTTGACCAGGATGTCGACCTTGCCCCACTCGTCGATCACCTTCTGCACGAGCTGGTCGGGCACGCCCGGCTGGGTGAGATCGCCGCCGAACACGAGCGTGTCGCCCGCGATCTCGCCTGCGGTTTGCTCGGCCAGGTCGGCGTCGAGGTCGTTGATCAGGACCTTCGCACCGTGCTCGCTTAGAAGCTCGGCCGTCGCCCGGCCGATGCCACGGGCCGAGCCCGTGACGATCGCCACCTTGTCGTCGAGAACTCCCATGTCGGTCTGCCTTTCTCGTGTCGGGAACCGGGCATGATGCCAGTCGGGCCGGTAAAGTCCCGCGGCCGTGAACGCGAAGGAATGGATCGCCGCCTATGCCAGGCGCCTCGGCACCGACCCTCCCACCACCGAGGAGTTCCGGCAGCTGCTCGACCTCGCCGGAGAGGCGGCGCACTCCTCCGAGCGGGTAGCCGCGCCGGTCGCCTGCTGGGTGGCCGCCAGGGCCGGCGCCGCCGTGCCCGACGCGCTCGCCGCAGCACGTGAGATCGCCGCGGATGGCTGACCGCACCCTCGACGTCGTGCTGTTCGGCGCCACCGGGTTCACCGGGGCGCTCACCGCCGAGTACCTGGCCGAGCATGCTCCCGCGCGGACCCGCTGGGGCATCGCCGGGCGCAACCGCGAGAAGCTCGAGGGGGTGCGCCGGCGGCTGGTCGAGCGAAACCCGGCCGCCGCCGAGCTGCCGCTGCTGCACGCCGACGTCGAGGATCCCGGGTCGGTGCGCGCCGTCGCCGAGGCCGCCCGGGTCGTGATCAGCACCGTCGGGCCATACCTTCGCTACGGGGAGCCGCTCGTGGCCGCCTGCTCGGCCGCGGGAAGCGCCTACGTCGATCTCACCGGCGAGCCCGAGTTCGTCGACCTCATGTGGCTCCGCTACCACGAGCAGGCGCAGGCGACCGGTGCCCGGATCGTCCACTCCTGCGGATTTGACTCGATCCCCTACGACCTCGGCGCCCTGTTCACCGTCGAGCGGCTCCCGCGCGGTGTGCCGATCCAATTGGCGGGCTACGTCCGCGCGCGGGGAACGTTCTCCGGCGGGACCTATCAGTCGGCCATCGGAGCCGTGAGCCGGCTGCCCCAGGCGGCCCAGGCCGCGCGCCGGCGCCGTGAGCGCGAGCCGCGCCCGGCCGGCCGCACGGTGCGGGGCGTCCGCGGGGTCCCGCACCGCGACGCCGAGGCCGGCGGCTGGGTGGTGCCGTTCCCGGGCATCGACCCGCAGAACGTGCTCCGCTCGGCCCGGGCGCTCGAGCGCTACGGCCCTCAGTTCACCTACAGCCACTACCTGGTGGCCGGGAGCCTCCCGATGCTCGCCGGACTGGCCGGCGGCGCCGGCACGGTGCTGGCCCTGGCCCAGCTGCCGCCCACCCGGGAGCTGCTGCGCCGGGTGCGGCCTCCGGGCCAGGGACCGTCCCCCGAGCAGCGAGCGAAGGGGTGGTTCCGCGTGCGGATGGTCGGCGAGGGCGGCGCCGAGCGCGTCGTCACCCAGGTCTCCGGCGGCGATCCCGGCTACGGCGAGACCGCGAAGATGCTCGCCGAGGCCGCGCTCTGCCTGGCCCACGACGAGCTCCCCGAGCGAGCCGGGCAGCTGACGCCGGCGGTGGCCATGGGGTCGGCCCTAATCCAGCGGCTCCAGCGCGCCGGCATCGCCTTCACCGTGCAGCAGGCATGAGCGAGCACTGGACCGCGCAGCAGATCCCCGACCAGACGGGTCGCGTGGCCGTGGTCACCGGCGCGAGCTCGGGCCTCGGCCTGGTCACCGCGCGCGAGCTCGCGCGCGCCGGCGCGACGGTGATCATGGCCTGCCGCAACCTCGAGAAGGGCGAACGCGCCGCGCGCCAGGTGGCCGGCGGCGTGCTCGAGCGGCTCGATCTCGCCGAGCTCGACTCGGTCCGCGCCTTCGCCGAGCGGTTCGCCGCCAACCACGCGCGCCTCGATCTGCTGATCAACAACGCCGGGGTGATGGCGCCGCCGCGCCGCGTGAGCGCCGACGGGTTCGAGAGCCAGCTGGCCACCAATCACCTGGGGCACTTCGCGCTCACCGGGCGGCTGCTGGCCTCGCTGCTGGCCGCGCCGGAGCCGCGTGTGGTGACGCTGTCGAGCACCGCTCACCGGATCGGCCGGATCGACTTCGACGACCTCCAGGGCGAGCGTCGCTACCAGCCCTGGCGGGCCTACGGGCAGTCGAAGCTGGCCAACCTGATGTTCTGCTTCGAGCTGCAACGGCGGGCGAGCGCGGCCGGGACGGCCCTGCGCAGCATGGCCGCCCATCCCGGCTACGCCGCCACCAACCTCCAGTTCGCCGGTCCCGCTCATTTCTACGAGCGCGCGTTCATGGCTGTCTCGAACCGTGTGTTCGCCCAGAGCGCCGAGATGGGGGCGCTCCCGACGCTGTACGCCGCCACGGTCCGCGACCTGCCCGGCGGCACGTTCGTCGGGCCGGATGGGTTCAGGGAGCAGCGCGGCCATCCCCGCGTGGTCGCCGCCGCCGCCCGGGCAGGCGACGAGGGCGCCTGGCTTCGGCTCTGGGACGTCTCGGAAACGCTCACCGGCGTCCGCTACGAGTTCTCGCCCCGGTCGTGAGCACGCTGCGCGAGGACGGTCCTGCCGCGCTCGAGTGGGCGGCCCGGTATCTCGAGCGCGTGGGCGACTTCCCCGTGCTGGCCCAGGTGGCGCCCGGCGAGATCCGCGCCAGCCTGCCCGCCCGAGCCCCCGAGGAGCCTGAGCCGTTTAGCGACGTGCTGCGCGACCTCGAGGAAGTGCTGCTGCCAGGGATCACGCACTGGCAGCACCCCCGCTTCTTCGCGTACTTTCCGTCCAACACCTCCGAGGCGGGGATTCTGGCCGAGCTTCTGGCCGCGACGATCAACTCGGTCGGCTTCCTGTGGCGCACCGCGCCCGCCGCCACCGAGCTCGAGGCCGTCGTGCTCGACTGGGTGGCCGAGCTGATCGGCCTGCCCGCCGGCTGGCACGGCCACATCGAGGATGCCGCCTCGACGGCGATCATGGCCGCGATCATCGCCGCGCGCGAGACCACCGGCCGCGACCTCGTCGTCTGCTCCGAGCAGACCCATTCGGCGACCGAGAAGGCGGCGAGGATGGTCGGGATGCGCCTGCGCCGGGTTCCGTGCGATGCGGCGTTTCGCATGGACGTGTGCTCGCTCGGCGACCTGTCTGGCGCCGCCGCTATCGTCGCCACTGTCGGCACGACCGCGTCGACCTCGGTGGATCCGGTGGGGGAGATTGCCGAGGCGTGCAAGCGCGCCGGCGCGTGGCTGCACGTGGACGCGGCGTACGCGGGCGCGGCGATGGTCTGCCCCGAGCACCGCTGGGCGTTCGCCGGGGTCGAACGGGCCGACTCGCTGGTGGTCAACGCCCACAAGTGGATGCTCACGCCGATGGACTGCTCGCTGCTCTGGACCCGTCGGCCGGCCGAGTTCCGCCGCGCGTTCAGCGTCGTGCCCGAGTTCCTGCGCACGCCCGACGCCGAGGACGCACTGTCGTTGAGCGAGTACGGCCCCGCGTTGGGGCGGCGCTTCCGCGCACTCAAGCTGTGGGCGGTGCTGCGCTGCCACGGGCGAAGCGGGCTGCAGGCGCTGATCCGCCGCGGCATCGCCCTGGCGGCGGAGTTCGAGCGCTGGGTGGCCGAGGAGCCGGGCTTCGAGCTGTGCGCGCCCCGCCCGTTCTCGGTGGTCTGCTTTCGCCTCGAGGGCGCCGACGAGCGCTCCCGGCGCCTGCTCGAACGGGTCAACGCCGGCGGCGAGCTGTTCCTCTCCCACGCGGTGCTGAACGGGCGCTACGTGATGCGGATGGCCATCGGCCAGGCGCACACCACCGAGGAGGACGTGCGCCACGCGTGGGAGGTGCTGCGGCGGGAGGCCGAGCGTGTGTAGGCCGGGGGCGCAGCCGCATGACAGCCGGCGCGGCGCGCGCGGCGCTGGCCGGATCCTGGCGAGCTCGACCTGCGTGATCGCGTCCCAGCCGTCGTGCGCGCCTACGAATCTCGGCTTGTCGAACCGGGCAGAACGGGCTCGTAGATCCGCATTGCTCAAGCCGTGCGCGTGGCGTTCGCCTGGCAGGCGCGGTTTCCGATCGCTCCACGTTTGACGGGCCTCGGCGGGGGCAACAGAGTAGATCAAGAGTGGGAAGGAGGGCGAACAGATGAACCCCAACCAGGTTCTTGAGCGCGGTGGAGGCCTCCTCCGGGCTGGCGCGCGTTTGGTGGCTAGCGTCGGGCGCCGCGTGCGCAACGAGGCGTACGGCATCGTCCAGGAAGCCCGGCATCGAGGCCAGACGCCCAAGCCGGACATGGACGACGTGACCCTCGCTCGCAAAGTCGAGACCGAGATCTTCCGTGGGCGCCCCACCGTCAAAGCCGCCGTCGATGTCAACGTTGCCGACGGCGTGGTGTGGCTGCGCGGCGAGGTCAAACGCCCGGAGCAGATCCGCGACCTTGAGGCCAAGGCGCAAGCCATCCCCGAAGTGCGCCAGGTCGAGAACCTCCTGCACCTGGTCAAGACGCCGGCGCCGACCCGAGCCGACACGCCACCCCGCCAGCAGCGCACCCGATCCTCGACCCGCCGCCCCAAGCCCGATGCCCGGCGCCGGGGACGCGTGAGCGACGATCGCACTGACGCGATCGTCGAAGCTGAGCCGTCCCCCAGCGAGCACGCGGCTGCGCGCGAGGGCCGCACGCCGGCCCCGTTCGGCTCCACCGACCGCGGCGACGCGCCAACCAGCCCTTAGCGCGTTCGCTACTTGAGCTCGGCGGAGGTCTTGCCGAGGAGCAGCCGGGCCACGATCAGCTGCTGGATCTGCTGGGTGCCCTCGAAGATGTCGAGGATCTTGACGTCGCGAGCCCACTTCTCGAGCAGCTCGCCCTCGCCGTAACCGACGCTTCCGGCCAGGGCCACGCAGCGCAGCGCGATCTCGGTGCCGGTGCGCCCCGCCTTCGCCTTGGCCATCGAGGACTGGAGCGAATTCGGCCTGCGGTTGTCGGCCATCCAGGCGGCCTGAAGGGCGAGCAGCCGGGCGGCCTCCCAGTCGGACTCCATCGCGATGAACTCGCAGGCGGCCGCCGGCTGGCTGTGCGGCGGGGCGTCGTAGTCGATCGCGATCCCGGCCTGGGCCAGCAGCTCGCGGGTGCGCTCGAGGCAGGCCCGGGCGACGCCGATCGCCATCCCGGCCACGAGCGGCCGGGTGTTGTCGAACGTCTGCATGGCCCCGCCGAAGCCGCGCCGGGCCTCGATCTCCGGGCTGCCGAGCAGGTTCTCCGTGGGGATTCGGCAGTCATCGAGGCGGAAGGCCGCGGTGTCCGAGGCGCGGATCCCCAGCTTGCGCTCGAGCCGCTCGAGCTTCAACCCCGGGTTCTCGCGCTCGACCACGAACGGCTTTATCGCTGCCCGGCCCTGGGTGCGGTCGAGCGTCGCCCACACCACGATCAGCTCGGCCCGGGCGCCCGAGGTGACGTAGATCTTCTCGCCGTTCAGCACGTAGGCGTCGCCGTCGAGCCTGGCGGTGGTCCGAATCGCTGCCGAGTCTGAGCCGGCCTCGGCCTCGGTGATCGCCATCGCCGCCCACCGGCCGCCGAACCGCTGGAGCTGCTCCCGGTTGGCGACGGCGGCGATCGCCGCCTGGCCGAGCCCCTGGCGTGGCATCGCCAACATCAGCCCGACGTCCCCCCAGCACAGCTCGATCAGCCCCAGCAGGCTCGCCATGTTGGTGCCGTTGCGGACTGCCTCCGGCTCGGCGTGCCGGCCGTTGTGCCGCCCGTCGTGCCCCGCGCCGCCCACGGCGCCGGCGCCGGCGCCG
>JAFAXX010000005.1 GCA_019240655.1 Solirubrobacterales bacterium
TGGGCGACCAGCTCCGCGCTTTCGAGCGGACGTCAGTCCGCGCAACGCTCACCGCCGCGGACTCAGACGGCGCGCTGATCGATCAGATTCTGGGCCGCCTCGCCGACCTGGTTGTCGCTCGATTGACGGAGCGCACCGACGCGCAGAACAGCGATCAGGCGAGCGCCTGGTTGGATGCTCGCGGCGCAGCCGACTACCTCGGCGTCCATCGCGACACACTGCGCAAGCTCGCCGCACAGCGGGCGATTCCCACCCATCAGGACGGGCCCGGGTGCAAGCCCTACTTCCGCCGCGATGAGCTCGACGAGTGGCGCCGCTCTGCGCGTCCCACGCGGGCAGCCGCGTTGAGGGCCGCGTCATGACTGCCGGCGGCAACGAGGCTCGCCGCGTCAGGGTGGAGCGGAACATCTACCGCCGGCCTAACGGCGTGCTCGAGGTCGGATTCAAGGATGCCTCAGGTATCCAGCGATGGCGGACCGTCGACGGCGGGATCATGGCCGCCCGGAAAGTACGGGACGAGCTGCTGGCTCGCAAAGGACGTGGCGAGACGGTGGCGCCGGACTCGCGACTGCGGTTCGGAGAGGCAGCAAAGCTTTGGCTGCGCGGACCCGTACTGGACCTACGAACGACGACGCAGGCCGGCTACCGCAGTGCGGTCGAGCAGCACCTCATGCGACGCTACGGAAACCGCAGGCTCGACAGCATCACCGCCGACGACCTGGCGGCGCTTGTCCGTGCCTTGAGGCAGCAAGGCAAGAGCGAAGCCACCATCCACGCGGTGCTCGGCGCGGTGGGCCGGATCTACAAGTTCGCAGCGCGCCGACTCGGCTTCAGCGGCATGAATCCGATCACGCTGATGCTGTCCTCCGAGCGGCCCAAGGTCTCGCAGGCCACACGCCGGCCGACCTTCACACCCGAGCAGATCGAGCAGAGACTGGCCGCGACCGCCGAGCCTTACCGCACGCTGTTCACCCTCGCCGCCCTCACCGGCGCGCGCGTGTCCGAGCTGTGCGGACTCACCTGGGCGGACGTCGTCCTGGACGACCTCGACGATGCCGAGATCACGTTCGCGTGGCAGGTCGACCGGCAGGGCAACCGGAGGCCGACAAAGACCGACGGCTCCGCCCGAACCGTGCCGATTCCGCGGGAACTGGCGCTGATCCTCGCCCGGCACAAGCTCGCGTCGCGCGACGTGAGCCCTGAGGCGTTCGTCTTCGCCACCTGCTCAGGCCGCCCCGTGTCTCAGCGGAACGTTGCCCGTGACGTGCTCTCCGGAAGGCACAGCAGCGCGCCACGGACCTGCACGGGCGGCCGACTTCCCCGTCCTCCACGAGAACGGCGAGGTACCCGCTGGGGCCGTGCCCTCGATGCACTCGTTCCGTCACACGGTCGCGTCCCGCGCCCTGCTCGCTGGCGAGAGCGTTGACGAGGTCGCGTTCCTGCTCGGACACCGCGACGCCACCGTCACCCGGGTCGTCTACATCCATGAGATCGCTGACGCCCGTCGTCGGCACATGCGGCGCTCGAGGATGACCGCCGAGTACGCCGGCGCTCTCCGCGTCGCCCTGCAGGAGCAGGCGGATGACCTCACGCCGTAGGGCGAGCCTCAGACGGTAGAAGGTCGGTCAGCGCCTCCGCTCCCCTCAGGGAGCGGGGGCGCTTTTCGATCAGGCTTCCAAATGGCTTCCATGAGCCGGGCGATGGACCGAGGTGCCAACCTCACATCGGACAAAACCGCCCGAATAGCAGGCAATTCACAAGAGCCGACGCGGGGACTCGAACCCCGGACCCCTTCATTACGAGTGAAGTGCTCTACCAGCTGAGCTACGTCGGCGCCGGAGCTGCTCAGTCTATCGGCGCCTCATCGATCAGCTCGCGGGACTGCTGCTCACCGGTGCGAGTCCTCCAGTCCTCGGCCAGGATGGCCCAGCGCTCGTGGTCTCGCCAGCGGCCGCCGATCTTCAGATACCGGGGTGAGAAGCCCTCCCGGCGAAAGCCGGCGCCTTCGGCGAGGGCGATCGAGGCGCGGTTGCCGGGCTGGATGTTGGCCTCGACCCGATGCAGGCGAAGGTTCTGAAAGGCGTTGCCGAGGACCAGCTGAATCCCTTCCCGCATGTACCCCTGGCGCGCGTAGGGCTTGCCGACGGCATAGCCCAGATAGGCGCTCTGCATCGAGCCGCGCGAAATCTGTGAGAGGTTGAAGAAGCCAACGATCGCCGCGTCCTCCCGCCGGCACAGGAGCATCGCCTCGAAGTCGGGTCGGCGTGCATCGGCGAGGTAGGCGGCGAAGCGGTCCTCGTCGACGGGAGCGGTCGCCCAGGGACGGTGAAAGGAGCGGCTGGTCCGCATCAGCCAGAGAAACTCCTCACGGTCGGCGCGCTCGGGCGGGCGGATGAACACCCGTCCGTCGCGCGTGGAGCGACCTGAGCGCGACGAGTTCACGGCGACGGGGCGAGGAGGCGCTCCAGTCGGTAGGCCAGCGCCTCGCACGCCAGCTCCTCCGACACGTTGAGCTGGAAGCGCACCCGAGTGTCCTCGACGAGCTCGACCGCCCGCGTGAGGACATGGGGCTCCGCACCGGCGTCTTCGCGTAGCGGCTGGAGCCGATCGGAATGGCGCACGAGGTCCTCGGCGTTCCACGCCAGCGCCGCGAGATCCGCGTACCAGAGCGAGACGAGTTGAAGGCCGAGATCGAGCGCGGCGGTCTCGACCCGCCGCCGCGCGCGGCGGATCCTCTCAGACCATTCGGTCTCGATGCGCTTTCTCTCCTTGCGGGGATACAGCTCGAGCTCGGCCACCGCGCGGGCTTCCAGCTCGACTCGGGTCCTCTCCCCTCGGGCCCGGACGCCGGCCAGCATCCCGGCCCACGGCTTCAGCTCGGCCGCGCGCCCCGCCACGGCCGCGCGCGCGAAGTCCTCCGCGCCGGCCCGGAGCGCCCGGCCCTCCTCGGTGGCGAGCTCCATCGCCCGCTGGCCGTCGCCGAGTGACAGCTTCGCGCAGGCCAGCGCGGTATCCGCCGCGGCGCCCGCCGCCGCGAGCGCAGCCGCCACGTCCTCCACCGACGGCGCCTCGAACCGCACGAGCTGACACCGCGAGCTGATCGTCGGCAAGACCTCGACCAGCCGGTCGGTGAGGAGAATCAGGTGCACGAACGCGGCCGGCTCCTCCAGTGTCTTCAGCATGCGGTTGGCCGCCTCGTCGCCGAGCTCGTCGACTCGCTCGATCACGAACACCCGACGCTGCGCCTCGAATGGCGTCTTGCTGGCCGCCGCCACGACCGGTTCCTCGATGTCGCCGACCAGCAGCTCGTGGGCCCCGCTCGGAGTCACCCAGGTGAGGTCGGGGTGCGCCCCCGACCGGACTCGCGCCCGGGCGTCGTCGGGACGCGGCGAGCCGGCGGCGAGCAGCTCGGCCGCGACCGCCCGCGCCACCTCCCGCTTGCCGGCGCCGCCCGGCCCGTGGAACAGATAGGCGTGCGAAACCGCGCCGCCGGGGGCGAGCGCGGGGCCGATCACCGCGCGTGCGTGCGGGTGGCGTTCCAGCTCTGAAAGCACGCCTCGATGCTAATGCCCGCACGCGCCGATAGGGTCGGATGCCGACTGCCATGCCGCCGGGACGCCTGATCACCATCGAGGGCATCGACGGAGCGGGGAAGACGACGCTCGCGCAAGCGCTGGCGTCGCAGCTAAACCACCGGGGCGTCGACGTCCGCGTGCTCCGGGAGCCGGGAGGAGTGGCGGCGGCCGAGCGCATCCGTGAGGTGGTCAAGGACCCGGCCACGCGCCTCGGCCCGCGGGCCGAGGCGCTCCTTTACGCCGCGGCCCGCGCACAGCTGGTCGAGGAGGCCGTCGACCCCCTGCTGCGCGCGCGCGCTGTGGTGCTGCTCGATCGCTTCGTCGACTCATCGCTCGCCTATCAGGGCGCCGCGCGCGGCCTGGGCGTGGAGGCCGTGCGCGCGATCAACGAGTTCGGCACGCACGGGCTGGTCCCCGACCGCACGCTGCTCCTCGACGTGGACGTTAGGGTCGGCCGTTCCCGCGCGCGGCACCGCGACCCGACGCGTGACCGCCTGGAGCGCGAGCGGGATGAATTCTTCTCCGTGGTCGCCGCCGCCTACCTCGAGCTCTGGCGGCGAGACCCCAGGCGGGTTCGCCGGATCGATGCCTCACGCCCGTTTCACACGGTGCTGGCGGCGGCCCTCGAGGAGATCGCCGATCTACTCTGAATAGCCGTTCGGGTGCTCCTGGGCGAAGGCCCAGGCGTCGGCGACCATCTCCTCCAACCCGGGCTTGCGCGGCTCCCAGCCGAGCTCGCGGCGGATCAGCGCGCTCGCGGCGACGAGCTCGGGAGGATCACCGGGGCGTCGCGGCGCCTCGCGCGTCTTGACCTCTACGCCGGTGACCTCGTGGGTCGCGGAGACGACTTCCCGGACCGAGAAGCCGTTGCCGTTGCCGAGGTTGTAGATCTGATGCTCGTTCTCGCGCACCGCTTGGAGCGCGAGAACGTGCGCGTCGGAGAGGTCCTCGATGTGGATGTAGTCGCGGATCGCCGTGCCGTCCCGCGTGGGGTAGTCGGTCCCGAAGATCTGAACGAACGGGTTGGCGCCGAGCGCCGCGCGCAGGATGTTCGGGATCAGATGCGTTTCTGGATCGTGGTCCTCACCGAGCCCGCCGCTCGCCCCGGCGACGTTGAAGTACCGCAGGCTGACCGCGCCGAGGCCGTGCGCCCGGCAAAAGTCTCCGATCATCCAGTCGACGGCGAGCTTCGTGCGCCCGTAGGCGCTCGTGGGCCGAGTCGGGGTCGACTCCGGCATCGGCACCTCATCCGGCTCCCCGTACACCGCGCACGTGGAGGAGAACACGAGCCGCCGCACCTCTGCGGCCCGCATCGCCTCGAGCAGGTTCAGCGTGCCGCCGATGTTGGTCCGGTAGTAGCGCTCGGGATTGGTGGCCGACTCGCCGACCAGCGCCAGGGCGGCGAAGTGCAGCACCGCGTCGAAGCCCTGCGCCAGCGCGGCGCCGACGGCGTCGGGGTCGAGTAGATCGGCCACCACCAGCTTCGCGCCGGCCGGGACGGCCTGGCGGTGTCCCTGCCGGAGGTTGTCGAGGACGACCACTTCGTGGCCGCCCGCGGCGAGCCGTCCGGCCACGATCGAGCCTATGTAGCCGGCGCCCCCAGTGACCAGGAGCTTCATCGCGGCGGTCCGGGCAGCGGTGAGGGCATCGCGGAGCGGCACATTACACGCGGCCGTGCGGCGGGTTGGCGGCGAGCGGAAAAGTCGGCGGTTAGCGCGGGTTTATTGATCCTCGGGAATACGGTCGGCCGCGCGGCCAAGCTAAAATCAATCGTCGCGAGCCTCGCATGAGCCCCCGGGTTTTCCGTCCGGGGCCCCCGTCACGATTCATCGCCCACTCGGTCGACTCGGCAGCCGAGGCAGGGCACCGGAATCAGCGGACAGCGAGAGGAGCCACGTCGTATGGAGCACACCCCGCACACTCATTCGAGCGCCAGCGCGCTGGCCGGCGAGGGCCTCTCGATCCGGCGGTATTTCACCGTCGCCGGCGAGAATCCGTTCGACTCGGTCGAGTGGGAGCTGCGGGATGCGCGCATCGGCCACGGGGACAAGGTCTCGTTCGAGCAGCGCGACGTCGAGTTCCCGAAGACCTGGTCGCAGAACGCCACCAACATCGTTGCCCAGAAGTACTTCCGCGGCCGGCTGAATTCGGCCGAGCGGGAGCGCTCGGTGAAGGAGATGGTCGGGCGCGTCGCCGGCACGATTGCGGCCTGGGGCCGCGATCGCGGGTACTTCGCGACCGACGAGGACAGCAACACCTTCGAGGCGGAGCTGATCCACATCCTGCTGCACCAGAAGGCAGCGTTCAACTCGCCGGTGTGGTTCAACGTCGGCTGGCATCCGGTCGGCGACCCGAAGATGCAGGCCAGCGCCTGCTTCATCCTCTCGGTCGAGGACAACATGGAGTCGATCCTCGAGTGGAACACCAAGGAGGGGATCATCTTCCGCGGCGGCTCGGGATCGGGAATCAACCTCTCGAAGATCCGGGGCTCGATGGAGCCGCTCAGCCGCGGCGGGACGGCGTCCGGGCCGGTGTCGTTCATGCGCGGCGCGGATGCGTGGGCGGGCTCGATCAAGTCGGGCGGCGGCACCCGCAGGGCGGCCAAGATGGTCGTGCTCGACATCGACCACCCTGACGTGCGCGAGTTCATCCAGTGCAAGGCCAAGGAGGAAGCCAAGGCCGCGGCGCTGCGTGACGCCGGGTTCGACATGTCGATTGACGGCGAGGGGTTCTTCTCGATCCAGTACCAGAACGCCAACAACTCGGTGCGCGTGACCGACGAGTTCATGCGGGCGGTCGAGAACGACGAGGAGTGGCGTCTGATCGCCCGCACCACCGGTGAGCCGATCGGCGATCCGATCCCGGCCCGGGAGCTGATGCGGGAGATCGCCGAGGCGGCGTGGCGCTGCGCCGACCCGGGG
>JAFAXX010000069.1 GCA_019240655.1 Solirubrobacterales bacterium
CGACCACACCACGTGATCGTCAGGCACCCAGTCCGTCAGATCCGGCGGCAACAACATCGTCTGCCCCCGGTCGCAAGCAATGAAGTTCTGCGGCATGAAGGCATGGTCTTAAACCCGCCGGACGTCACAACTTTGCCCGACAGCCACGGCGAATGGCAGGTTCTTCGCCGTTGTCGTTCGCAGCCCGCTGCGGCCCTGCTCCGAGCACGAAGCAGGGCGCCGAACGAGGCCAATGTCAGGCTGACCCGCCCCTGCTCCGACGAAAATTGCAGGTCTTCGGCGGCGTCGGGATCGAGGACGAGCAGCTCGACCGGGCGACGAGACGCGCGGGCCGGTGAGTTACGGGGCTTCGATCGTGAGGCGGGCGCCGACCTGCAATGGCCCCCGCGCACGGGGCTGCGCCGTCTGAACCACCCGCCGATCACAAGCTCGGCTTCACCGGCCGAGAGATCGATGCTGAGAGGGCGCGGGCGCGCCGTCGGCGGTGGGGCGGCCGCCGCTCCGCTCGACCAGCTCGCGAATCGCCACCTCGACGCCGGAGGTCAGGATGCCTATGTCGTTGGAGCTGTCGTAGTCGCCCGTGACTCCGAAGTACAGGTCGCCGTTGTAGGAGAAGATGGCGATCGAGATGCGTACGTTCCCGATGACCGGGACGAACGGATAGGACTCAAGAAGCGTGCGCCCGAGGGTCTGCAGCGCCTGCTGAGGTCCCGGCACGTTGGTCACGCCGGCCTGTACGCCGAGGCTTGGCGACCGCGCCGCCAGCCGCCCCCCGAGGGCCAGCAGCAGTGGCGGCGCGAAGCCCGACAGCGAGGTGAGCACGTCACCCGCGACCGCCTGCTTTGACTGCTTGAGGGCGTCCATCTGGGTGCGGATCGCGCTGAGCGCGGCCACCGGGTCGGCGATCCCGACCGGGAGCTCCGCGAACATCGCCGAGACGCGGTTGTTGTAGACGCCCCGCTCGCCAGGGCGGCGGACCGACACGGGGACGAGCGCCCTGACGGTCCGGCCCTCGACTTCCTCGCGGCGTGAGGCCAGCAGCTGCCGCAGGCCGGCTGAGGCGAGCGTCAGCACCACGTCGTTGACTGTGCCGCCGAGGGCGGCCCGCACCGCCTTCACGCGGTCCAGGTCCACGCGAAGGGTGCTCCACGTGCGGTGGGGGCCGACCGGTCCGGTGAGCGAGGAGCGCTCGAGCGGGCGGAGGAGGCCAAGCGACGAGCTCATCCCGCGCAGGAGATCGCCCGCCTGCCCGACCGCGGCTCGTGGCCGCCGGGCGACGGCGCGCGCGCCCCGGACATACTCCGAGGGGTTCAGGGCCTGGTGGCGCAGTGAGCTCAAGAGAAGCTGGGCGGAGCTCGGCTCTGGGACCGGTTGCCAGGGCTGCTCGGACGCCGGCGCGGGCCGCTCGTCGAACATGACCGTCATCAGGTCGGTGGCCGACACGCCGTCGACCATGCAGTGATGGACCTTCGACACGAGCGCCCACCGGCTGTCGTTCAGACCCTCGAGCATCCACATCTCCCACAGGGGCTTTCGGCGGTCGAGGTGCTGGGCGAAGACGCGCGCCGCCGTGCGGCGGAGGATCTCCTCCGTTCCCGGGGCGGGCAGCGCGCTGTGGCGCAGGTGGTAGCCGAGGTTGAAGAAGGGGTCCTCGACCCAGGCCGGACGCGCGATGCTGAAGGGCACGAAGCGCACTTTCTGGCGGTAGCGGGGCACCGCGTCGAGCTTTGCGGCGACCATCTCCTCCAGACGCTCGAACGGGGGCGCCGGGCCCTCGAAGATGCTCACGCCGCCGATGTGCATGGGGTTGTTGGGCCCCTCGATGTGCAGGAACGAGGCGTCCATCGGGCTCATCCACTCCATCGCCGCTCCTCCTCGAGGATGTCCGCCAGCACCCGGTAGACGTCGCGGTTGACCGACATCCCGGTGTGGCTCGACTTCACCTCCACGTGCCTGGCGCCCGGATCGAGGCAGGCCTCCCAGGACACGATGCCGTCGCTGCGCGAGTAGATCGCGACCGCGTTGATCGTGGGCGGCAGCGGGGCCGCGAGGTCCTCGCGGTAGGCGGCGCAGCACTCGCCCTGCCCGCACCGGCTCGAGAACATGCTGGGGAGACCGAGGTCGTCCAGGCGGGCGATCGACCTGACCGCCCTGAGCGTCTCCGCGCCCACGCTCAGCGGGTCGAGCACCGGTGAGCCCAGCGTCACGAGGCTGCCGACCGTGTCCGGATTGCGCGCGGCGAGCACCCGCCCCAGCTCACCCCCGCGGCTCTGGCCGATGAGGACGATGGGACGGCGCGCGCGGGCGGCCAGCCCGTGCAGCCGCTCCTCGATCGCGCCGACTGTGCGCTCGCCGCAGTCTATGTTCGGCCACAGGCCCGCGGAAGCGGTCAGCGACCCGCGGCGGCGCAGCCACCCCCGGAGCGCGCCGAGCGACTGGTCGCCGGTCATGAAGCCGGGGATCAGCAGCACGGGCGGGGCACTGGCCTGTCGCCGCGGGCGCACGAAGGCCGGATCGGCGGCGAGCCGGGCCAGCTCGAGGCCGTAGCGAAGCTCGCCGTGCAGCGGCAGGTCGACTGCGCGCGGCGCGGGCGCGAGGCCAGTCATGTGCCGACCCTGAGCACGAGCTTGCCCATGTTCTCCCCGTTGTAGAGCATCAGCAGCGACTCGGGAAATGTCTCGATCCCGTCGACGACGTGCTCTCGTGAGCGGAGCCTGCCCTCGCCGAGCCAGCGCGCGATCTCCTTGCCCGCCTCGTCGTAGCGCCGGGCGAAGTCGAACACCACGAAGCCCTCCATGCGCGCGCGCTTGATCAGGAGCGCCATGTAGTTGCGCGGGCCTCGCATCGCGCCCTCGTTGTACTGCGAGATCGCGCCGCAGAGCACGACACGCGCGCCTCGGGCCAGATTGCTCAGGGCGGCTTCGAGGACGTCGCCGCCGACGTTGTCGAAGTACACGTCGATGCCGCCGGGGCAGCGCTCGCGCAGCTCGCGCCTGACGTTGGCGCTCCGGTAATCGATGGCCGCGTCGAACCCATACTCCTCGGTGACGATGCGGCATTTCTCGGGGCCGCCGGCGATGCCGATGGCCCGGCATCCCTTGATCTTGGCGATCTGGCCGGCCAGTGAGCCGACCGCGCCGGCCGCAGCGGAGACGACGACGGTCTGTCCCTCTTGCGGCTGCCCGATCTCGAGCAGGCCGAAATACGCGGTCATGCCCGGGATTCCGAGGGCGTTGAGGTAGGCGGGGAGCGGGGCGACCTCGGGATCCACGGGCTGCACGGTGTCGCCGGCCACCACCGCGTAGCGCTGGATCCCGAACAGGCCGCTCACGTGATCGCCCTCGGCCACCCGCTGGTGACGCGCGGCGATCACCCGGCCGACGCCGAGCGCTCGCATCACCTCGCCGACTGCGACCGGCGGCACGTAGGACTCGCCCTCGTTGAGCCACGCGCGCATTGCGGGGTCCAGCGAGGTGTACAGCACCTCGACCACGATCTCGCCCTCGGCCGGATCGGGGACGGGCTCCTCGGTGAGCTCCCACGTCTCCCGCGTCGGCAGACCGGTGGGGCGGCTGGCGAGACGGAACTGCTGGTTGGTGCGGGTCATGGCTGGCGGAATCCTGGTCCGGGTTCGGGGGTGACGTTGCGCGGGGTGATCGGTGCGCTGCATCTCGCGCACACCAGGGCGGGCTCGGCGATCTCGCCGCAGTCGTGGTGGCGCAGCACGACCGGCGGTCCGTCGGGGCCGGCCAGATACTGGTCGCCCCAGCGCATCAGCATGACGGCGGCGCCGAACAGCTCGCGGCCGGCCTCCGTGAGGCGGTACTCGTAGCGGTCGGGCTCACTCGCGTACAGGACGCGCTCGAGCAGCCCGGACTCGACCATCGTGCGCAGGCGGTGCGAGAGGGTGGGGCGGGGGATCCCTAGGTTGCGTGCGAGCTGCCCGTAGCGGCGCACGCCGAACAGCTCCTCGCGCAGGATCATCAGCGTCCAATGGTCGCCGATCAGCGCGAGCGTCCGGCTCACCGAGTCGCCGGCGAAGCGATGGCCGAGCCGATCGACGGGACGCCGCGTGCGGTTCATGTCCGGACCGCCGGCTGCGTGCTGAGCGACTCGAGCACGCGCTGACCCGCGGGATCCTCGGCCGTGCTCGGGACCACGGCGACGTGATCGGCGCCCGCCTCGTGGTACGCCGCGACCCGCGCGGCGATCTCCCCCGCGCTCCCCAGCGCGCCGATCTGGGCCAGCAGCTCGATGGGGACGGAGGTCCCGAGCTCGGCGCGCGCGGCTCCGGCGCGGGCGCGGTCCACGAGCTCTCCGAACCCGAGGGCGGCGAACAGCTCGGCGTACCCGGGCGCCGCCAGATAGGCCGCGAGCTGGCCGGCCAGCTGGGCGAGCGCTTGGGGACCCGGATCGAGGGCAGCGGGTACCCAGACTGCCAGCTGGGGGGCTTCGCGCCCCGCGGCCCTCGCCTCGGCCGCGATCGCCCGCCGGACGGCGGCCACGTGCTCCGGGGTGACGAGGTTGAGCACGACCTCGTCGGCGTGACGCGCCGCCACCCGCGTCATGGCGGGCCCGAACGCCGCTACGGTGATCGAGGCGCGCGGCTGCGGGCGCCGGAGCCTGAAGCCGTGGGAGTTCGCGCGCTCGCCGTCGAGCAGCGAACGGAGGGCCGTGACGCTGTCCCGCATTTGGCCGGCGAGGCCGCTCCACGGCCGCCCGTGCCAGCCGCTCACTATCGCCGGGCTCGAGGCGCCGAGGGCGAGGTCGACGGGCCGGCCGACGAGCGTCGCCACCGAGGAGGCACCGAGCGCGATCGCGACCGGGCTGCGCACGCCGGAGGCCAGCGGCCCTACCTTGATCCGGATGCGCCCGGTCCCGAGCCCGATCGCCGTGGCCAGGGCGAACGCGTCGAAGCTGGCCATCTCGCCCACCCACACCGTCTCGATGCCGACTCGGTCCGCGGTCTGGGCGATCTCCACCGCCTCCTCGTCGGGGCGGTCGAGCCAGAACGGGATTGCGAGGCCGAGCCCGCGGCTCACAGCATCGCCGTCTCGGTGGGCTGTCCCAGCAGCACGCGCCCGGTCAGCTCCCAGGTCGCGGCATTGACCTGGAAATGCGCGGTCGCCGTATGGGCATCTCGGAACCGGCGCTGGAGCGGCGAGTCCTCGTAGATGGCCGAGCCGCCCCCGAGGTCATACATTCCGCGGGCGACATCCGCCGCGGTCCGGACCGCGTGCGTCGCGGCCAGCCGAAGCCCGGTGCGCTGCTCGACCGAGACCGCCTCGCCCGACCGCGCGCTTTCCCACGCGTCGCCGATCGCCTCGTAGTAGAACGCGCGCGCCGCGCGCAGCGACGCCTCTGCCTGGGCCACCGCCGACCACGTCCCGGGCTTCTCGGCCACGGTGCGCCTCGACCCGAGCCCGACCTTGCCAACGGCCAGCGTCCGGAGATCCTCGATCGCCCCACGGGCGTTGCCGAGCGCCGCCGCGGCGATCGACAGCGCGAAGAAGGCGAAGATCGGGAACCGGTACAGCGCTGCGTCAGACGCGGGCGCGTCCAGCAACCAAAGGCTGCGGTGCTCGGGCACGAATACGTCATTGGCGACGGCGTCGTGGCTGCCCGTGCCGCGCAGGCCGCTCGTCTGCCACGTGTCCATGATCTCGAGTTCGGTGACCGAAAGCGCCAGGATCCGCGGGGTACCGCTGTCTGGACCCTCGCCGGCGACGACACAGCCGCCGAACAGGTGGTCGGAGTGGAGAATCCCGCTGCAAAACGCCCAGCGCCCGGACACTCTGTACCCGCCATCGACACGCCGGGCGGCTCCCCGCGGTGCCCACACGCCGGCCGCGACGCCGGCGGGGTCGCCGAAGACCTCCTTCAGGCCGTCGGGTGCAAGCCAGCCGCCGAGCAGGCTGCTCGTCGCGCCGATCGAAACGCACCATCCCGCCGAGGCGTCACCCCGGGCCACGGTCTCCGCGCAGCGCAGCGTCACGGCCGGGGGCGCCTGCGCAGCCGCCACCGTCGCGGGAGCGCCGGCCCGGAGGAGCCCCGATGCGCGCAGGCGCACGACGAGGTCGTCCGGGAGGCGCCGCTCCGCCTCGATGGCGGGCGCGAGCTCGCGGGCCAGCGCCGAGAGATCCTCGGCGGACTGATCGAGGTCGCGGGTCGAAGGAGCCGGTCGGGCGACGAATTCGGCCATTCATAAGTAGTTCAGTTAACTAACCGGTTCAATAGTTGTACCGGCCGTGCCGGAAGGCGTCAAGTCTGAATAACCGACGGGACGACAACGGCAAAGAGCAGAGAGAAGCGATGTCGCCCATCAGTCGCGGCCTCACGGGCAGGCGACGTCCCGCGGCGGACGCATCGCGCCTGCCGCCGGGGCGGTCCGCGACCGAGGTTCGGTCGCTTACCGAACGCAAGTGCGTCGGACGACGGAAACGTGGCCGGCAGCCGATGTGTCGGCGGGTACGCACCAGCCCGCGGTGACGGGGTGAGGGTCCGATCTGTTGGTGCATCGTGTCGCTTCTCAATGACTCAGGCAGTCAGTCCGCCGTCGATGGTGATTTCGGCGCCGGTCATGTAAGTGCTTGCACCGCTCGCAAGCAGCGCGATCGTCTCGGCGATCTCGTCAGGCGAGCCGAGGCGACGCATCGGCGTGGCGCGAATGATCGCGTCGATCCAGGCCGGTGTGGCGGACCGCTGGCGAGCGTTCATCTCGGTGTCGATCTGGCCGGGGAGCACCGTGATCACGCGGATCCCGTGAGGCGCGAGCTCGCGGGCGGCGACGCGGCTGAGCCCGCGCACCGCCCACTTGCTCGCGCTGTACGCGGCGAGATGCGACGTGCCGGCGAGGCCGGCGACGGAGCTGACGTTGATGATCAGTCCGCCGCTGTGCTCGAGCATCGGCGCGGCGGCGCGCATACCGAGGAACACGCCGGTGGTGTTGATGTCGAGCACGCGCCGAAACGCTTCCGGCGTGGTCTCGCGCATCGGGGCGGCGAGGAACACGCCGGCGTTGTTGACGAGCACGTCAAGGCGGCCGAACCGGCGCTGGGCGAGCTCGACCACCGATTGCCATCCGTTCTCGTCCCGCACGTCGTGTCGCACGGCGACGGCGTCCCTATCGTGCGCCTCAGCCACCGCAGCGGCTCGGTCCTCGTCGCTGTCCGTGAGGACCAATCGCATGCCCCGTTGCGCGAGCGCGCGGGCGGTCGCGGCGCCGATGCCCCCGCCCGCACCGGTGATGAGGGCGACGCGAGCGCCGGAGGTGGAGTTCATCGCGGGCGGGGTGCGGCGCCCATGAGTCGATGCGAATCGGCGGTCGATCGTGCCGTGAGCGCGGCCGCGATGACGCTGAGCAGAACCACGGCGATAGGGTAGCCCCAGGTGATGCCCCGCAGTCCATACTGCGCCGCCGCCGAATCGGCGACTACCGCAGGCACGGCGAAAGCGAGCAGCCGGTGAGGTAGACTGCGGAGAGCAGCCCGGCGCACTCCTGTCGCGCGGCAAGTGGCGCGAGGGCTCGGAACGAACCGGCGAGACGGCCCCGAAGCCCAGGCTGGCGAGACCTCGCCCACTGCAGATTGAAAAGACACCCGCCATTCTGTTCTGAGCTCCGCACCCGTGCCAGAACGTGTGCGGGCCTGAGGCACACGGGAACCGCGTTCCTGCTCTCGCC
This sequence comes from Solirubrobacterales bacterium, assembly GCA_019240655.1. Lineage (GTDB taxonomy): Bacteria > Actinomycetota > Thermoleophilia > Solirubrobacterales > Solirubrobacteraceae > Palsa-465. Next base: position 7,682 of record JAFAXX010000069.1, read on the forward strand.
ACTCTCGAGCCCGCCGCGAGGTCCGGGACTTCCACAACTGCTGGCCGACGCGACGCACCTGGGCTCCGCCGACAGCAGGCAGACACGTCATTTCCCTGTCCATGGTGATAACAGGGAAGAGGGTCCCCCGCCCTGCCTCGCGCGGGCCGCGGGGCCCTCACCGCCCCGCCGAGCGCCGCGGCGCCCGAGCCGGCCGCCGAGTTATGGATCCCGCGCGTTGCGAGGTGCAACGCCCGGACCGAGCGGCCCCCGCTTCCGAGTTTGCGGGGCAGAGAGCCGCGGGCCCTGCATTCATCGTAAGTCGGGTGTCGGAGTTGGCCGTCACGGCGACGGGCGCACCGTGGGTGGCGAGATGCATGGATGTGGCGATAGGGAGGGCGGCCCGAGGCGTCCACTCGCGTGCGTGCGCGCCCTGCTGAGGGCACAAAGCGAGGCGCATCCCAGGTGCCCCGCCCGCCATGCAAAGTCGGGAAAGCAAGTCCGCCCGCTGATCCCGCGGCAGCTGTCGCCGGTCGTCGACTACGGGAGTCGCGAGTCTGGCCGAACAGGAGGTCTTGCGCCTCGGCGGTCGTGGCTCCCGCTTTCGTCTGGCGCGGATCGGCTCATCCGGCTCGCCGTGACCAAGGGACGATGCCCAATTCGGGTCGAGCTGGACCCTCCAGCATGGCGAGGTACTCGATTAGGTGGCCGTCTGGGTCGCGGAAGTACACCGCGGCCGCTGGCATCCAGCCGATCACACTCGGCTCGTCGGCCGGCTCGGCGAAGAACGAAAGCGGCTGGATGCCTTGCGCGGCCAGCTGCTCAGGAGCGGCGAGGACGTCGGGGAGCGACATCTCGAACGCGATATGTAGCTGCATACCAACCGGCGCGGAACCGATCGACCACAGCCCGAGCATGGCTTGTCCAGGCCGACCGATCCAGTGAAACGCCGCGCCGCGCTCCGGTACCTCCAGCGCGACCTGGAGCCCTACCACCTCGCGATAGAAGGTCATCGAACGCTCTAGGTCGGTTACCGTCAAATGCGTCTCAAACAGCCCACGTACAGGCACGGCGATGCCGAGCCCGGTGTGATCAGCGTCCAGTGCGCCCGTAGCTGACGCGTCAGCCCCACCGTCCTCGCCACCAGCCTGAGGTTCGGCGCGCCGCAGGCCGTAGAGAGCGAGGAAGCGTTGTTCGATGTCAGCTTCGCTAGAGCCGTCGTCATATGACGGGGAGAGCACCGCGGCGGCACGCTCGACGCGGATGAGCACGATCGCCCGGATCCGACGCCGGTCCAGTCCGCTGCGGCGCTGAAAGAACTCCGCGCCGGCGTCGTAGAGATCACCCTCGCGGTGCACCTCGGCCGGCCCCTTGAAGCGATACCCATTACGACGGATTGGATCGACGACGTTGACCTCCACCACCACGTGTCCAGCTTCGATATTGGCCACCGTCTGATGCGAGTGGATGTGAGCGAACACCAGGTGCCGGTCGTCCCACACCGCCACGGTCCCCTGAGGCGATAGGTTCGCGGTGCCGTCAGAGCACACCGATGCCACGTAGCCCAGCCGCTGCTCGACAACCATCTGCCGCATGTCCTGGTCGATCACCCAGCAAGAATCTCGTGCCGGCCGTCGATTGGCAACCCAGCCTGGCCGACGCAACGACCTGCAGCGGCCGAAGGGCCCTCCGCATCGAAGATCGGCTAGGCAGACACCTGCCTTAGTACCGACTCAGACCTCGCCCCGTCGACGCCCGCGGTCACGCCTTGCGTGGCAGGCGCGTCTCCGAACTCGGCTCGGTGCGTGCCGGCCGGCCCAGCCGCGCCGAGATGCGCGGATCCCGCGCAACGCAGGTGCGCTGGTGCGATCCGCGAGATGCCTGTCGCGGCATGAAAGGGGGTCTGAGGCGGATGTTAGTCGGCGAGTCCGCGGATGGGACGGACGGCGACACGGTCGTCCGGCCGAGAAATCCCCCGCGACGACAGATGAAAGGGGAGGCCGCTGGCTCAGTTGTCGCCGAGCTGATCGCCCTCGATTTGCCGGTCGAGCTCGATTAGGGTCTCGGCATCTGACGCAGCATCGGCTTGAAGTTCGGCTGCGTGGTGGTGGAGGCGCGCGAGTTCGTGGTCCCCACGTTCCTCGTTCAGGCGGGCACGCTCCCGTGCGTTCAGCTCGCGATCGCGCGCGGCCGTAGCCCGCGCCTTTGCGTTCTCCTGCCGTTGCTTGGACACAGGAGCAAGCCTAGTGGCGCTGGGCGATCAAGGCGGCGAATCGGAGGCCCCTCCAACAGGCTTGTATCCCGAGGCGCTGTTTCGGTCGCTGTTGCGGGATTATCGATCCCGACGCCTCGCTTCGTCGGCTGCAGTACGGTCGAGCTCGGCCGCCTCGCGCGCCCCGGCCACGGCGCGGAGGTGGCGCGCTTGGGAAGCGACGTCGGCCAGGCTTTCCGCGAGCGCCGCCGCGGGCTCATGCGCGAGCGCCGACGCAGCGTGCGCCTCGCTAGCCCGCTCCAACGCCTCAACCGCGTGAGTACGGGCGACTGAACAAGCCTGAGTGGCCGCTGCAGCTCGCTCCGTCGCGGTCTCTACCCACTCTTCGCCGTGGCCGCGCTGTTCTCTGATCGCAACTTCGCGC
>JAFAXX010000140.1 GCA_019240655.1 Solirubrobacterales bacterium
GATGGCCAGGATCGCGATGACGACCATCGCCAGGCGGAGCTTGTCGTTAAGCAGCGCGCGGTAGCGCGACGGCCGCCTCGCGGGAGCGCTGCCGTTGGCGTCGGCCGCAGTCAACCCGTCGGTCGCGAGCTCCGGCGTGCGCGCCCATGTGCTCACGAGACCGAATTGATCGCCGACTGGTAGGTGCCGAAGTCCTCGAGGTTGGTGAAGTCCTGCTCGCCCCTTGGCCCCTTGACGACCACCGACGGCGTGCCGGTGAAGTTCTTCGCCTGGGCGGCCTGGGTGTCCGCGGTCAGCTGCGCGGTGACCGTTGGGGAGTTGCGATCGAGCTGCCACTCCTGGTAGTTGAGCCCGGGGATCTGCTGGGCCAGGCCGCTCAGGTAGCTCTCGGTCACGTAGCCGGTCCCCTCCTGGCCCTGCTCGTGGTAGAAGAGCTCGACGTAGTACCAGCCCCTGTGCTGCAGACCGGCGGAGTAGGCGGCCTTCTGCTGGGTGGAGAACACGTTCGGGATCGGCGATTCGGATGACGCCGTCTGGAGCGAGCGGTAGACGAGCTTCACCTTGCCGCTGCGGACGTCGCTCTGGATGATCTGGTTCTCGGCGCTCAGCGCGAACTCCTGGCAGATCGGGCACTCGAGGTCACCGAACTCGGTAACTGTCACCTTGGCCGACGGAGAGCCCAGCGTCATGCCCGACTGTGGAATCCCGGCCAGCAGCGTGTCGACCGTCGTCTGAGAGCTCTTGGCCTGCGAGCTGTTCGGCTTTGCGGTCTTGCTGCCCCCGCCGCTCGAAGAGACGGCGATCGCCACCGCCACGATCGCCGCGGCGATCAAGACGACGCCCCCGAGCATCCTCAGCCGGCGGTCACGCCGCGCCTTCTCGGCTTGGGCTTGCTCTTCGGCCAGACGCCGGGCTCGCGCCTGCTCCTTCTGCTTTGTTCGAGAGGCCATCGTTAATCAAATTCCGGGTCTCAGCGCCCCGGACCATCTGAAAGATACCGACGCCGATCCCCCGGCGAGCCGACGGGCCGGGCCGAGATTGAGCAAGCGTGTTGCAGGCCCTTGATATTCGCTCTTTCCGTGTAAATATCCTGTTATCCGCCGGGGACCGCGACAGGCAAAGATGCCTAGTTGTTCTACAGTGCGGCCCATGTCGCCCGATGCGAGTGGGGCGCATGCGGCCAGCGCTGGTCCGCAGCGCTCTCAGAACCGGCTACGACTGGCGGTCATCGACCGCGACCCGGGCTTTCTGCAGGTCCTTTCCAATCGCATCGAGTCGCTGGGATGGGACCACCGCGTGCTCTCGAGCCCCGTCACGGCGGACGTCCTCGTCTCGATGCGCCTGAACGCGCTGGTGATCGATCTGACGGTGCTGGGGTCGGCTAGCTGGGAGTACATGGAGCGCGTCTGCGGGCGGCTCCCCGGGCTTGCCGTGATCGTCTGCACCGCGCCCTCCTCGGTGGCCCAGCGGGTGCGAGGGCTGCGGCTGGGTGCCGACGCGTGGATGACCAAGCCCTGCCATCCCGAGGAGCTGATCTGCGTGATCGAGGCCGCCGTCCGGCGCCACCGCCGCAACGAGATGCCCGAGCTCGACGCCGCCGCCACGGTGGGCGAGATCACGATCCGCCCGGACCGCTATCAGGCCTACGCCGGGGAGACGAGCCTCGAGCTGACCGCGCGGGAGTTCGAGATCCTCCAGCTGCTCTCGCAGTCCGACCGCGTCCTGCGTCGCGAGGAGATCTACGAGCGCGTATGGGGCTACGCCATGGCCCACGGCGATCGATCCGTCGACGTGTTCGTGCGCAAGCTCCGCCAGAAGCTGAATGCCGCCTCGCCGGGGTGGACCTACATCCACACGCACTTCGGCGTGGGCTATCGCCTTGCGCCGACGCACGAGGCCGCGCCGGACTACGAGAGCGCGGCCGCCGTCCCCGAGGCCGCGGCCGCCGTCCCCGATGCCGCGCTCTCGGGCGCCGGCGCCGCCGACGCCCCCGACGCCGCGTCCGAGGCGGCCGTCGCACCGTCCGGGTAACCACCTATTCACATCTCCGTCACGACCGCGTAACGCGTCCGCCGCCGGCGGCCCGCAGCATCTGAGGACATGGCTGCCACCGCCCAATCCGGTCGCGAGCTGATCGCGGTCGGGCCGCTCGAGATCCTCCCCGACGAGCACCTCGTCCGCGTCCGCGGGCGAGCCCTGATGCTCTCGATCCGCGAGCTGCGCCTGCTGACCGAGCTGGCGCGCAGAGAGGACCGCATCATGTCGCGCGAGGAGCTCTTCCGCCTCGTGTGGGGGCGGGAGATGCGGCGCGGTGACCGTTCGGTCGACGTCTACGTGCGCAAGCTCCGGGTCAAGCTGGAGGTGGCGCTGCCGCGGTGGCGGTTCATCCACACCCACTTCGGCTTCGGCTACCGCCTGAGCGCCGAGGAGCAGGACGAGCGGGTCGCCAACGCGGGTTTCACAACCGGATAACACCCGGGCGCCCGCGGCTTCGCAAACTCTGACGAAAACCAACTCAAGGAGATGACTTTGAAACCAGGTCCTTTCGGCGCACTCGGGCTCGCATTGGCGGCCTCGGTCGCGCTCGCCGCGTGCGGCTCGAGCAGCAGCTCGTCGAAATCGTCGTCGAGTGCGGGCTCCGCCTCGGCCACGCCCGCATCCGCCAGCAGTTCGGGCAGCGGCAGCGGAGGAGGCGGTGGCACACTCAACGGCGCCGGTTCGACCCTGGCCGCTCCGATCTACCAGCAGTGGGGCTCGGTGCTGAAGGGCCAGGGGCTGACCGTCAACTACAACCCCGTCGGCTCGGGAGCCGGGCAGACGCAGCTGGCCGGGGCAACGGTCGACTTCGCCGGCAGCGACCCGGCGCTGAAGCCGGCCGACAAGGCCAAGATGAAGGGCCCGGTCCTGCAATTCCCGGTCGCCTTCGGCGCCATCACCGTGTCGTACAACCTCTCGGGCGTGAAGAGCGGCCTGAAGCTGGACGGCACCACGATCGCCGACATCTTCACGGGCAAGATCAAGACCTGGAGCGATCCGGCCATCAAGGCGCTGAATTCCGGCATGAGTCTGCCCAGCAGCTCAATCACGGTCGTGCACCGCTCTGATTCGTCGGGGACCACCCAGGGGTTCACAACCTTCCTCTCGGATGCCGATCCGGCCTGGAAGTCCTCGGTGGGCGTGGGCAAGGACGTGAAGTGGCCGGTCGGAACCGGCGCCAAGGGCAATTCGGGCGTCGCCGCCGCGGTCAAGCAGACGCAGGGCGCGATCGGCTACGTCGAGCAGGCCTACGCGCTCGAGAACGGCTTCACCTATGCCGCGGTCAAGAACTCCTCCGGGCAATACATCGAGCCGACGATCACGAACACCTCGGCGGCGGCGACTGGGATCAAGGTCCCGGCCGATCTCGGCATCTCGACCATCAACGCCCCCGGCGCGTCGGCCTACCCGATCGTCTCCCAGACGTTCATCGACGTCTACGCCGATCCGTGCAAGAGCGGCAAGGCGAGCTCCTCGACGGCGGGCGGGCTGAAGAAGTTCCTCACCTACGCGTTCGGAGACGGGCAGAAGACGCTCGGTCAGAGCAGCAACCAGCTGCCCTACGCGCCGCTGCCGGCCGGTCTGACGGCCAAGAACAACGCGCAGCTGGCGAAGATGACCTGCAACGGATCCCCGATCTCCTAGGCGAAAAGTCCTTGGAGGCATCCGCCACCGGCGTTCGCGGCGGCCGCTCGGCGCTCGAGCGGTCGCCGCTCTCGCGCCTTCCCGACCAGGTCATGCAGTGGGGCCTCAGCGCCCTGGCCGCGCTGATCCTGATCCTGCTGGCCTACTTCTTCATCCGCCTGATCGGCCAGTCGGGCAACGTCTTCTCGAAGTACGGCCTGAGCTTCGTCTTCGGCAACGATTGGGACGTCTCCCGCAACATCTACCACGGCGCCGCGCTCGTGGTGGGGACGCTGATCACCTCGGCGATCGCGTTGATCATCGGCGTACCGGTGGCCGTGGCCACCGCGCTGTTCATCAACGAGCTGTGCCCGCGGCGGCTCCGGGGCCCGTTCGCACTGCTGGTCGACCTGCTCGCCGCCGTCCCCTCGGTGGTCTACGGCCTGTGGGGCGTGTTCGTGCTGTGCCCCAAGCTGCTGCCGGCCGAGAAGTGGTTCGCCAAGACGTTCTCGTTCATCCCGTTCGTCGGGGGCGGCACGCCGACGCTCTACAACTACTTCATCGCCGGGCTGATCCTGGCCATCATGATCCTGCCGATCGTCTCGGCCATCGCCCGCGAGGTGATCTCGACCGTGCCGGCGGAGCACAAGGAGGCGGCGCTCGCCCTCGGGGCCACGCGCTGGGAGATGATCCGCATCGCGGTGCTCCCGTACTCGCGCTCCGGCATCACCGGCGGGGCGATGCTCGGCCTCGGCCGCGCGCTCGGCGAGACGATCGCCGTAGTCCTGGTGATCGGCAACGCGCCGGTGATCGGCTCGCACCTGTTCAGCCAGGGCTACACGCTGGCCGCGGTGATCGCCAACGAATTCGGCGAGGCGACCGGCATCCACACCTCGGCCCTGTTCGCCGCCGGCCTCGTCCTGTTCGTGCTCACGCTGATCGTCAACATCATCGCCCGCGGCTTCGTCGCCCGGGGCACCAGAGGCGCCCGAGGCACCGGCGGGACGGGGATTGGTCTCGCGGCGAGCGGAGGTGAGATATGACCGCGAGCGCCGTGCCCCCGGTGAGCGCCCGGCGCCGCCGAACCGACAAGCTGATGCGTGGGCTGCTGACCGCGGCCGCGGTGATCGCCCTCGTGCCACTGGTCCTGGTCGTCTACTACCTGCTCTACAGGGGGCTCGGGAGCTGGAGCGGGCAGTTCTTCACGAGCGACCCGAACGGCAACTTCCTCGGGTACCCGGGCGGGATCCGCAGCGCTCTGGTGGGCACCCTCGAGATCGTCGCTCTGGCCACGCTGATCGCGGTGCCGATCGGGGTCGGGGTGGCCTTGTACCTGACCGAGTACGGCAAGCAGTCGCCGTTCGCCAACCTCGTGCGGTACTTCGTCGACGTGATGACCGGCGTGCCCTCGATCGTCTTCGGCCTGTTCATCTACATCGTGCTGGTGCTGGCCCATGTGGGCGGCGGCTTTACCGCATGGAAGGGCTCGATCGCCCTCTCGCTGCTGATGCTGCCGGTGGTCGTCCGCGCCTCCGAGGTGGTGTTGCTGCTCGTGCCCGCCAGCCTGCGCGAGGCCGCGCTGGCCCTCGGCGCCCCGCGCTGGCGGGTGGTCACCCGGGTGGTCCTGCCCACCGCTCGCTCAGGCCTGCTCACCGGCTCGCTGCTCGCGGTGGCTCGCGGAATGGGGGAGACCGCGCCGCTGCTGTTCACCACGGCGGGCGCGTTCGGTCTCACCTTCAGCCTCGGGGCGCAGATGAACGCGCTGCCGATCCAGATCTACCAGGACATCCAGTCACCTCGAGCTCAGGTGATCGACCGGGCCTGGGGGGCCGCGCTGGCGCTGGTGGTCCTGGTGCTGATCTTCAACGTGATCGCTCGAGCTTTCTCCAGAAGGAGCCGCATGACATGATCCCGCCGGAAACCAAGCGCGAGGAACGGGTCGGAATGTCCACAGCCGGGGGCCGTTCGGAGCAGACGGGGATCTCGCCGGACGTCACGGCGCGCAGCGCCCACGACGTAGCCGGGCGCGGCGTCCGCGTCCAGGACCTGAACGCCTACTACGGTAGCTTCCACAGCATCAAGGGCATCGACATCGACTTCCCGCCCAACCGGGTCACCGCATTGATCGGTCCCTCCGGATCGGGGAAGTCGACCGTGATCCGCTGCATCAACCGCATGCACGAGGAGATCCCCGGCGCCCGCGCGGAAGGCTCCGTGATGCTCGACGAGCTCGACGTGTACGGGCGCGGCGTCGATATCACCTCGGTGCGGCGGCTGATCGGCATGGTCTTCCAGAAGCCGAATCCGTTCCCCACGATGTCGGTTTTCGACAACGTCGCCGCCGGGCTGCGCCTCACGGGGGCCCGCCGCGACGACCTGCGCGAGCGCGTGCACAGCGCGCTCCGGGCGGTCGGCCTGTGGGATGAGGTCAAGGACCGCCTGAACGGTCCCGGTGTCGGGCTCTCGGGCGGCCAGCAGCAGCGCCTCTGCATCGCCCGCACGGTCGCCGTCGAGCCGGAGGTTATCCTCATGGACGAACCCTGTTCGGCGCTCGACCCCGTCGCCACGCTGAAGATCGAGGAGTTGATCGACGAGCTCAAGGAGCGGTACACGATCGCGATCGTGACCCACAACATGCAGCAGGCGGCGCGGGTGGCCGACACCACCGCGTTCATGCTCGACGGCGAGCTGATCGAGCACGCGCCGACCAACGACGTGTTCACCAATCCGAGGGACGAGCGCACCGAGCGCTACGTCACCGGAAAGTTCGGCTGAGGCATGCAGGAAACCCGACACAACTTCCGCGAGACCCTCAAGGAGCTCGAGCAGCAGGCGCTCGGCGGCCTCGATCTGGTCATCCAGCAGCTCGACCGCGCGCTCGAGTCGGTCAGCTATCAGGATGTCGAGCTGGCGGGCATGGTGGTCGCGGACGACGACCGGATCGACGGTCGCTACCTCGAGGTCCACCAGGGCGTGCTTTCGCTGCTGGCTCGCCAGGCGCCGGTCGCCGGCGATCTGCGCACCGTGGCCGCGCTCCTGCACATCATCCGCTGCGTCGAGCGGATGGGCGACCAGTGCGTGAACATCGCCAAGCTGGTGCCGCTCTCGGGCTACGAGGCCCCCAAGGACAAGGACATCCTCGACGCGATCGAGCGGATGGGCCAGTACGCCCACTCGCAGGTATGCCAGGCCAAGCAGGCGTTTTCCAGCCGCAACGTGGAGCGGGCTCAGGACCTGGTCCGCCAGGACGTCGAGATCAACCGCCTCAACCGGGAGATCTTCCGGCGCGCGGTGGATGTCGGCGACAACCTCGAGATTCGCGAGTGGGCGATGTTCATGGTGCTGGTGGCCCGCTGCCTGGAGCGAATCGGCGACAACACGGTCGACATCGCCGAGCAGACCGTGTTCGTGGTCACCGGGTTGTTTCGGGAGTTCGCCGACGCCTCGACACCGCCCGAGGCGGCAGCGGCCGGCTGAGGCCGCGCGCCACATGCGCGCCGGGCGCAGGTGGCAGGCCGAATCCTGGCCACCGGGCCAATGGCCGGTCGGCGGACAGCGTTTACCTTGCTGCCATGGCCACGCGAGCGACGCAGATCGTCGCGTTCGGCGGCGGCGGCTTCTCGATGGAGTGGGGCAACACGCTGCTTGACGACTACGTGCTGGGGGTGACCGGCGTGGCGCGACCGCGCGTCTGCTTCCTTCCCACCGCCAGCGGTGACGCCGACCACTACGTGGTCCGCTTCTACCGGGCGTTCTCGGCCTGCCGGTGCGAGCCCTCGCACCTCTCGCTGTTCCGTCGCGAGACCGGCGTTGGCGATCCCCGCGCCCACCTGCTCGCGCAGGACCTGGTCTACGTGGGCGGCGGCAGCATCGTGTCGCTGCTCGGGACGTGGCGCGCGCACGGCGTCGATTCGATCCTGCGGGAGGCGTGGCAGTCTGGCGTGGTGATGTGCGGCGGCTCGGCCGGGTCGCTGTGCTGGTTCGCGCACGCCGTCAGCGGCTTCCACGCCGGGCCGCCGCGCGCAGTCGACGCGATGGGGCTGCTGCCGTTCACCAACGCCGTGCACTACGACGAGGAGCCGGCCCGTCGCGAGGCCGTCCACCGGGTGGTGCGCGCGGGCGGCTCGACCGCCTACGCCGCCGGCGACGGCGCCGCCCTTCACTTCGTCGGCGCCGAGCTCGCCGACGTGGTGTCCTCCCGGCCGGGATCTCGGGCCTTCGTTGTCTCCCGCGACGACAGCGGCCTCGTCAGCGAGCGGGCGCTCACGGTGCGTTACCTCGGCCCCGACGCCGACGCTCCCGTTGCACCGGCGATGGTCGCCGCGGCCGCGGTCGCTGCGTGACCCGTCCCCGCGCGAGCCGCGAGTGCTGCGCGCTCCCGGCCGGCCGCCGGCGCCGGCGCCGGGACTGACGCTGGGCCGTCGCCCTCGCTGCGACCGAAGGCGCGGCCTGGCTTCAGCGCGTCGTGGTGCGGCGGCGGCGCACCACGACCAGCGCGGCCGCGGTGAGAAATGCGGCGAGTCCGAGCGCGACCACGATCACAAGCGTCGTCGAACCGGTGCCGCCGGCGGCCGACGGCCCCGCGGCGAGCGGGTGACCGGAGGCGTCGGCCAGCTTCGGAACCGCCTTCGCGGCAGCTGCGGCCAGGTCGTCGGTGGACTTCCCCGACGGCTTCGGCAGCGCGGCCGCGGTCGCGGTGGCGGCCGCGCTCAGGCCCTGCACCCCATATCCGTTCGGCATCACCACGAGCAGCGGCTGCTTGGTCGGGTAGCTGATCTCCTGGTCGAGGAACTCGGCGTACTTCTGCGGCTGGCCGAAGAGGTCAGGGACGACCCCGAGGTCGACGGGCGAGGCGATCAGCGCCACTTTGATCGGGAAGCGCGCCCGAGCCGCCGCGGCGGTCTGGGCGTCGAGGGTTCTCTGCAGGGCGGCCGAGACGGGCGGGGTATAGGGGTAGAAGACGTTCTCGCCCAGCAGCACGTCGCTGGCCGGATCGCCGTCGGCGCGCGCGCCGGCGGGGAGCACGGCGAGCGTCGCGATCAGCGTGAGGAGGAGCAGCCCGGCCCGGCGCGGCATTCAGGACAGGTTAGGACTCGGCGACCACGGCCCGGGCACTATGCTGGCGCGACTGTGGCGGGCCAGAGGTCCAAGCGACGCTCGCGCAAGCGCCGCACCGACGGCTCGGCGACGCGAGCGGTCGCCCCGCGCCGGGAGCGCCAGGCCGCGCCGGATGCGTCGGGCGAGGGGACCCGAGCGGTCACCCCGCGCCGGGAGCGCCAGTCCGCGCCGGATGCGTCGGGCGGCTCGGCGCCGCGGGCCGCCGGGCGCCACTCGCCGAGCCCGCTCGGGGCCTTCGGCGAACGGCCTCCGAGTCCGTTCGGCGGACTTCCCGTGTCGGAGATCGCGATCTTCGCCGGTGCGGTTGGGCTGATCGTCGGCCTGGTGCGGCACGGCGGACCGGCGCTGATCGTCGGCGTGATCGTGTGCACGCTCGGCGTGCTCGAGGTGACGGCGCGGGAGCACTTCTCCGGCTACCGTTCCCACACCACGCTGCTGGCGGCGGCGCCGGCGGTCGGCGCCGAGGTCGCCGTCGTCGCGCTGTTCGGCGTCCCCCACCAGCGCCTGCTGATCCTGCTGGTGATCATCCCCGTCTACGCGCTCTGCTTCTGGTGGTTACGGCGGCGCTTCCGGGTCGCCCGCCACACGCGCCTGGCCCGCCCGCCCAGCGGCCCGCGGCCACGGTAGCCGGCGGCGCTGCGCCGGCTCCGCCGCTTCGGGTCGCCGTAGCCGTGGCCGGCGGCGGCCGGTTCATCGGCGGCTCGGCAGCGCGGGGAAGACGTCCTCGCCGGCCGCGGCCGCCGCGCGTTTCGCTGCCGGCTCGGCGCCGGGCGACTCGGGCGCGCTCGTGGGCAGGTGGACCTGGAACACCGCCCCGCCGTCGGGGGCGTTCGCCGCGCTCGCCGAGCCGCCGTGCTGGAGCGCGGCTTGCCGCACGATGGCCAGACCGAGGCCGCTGCCCTGGCGCCCGCGCGAGTTGGCGCCGCGGAAGAAGCGGTCGAATACATAGGGCAGGTCCGCCTCGTCGACGCCCGAGCCGTGGTCGCGCACCGTGACGCCGCCGTGATCGACAATCACTTCGACGGCGCCGCCCGGCGGCGAGTGGTGGGCGGCATTGTCGAGCAGGTTGTTGACCGCGCGCTCGAGCCGCTCGGGGATGCCCTCGACGACCACTGGCTCGAGCGCGGCCCGGAACGAGACAGCGGGGAAGTCGCGCTGGGCGCGAGCGACACAGTCGGCGACGACCCGGTCCAGGCGCACGTCCTCGGCGCCGGCGACCGGCAGATCGCCGCGCGCGAGCTCGATCACGTCGCCGATCAGCGTGCTCAGCTCCTCGCTCTGCTCGAGGACGTCGGCGAGCAGGCGCTGGCGGTCGTCCTCGCTGAGCGCGCCGCCCGCCATCAGCACCTCGATGTTGGTGCGCAGGCTGGTGATCGGCGTCCGCAGCTCGTGCGAGGCGTCGGCGACGAGCTGGCGCTGGGCCCGCACCGACTCGTCCAGCGCCGCCCGGGAGCCCTGCAATCGCCCGATCATCGCATTGAAGCGGGCGGCGAGCCGGCCCACCTCATCGTCGGCGTGAACCTTGATGCGGCTGGTCAGGTCCTCGGTCTCGGTGATGTGCTGGGCCGTCTGGGCCACCTCGGCGAGCGGCGCCAGCACGCGGTTGGCCGCCAGCCGGCCGAGTGCTGCGGCCAGCGCGATCCCGCCGAGGCAGAGGAGCAGCAGGATCAGCCGCAGCTCCGCGAGCACGTGCTCCTGCGGCGCGAGCGGGCGAGCCAGCTGCAGGGCCCCCGTCTGCACTTCTTGGAAGCCGTCGAGCACGGTGACCGGCACGATCAGCTCGCGGAGGTCGGTGCCGCCGACGTTGACGGTCGCGAAGATCGCCTGGCCGTTGCCGCTCGCCACCGCCTGCACGCGCGAGTCGAACGGCAGGCCGCTGCCGCACATGATCTCGCCGGCGCTGTTCGCCACCTGCCAGATCGGGGCGCCACCCCCGGCCTGGGCCGGGAGCGTGGGCAGACTGCCGCCGTTGTCGCATCGCAGCTGGCTGGCCAGGGCCAGCCCGGCCTGGTCGTGGAGCTGGCTGTCGACCTGGCCGAGCAGCTGGTCGCGCACGACCCAGTAGCAGACGACGGCCGCGAGCACCACCGCCAGCCCAACGGCGGCGGCGGACATCAGCGCGAGTCGGCGGCGCAGAGGCACAGACCCCGCCCCGCCGCTCAATCGCGCAGGACGTAGCCGATGCCCCTGACGGTGTGCAGGAGCCGCGGCTCGTCGCCGGCCTCGGTCTTGCGGCGCAGGTAGCCCATGTAGACGCCGAGTGCATTTGAGGTGGGGCCGAAGTCATAGCCCCAGACATGCTCGAAGATGGTCGAGCGCGTGAGAACCTGGCGGGGATGGCGCATGAACAGCTCGAGCAGGAGGAACTCGGTCTTCGAGAGCTCGATCACCCGGTCCCCGCGCCGGACCTCGTGCGCCACCGGGTCGAGCTCCAGATCGGCGTAGCGCAGCACCTCGCCGTCGCCGCCCTCGCCGGAGCGGCGCAGCAGCGCGCGCAGGCGCGCCTGCAGCTCGCGGAGGGCGAACGGCTTGACCAGGTAGTCGTCGGCGCCGACGTCTAGTCCGGTCACGCGGTCATCGACCGCGTCGCGCGCGGTGAGCATGAGAATCGGCGTGCGATCGCCGGCCTGGCGCATCCGCCGCGCCACCTCCAGACCGTCCACGCGCGGCATCAGCACGTCGAGGATGACCGCGTCCGCGGGCATGCTGGCGAGCGAGTCGAGTGCCTCGCCGCCGTCGGCGGCCAGAGCCACCTCGTAGTTCTCCAGCCGCAGCGCGCGCTCGAGTGCGCGTCGCACGGCCGGCTCGTCGTCGACGATCAGTACTCGGGGCATGGTGAGAATGATCGCGCTTGCGCGTAAAAGTTGGCGAAGATCGACGGAGATCGCCCCGGTACGCGACCGGCTCGGTTTCCGCCATCATCAGTCCGGTGCCCGCGCCCGACAAGCTCACCGGCTACCGCGCCAAGCGCCGCTTCGAGACCACCTCGGAGCCGACGGGCGCCGAGGCGCCGGTGACGGCAGACGGACAGCCGCGGTTCGTTGTCCAGGAGCACAGCGCCACGCGGCTTCACTGGGACCTGCGCCTCGAGCGCGACGGGGTGCTGGCGTCGTGGGCGATCCCGAACGGAATCCCGCCCGACCCGCACGAGAACCGCTTGGCCGTGCGCACCGAGGACCACCCGCTCGAGTACCTCGAGTTCCACGGCGAGATCCCCAGGGGACAGTACGGCGCCGGGACGATGACGATCTGGGACCACGGCACGTTCGAGGTCCACAAGTGGGAGGAGCGCAAGGTCGAGGTCAGCTTTCACGGCGAGCGGCTCAGCGGTCGCTACGGGCTGTTCGCGATCGGCCGCGACGCCGAGACCCGACACGACTGGATGATCCACCGGATGGACCCGCCCACCGATCCGGGGCGGGAGCCGATGCCCGAGGGCCTCGTCCCGATGCTGGCCCGCGCCGGCGATCTGCCACCGGACGAGGCGAAGTGGTCCTTCGAGGTCAAATGGGACGGCGTCCGTGCGCTCGCCTATCTGCAGCCCGGCCGGCTCCGGCTCGAGAGCCGCAACCTGAACGAGATCACCGACGCCTATCCGGAGGTTCGCGGGCTCGTGCGGGACATCGGCATGCACGACGCCGTGCTCGACGGGGAGATCGTCGCCTTCGACGAGAACGGCCGTCCGAGCTTCGAGCGCCTGCAGCGCCGCATGCACGTGACCTCGCCCTCCGCGGTGCGCCGGCTCTCCGCGAGCCTGCCGGTGGTTTACGCGATCTTCGACCTCGTCTACCTCGACGGCGATCTCCTCACCGAGCGGCCGTACCGCGAGCGCCGCCGCCGGCTCGAGTCGCTCGCGCTGAACGGACCCGCGTGGCGCGTGCCGGCGACCCACCCCGGCGAGGGCGCTCGGCTGCTCGAAGCCACTCGGGTTCAGGGCCTCGAGGGAATCGTCGCCAAGCGGCTCGACTCCCGGTATGAGCCGGGACGGCGCACCGGCACCTGGCTGAAGGTCAAGCACACGCAGCGCCAGGAGCTCGTGATCGGCGGCTGGATTCCGGGCGAGGGCCGCCGCAGCGAGCGGATCGGCGCGCTCTTGATGGGCTACTACGAGGACGGCGCCTTCCGCGCCGCCGGCCGGGTCGGCACCGGGTTCACCGAGCGGACCCTGACGGAGCTGGAGAAGCGCCTCGCGCCCCTGCGCCGCCCGACGAGTCCGTTCACCGCAGGCCCGAAGCTGCCCCGCAACGCGGTGTTCGTCGAGCCGTGTGTGGTGGCCGAGATCGAGTTCCGCGAGTGGACGGGGGAGGGCGTCATGCGGGCGCCGTCCTACAAGGGGATCCGCGAGGACAAGGCGCCGCGCGAAGTGGTGCTGGAGCATTCACCCGCAGCCCGAGGCGCGGGCGCGTCCGCTGCCCTCGCCGGCGAGCCGCCCGACACCGTGCCCGCGGACGCTCCCGAGGCCTTGTTCGACGAGGTCGAGCGGCTGCCGGACGGCTCGCTCGCGGTCCTCACCGACGGCCGGCGGCTGAAGCTCTCGAACTGGGAGAAGGTCCTCTACCCAGAGGCCGGCTTCACCAAGGGCGACCTGATCGCCTACTACGCGCGCGTCGCCCCGGCGGTGCTTCCGCACCTGCACGACCGCGCGCTGACGCTGAAGCGCTACCCCAACGGTGTCGAGTCCCCGTACTTCTACGAGAAGCAATCGCCTTCGCACCGTCCGGAGTGGGTGGCCACCCAGAGGGTCGACGAGATCCAGTACACGCTCGCGCAGGACCGCGCGACGCTGGTGTGGCTCGCCAACCTGGCCGACATCGAGCTGCACACGTCGCTGTCGCTGGCCCGGGCGCCCGAGCGGCCGACGCTGCTCGCCTTCGACCTCGACCCGGGACCACCTGCGGGGCTCGTGGAGTGCTGCGAAGTGGCGCTCGTGCTGCGGGGCCTGTTCGCCCAGCTCCGCCTCGAAAGCTTCGCCAAGACCTCGGGCTCCAAGGGGCTGCAGGTCTACGTACCGCTGAACTGTCCGCTTGACTACCGCCAGACGAAGCCGTTCGCCCGGAGGATCGCCGAGGTGCTGGAGCAGCGGATGCCCGAGCTCGTGGTCTCGCGCATGACCAAGCGGCTGCGCCCCGGGCGGGTGCTCGTCGACTGGAGCCAGAACGACGAGCACAAGACGACGGTCACGGTCTACTCGGTCCGCGCCCGCGAGCGCGCCACCGTCTCGACCCCGGTGAGCTGGGAAGAGGTCGGCCGCTGCCACGACGCGCGCGATCCCGACCTGCTCAGCTTCGACACCGACCAGGTGCTGGCTCGCGTGGCCGACCAGGGAGACCTGTTCGCGCCGGTGCTGAGCCTCGTCCAGGCGCTTCCGGCGCTGGGGTGATGGGCGCGCTCACGCGGCGGGTGCTCGCGGCGACCGGGCTCGCGCTCGCGCTGGCGGGCTGCGGCGACGCCACGCTGCTGCGCCGCCCGGGCGCCTCGCCGACCCCGCCGGGCGCCGCCGCGAGCCCCGCAGGCGCGTCGGCCGAGAGCGACTACCTGACGCAGCTCGGCGCCGATCAGGCGCGGCTGGCAGCGGCCGTGAAGCAGATCGCGACGCGCCCGCGCACACCGGCCGCGCTGGCCCGCGCGGCCGACCGGCTGGCCGGCGCGGCGCGCGAGCTGCACCTCGGCCTGGCCGCGATCACGCCGCCGTCCGCGGTGGCCGCTCAGCACGCTCGGCTGGTCGAAATCACGGGCGTGTATGCATTGGCGCTCGACCGAGCCGCGCGGATCGCGGTGACGCCCGGCGGCGGCCGAACGGCGTCATACATCCTCACCGCCGCCACGAATACGGCGAGCCGGATGTTTACCGCCACGATCGCCGAGATCGACTCGACGCTCGGCGCCTCACGCACTTAGGATGGCGCGAATGGATCCGATCACGCTGCGAAACCGCCTGCTGGTCGCCACCGGGATGTGGAAGGAGGCCACCGGCGAGCCGCTGCCAAGGCTGGCTCCCGGCGACCCGGCCGATCAGCTCCAGAGCTTCGAGCTGCAGCTGGTCAACCGCCTGTGGGATAGCGCCACGCCGGAGAACGCGCGTGAGGTCGCCGACCGGACCTGGGACCTGGTGCACGACCGAGCGGACAGTGACCCGGTCAAGCGCCGGGTCGTCGAGTGTCACGAGGCGCTGGCCAAGATGACCCGGCTGGGCGACTGAGCCTCAGACCGGTTGCGTGGCCGGTGGCTGGGCAAGCTGGTTGCGGGGCAGCCCGGCGGCGGCGTACGCGTCCGCCTCGTCGAGCGTCTCGCGATCGAGCAGGGCTCCGGCGAGCGCGTCGAGGTTCGCGCGGCGCGTCCGCAGCAGCCCGGTGACGGCCGTGTGCGCCGAGTCGACAATCCGCCTGACCTCCTCATCGATCAGGCGCTGGGTCGACTCCGAGGTCTCTGCGGCGCCGGGCAGAAGCGCGCTCATGCCGTCAACCGGGATCACCGCGATCGGGCCGATCGCCGGGCTCATGCCCCACCGCCCGACCATGTGCCGGGCGATCCGGGTCAGGTGTTGGATGTCCGATTCGGCGCCGGTGGTGACATCGCCGAACACCAGCTCCTCGGCCACCCGGCCGCCCAGGGCGACGTCGATCTGGGCGGTGAGATACCGCTGGTCGAAGTTGAAGCGGTCGGCATCGGGAGCCGAGAAGGTGACGCCGAGTGCCTGGCCGCGCGGAATGATCGAGACCTTCCGCACCGGGTCCGCCCCAGGGGTGAGCATCCCGACGATCGCGTGGCCGGCCTCGTGGTAGGCGGTGCGGCGCCGGTCCTCCTCGGTGAGCATCACCTTGCGCTCGGCGCCGAGGACGATCCGCTCGAGCGCGTCGGAGAAGTCCTCGCGAGTGACCCGATCGTGGTTGCGCCGCGCGGCCAGGAGCGCCGCCTCGTTGACCAGGTTGGCCAGATCGGCCCCCACCATGCCGGGCGTCGAGGCGGCCAGGGCGCCAAGATTGACCTCCGGCGCGAGCGGCACCGAGCGCGTGTGGACGCGCAGGATCGCCTCGCGTCCGCTTCGGTCGGGCGGCTGCACCGCGACCCGCCGGTCGAAGCGCCCCGGCCGCAGCAGCGCGGGGTCGAGGATCTCCGGCCGGTTCGTCGCGCCGAGCACGATCACCCCGGTCCGCGGGTCGAAGCCGTCCATCTCGGTGAGGATCTGGTTGAGCGTCTGCTCGCGCTCGTCGTGGCCGCCCGAGATGTTGGGACCGCCGGCGGAGCGTGAGCGGCCGACCGCGTCGAGCTCGTCGATGAAGATGATCGCCGAGCCGGCCGCCTTGGCCTGGGCGAACAGGTCGCGCACGCGCGAGGCGCCGACGCCCACGATCATCTCGACGAACTCCGAGGCCGACATCTGGAAGAACGGAACGCCGGCCTCGCCGGCGACGGCGCGGGCGAGCAGCGTCTTGCCGGTTCCGGGCGCGCCGCTGAGCAGCACGCCACGCGGGATCCGGCCGCCGAGGCGCGCGTACTTCTCGGGGTTCTTGAGGAAGTCGACGATCTCCGTCAGCTCCTCCTTGGCCTCGTCGATGCCCGCCACGTCCTTGAACGTCACCGGCTGCTCGCTGCCCTCCACCCGCCGCGCGCGAGAACGACCGAACGACATCAGGCCGCCGGGACCGCCCGCCGAGGCGGCGGCGCGGCGCATCACCAGCACGATCACGAGCAGCAGGAGCAGCGTCGGGCCGAAGCCGAGAATCACGCTGGTCAGGAACGAGGGCCCGGTGTCGGCGGGCTGGGCGTCCTCGATCACGCCCTTGCTCTGGAGCAGGTTGGAGAGCTGCGTGCGATCGGCGAACGAGGGTACCTGCGTTGAGAAGTTGGTCGTTGCCGCGGCGGTCGTGCTGTCCGGGGGGTACTTGACCGCGGTCCTGAACGTGCCCTGGATGGAGTCTCCGGTCGAGGAGATCTCCTTCACATTGCCGGCGCGGACCTGCTCCAGGAACGTGGGGCTGTAGGGGATCCGCACCCGGGCGGCCGGCTGCAGCGCCTGCGAGGAGATCCACAGGTTGAGCACGAGCAGCGCGATCACGAGCAGCGCCGCCAGCCAGCGGGGGCTCGCTCCCGACGGCGGGCGGCCCGCGGGGGGCTGGGCACCGCCCCGCCCCTCCGGAGGGGGCGTCACTCGCCAGCCCGGCAGCGGCGGTCGGGACGGGCCCTGCCGCGGGCGCGAGGCGGCTCCTCGCCGGTCGCCATCATCTGCCATGGCCAGATTGTCGCAAGCGGGTGGTGCGGGCTTCGACCGCTCACTCGCGCTCGAGCCTGACCCGGAACGAATCGGCGCCCTCGACGCTCGCGCCGGCCGCCCAGACGAGGTCGGCCAGCAGCCGGTCGGAGGTGACCACGCGGACGGCGCCGGGGTTCGGGTCGGCCCGTACGCGGCGGACGATCTCGTCGTCGGCGGCGTTGCGTTTCGGCCGCGGCGCGTGGGCGACCTCGATCAGCGTCGAGCGAATCGGCGGTGACGGAGGCCGCTCGAACACCACGGTGACCTCCTCCCCGGCAAGCGCGACCCACTCCTCGAGCGCCTTGACCAGCCGCAGCATCGCGCCGTCGCGGTCCTTCCACCACGCGTCCGGGCGCGTGCCGATCACGTTCATGCCGTCCACCAGCCAGCGCATGCCCGCGAACCCTAGCTTCACTCTTCCGAGCTCGGGCGCGCGCGCCGGCGCTTGCGCTGGGCCTGGCGCCGCTTGAGCTCGAGGCGCCGCGCGACCGACGCCTGGCTCGGAGTCGTCGCGCGCCGGGGGGCCGGCATCGCGAGGGCTCCGGCCAGACGGCGGCGCAGACGCTCGAGCGCCAGCTCGCGGTTGCGCAACTGGCTGCGGGCATCCTGAGCCACGGCGACGACCCTGGGGCCGGTACGGGCGATAACTCGCCGCTTCTGTTCGTCGCTCAGCGCCGTCGAGGTGCGCACGTCGAAGCTCGCCTCGATCCGCGAGGCGGTGACGTTGGCATGCTGGCCGCCCGGACCGGAGGAGCGCGAGGCGCGCAGCACGACCTCGCTCAGCGGGATCGCGGTCGTGCGGGTGATCGGCATCGGGTCGTCCACGGCGCCACTGTGGCAGACCGCCGGCTCGGCGGCCGCCCGCGTTGCCGCCCTGCGACCGGGCGCGGGAGGACCCGCGGATCAGCCGGGCCGTGCTACCGTGGCCGCCGTAAGGCCGTCCGAAGCGGGCGGCACAAGCAGGTGCAGGCCTCGGGGTAGTGCAGAGTCGCAGCCTCCGTGGAGCAGCACTACAAGCTACGGAGGGGACTCCACATGCCAACCGGAACCGTCAAGTGGTTCAGCGACGACAAGGGCTTCGGGTTCATCACACCCGATGAGGGAAGCCGCGACCTGTTCGTCCACCACACGAACATCAACGCCGACGGATACCGCTCGCTCGCCGAGGGAGCCAAGGTCTCCTACGAGGAGGAGGCCGGGCCGAAGGGCCCCAAGGCGATCAACGTCGAGAGGATCTGAGGCCGTGCGCCGGCGGGCCTAGGCGACGCGTCCGTCGTCGGGCTCGAGCGGCAGTCCGCCGGCATGCCAATCGAGCAGGCCGCCGGCCATGTTGTGGGCGTCGAAACCGGCGCCCCGGAATGCGTCGGCGGCCATCGCCGAGCGGCTGCCGCTGCGGCAGTAGAACACCAGCGGGCGCTCCCGCGCAATCGACTCGGCCCATCCCGGTAGCTCGGCGAGCGGCACGTGGCGAGACCCGGCGATCCGCCCGGCCTCGTACTCGACCGGCTCGCGCACGTCGATCAGCTCGACCGCGCCCCGCGCGAGCAGCGCGGCCACCTCTTGGGGCGTGTAGTCGGCGTCCATCGCGCCCGAGGCTAGCGTCTCGCGACGCGCGCCGCGACTTTGCGCCCCGACGCGGGTTGTAACGCCCGCCTGCCCGTACACAGGCACGGCGCGCGCGCCCGGGGGTCTCCCATCGGGGCTGCGCCGGAATAACAAACCCAGCCGAATCTCGGAGGCTCCGCCCTCCGGGAACGGGGAACCCGAGGGGGCCGTGAGGCCCCGGGGGCGAATCGCCGGAGCACCGGCGTAGCGCGATCTCTTTCAGCGCGAGCCCGACAGCTAACCCCGTAGGCGCAGAAAGAGAGAGGTTTCGTTGGTCCATCCGGTCCTTGGCCGCGCCGCGGTCACAGCAGCAGCGGCGGCTACGCTTTTTGCCAGCGCTCCCGCGTTGGCCGCCGCCGGCGGCACGTCGCTCTCCGGCGGCCCAGCCGCGCCGAACCCCTGCGGCACGTCGGTCTCCGGCGCCCCGGCCGCGTCGAGCCACAGCAGCACGTCGGTGTCCGGCGCCCCGGCCGCGTCGAGCCCCGGCAGCACGCCGGCCACCGGCGCCCCGGCCGCGTCGAGCCCCGGCAGCACGAGCTCCAAGCACCTCGGCGACCGCCTCCTGTGCCCGGGGATGAGGGGACACGACGTGCGGGTGCTACAGAGGGATCTGACCATCGCCGGCTTCGCGACCCAAATCAGTGGGATCTTCGGCCCCGTCACCAAGCGCCACGTGATCGCCTTCAAGCGTCAGCAGGGCTTGATCGCAAACGGCGCCGTGACGACCCGCGCCGCGAAGGTCCTGCTGGCGCGGGTGGCGTCGATCGAAGCCGATCCGCCGAGCACGACGACGCAGATCAACTCGGACGGCACCGCCACCGCTCCCGCGGCAGCGCCCGCGGTGGTGCAGGAGGTGGTCGCGGCGGCCAACCGGATCATCGCGAAGCCGTACGTGTACGGCGGCGGGCACGGCTCGTTCAGCGACTTCGGCTACGACTGCTCCGGCTCGGTCAGCTATGCGCTGCACGGCGGCGGCCTGCTGTCCTCCCCGGAGGACTCGGTCGCGCTCGAGTCCTACGGAAGCGCCGGTGCGGGTCACTGGATCACCGTGTACGCCAACGCCGGCCACGCTTTCATGGTGGTCGCCGGCCGAGCGTTCGACACCGCCGACTACGGCGGTCCGAACATCCCCGGCGGCTCCGGGCCGCGGTGGCGGAGCAACCCGACCGGCAACCTGGCCGACGGCGGCGGCTACGTCGTGCGTCACCCGACCGGCCTGTAGAGACGAGCACCGGCGAGCGCGGTTAGCATCCAGCGCGGATGTCCGCGCTCGCCGAGCTCTACACGATCCCCCGGGAGCACCTGGACTTCCGGGACGCGATCGCGCGCATCGCCAGTGAGCGGATCGCCCCCCGGGCGGCCGAGATCGACGAGAAGGGCGAGTATCCGCACGACCTACGCCGGCTGCTGGCCGAGCACGACGTGCTCGGCCTGCCGTTCGACATCGAGTACGGCGGTACCGGGACCGGAACGCTGATGCTCAACATCGCGATCGAGGAGATCGCCAAGGCATGTGCGTCGACGGCGCTGATTCTGATGATCCAGGAGCTCGGCACGCTGCCGATCAAGCTGTTTGGGTCCGAGGCGCTGAAGGCGCGCTTGCTACCCCGGTGCGCCACCGGCGAATGGACGCCCGCCTTCGCGCTGTCTGAGCCCGACGCCGGCTCGGACCCGGGTGGGATGCGCACGCGCGCCCGCCGCGACGGCGACGAGTGGGTGATCGACGGCACGAAGAACTGGATCACCAACCTCGGGATCGCCGACTTCTACGTCGTGTTCGCGGTGACCGACGCCGAGGCCGGCCACTCGCGCGGCATCACCGCGTTCGTGGTCGAGGCCGACCGGCCCGGGTTCAGCGTCGGCAAGCTCGAACGCAAGCTCGGTATCCGCGGCTCGCCGACCGGCCAGCCGATCTTCGACGGTGTCCGCGTCCCGTCTGAGAACATCGTCGGCGAGGTCGGCCAGGGCTTTGGCGTGGCCATGGCGGCGCTGGACCGCTCACGGCTCGGCGCCGCCGCGCAGGCGCTGGGGATCGCGCAGGGCGCCACCGACTACGCGGCGGCGTATGCCCGCGAGCGCCGTCAGTTCGGGCAGCCGATCAACTCCTTTCAGGGAATCCAGTTCAAGCTGGCCGACATGGAGACGCAGACGGCCGCCGCGCGCGAGCTGCTCTACCAGGCCTGCGCCAAGGTCGACCGCGGCGATCCCGACGTCGGCAAGTACTCGGCGATGGCCAAGCTGTTCTGCTCCGACGTGGCGATGAAGGTGACCGTCGAAGCGGTTCAGGTCCTCGGCGGCTACGGCTACGTCAAGGAGTATCCGGTCGAGCGGATGATGCGAGACGCCAAGATCACCCAGATCTACGAGGGCACGAACGAGATCCAGCGGCTCGTCATCGCCCGCACGCTGCGCTGAGACGAATGCCGGGTCAGCCGCCCACCATCACCCGGATCCTCCTTTGCGCGCTGGCGGCGCTGAGCGTAGGCCTGGGCGGCGCCAGCCTCGTCGCCGGCTTCAGCGACCGCTTCCCGCTGCGGCTGCTGCAGGGGCTGGCGGTGTTCGCCGCCGGAGTAGTGATCATCGGCGGGACGGTGCTGCTGGTGATGATCCGCCTGGCCGGCTGGCGCGACCCCGAGTCTGAGGCCGACTTCGACGCGATCGTCGAGCGAGCCGAGCGGCTGGCCGCCGAGGGCTCGGCGCAGGCGCCGGGCGACGACTTCGACACGCTGCTGCGTGGGGCGATCGACGACCTCCCGCTCGACTTCCATCGCGCCCTCGAGCACGTGGCCATCGTCGTCTCCGACGACGGCCGGCACCGGCGCGCGTACGGCCTCTACGAGGGCGACACCGTCGCCCACGACTACTTCCACGACCGCATCGTGATCTTCCGCGATACGTTGCTGCGCGACTTCGGCGACGACCCGGAGCTGCTCAGGGCCCAGATCACCCGTACGCTGCGCCACGAGCTCGCCCACCATCTGGGGTGGGACGAGAACGGCGTTCGCGGGCTCGGCCTGTAGCGGCCACCGCCGCGCTCGCCCGGGGGCGCACCGCCGCGGCTCGCCGGGCGGGGAGCGGGCCCCCTCATCTCGGCGGCCACTAGCATCGGCCTTCTAACCACGCCAGGAGGCCGTAACCGATGCCAGAAGCAGTGATCATCGACGCCATCCGCACGCCGATCGGGCGCGCGATGAGGGGGTCGCTCAAGACAGTCCGCGCCGACGACCTCGCTGCGATTCCGATCCGCGCGCTGATCGAGCGCAATCCCGGCATCGACTTCTCCGAGACCAACGACCTACTCATGGGCGCCGCGTCGGCGATCGGGGAGCAGGGCTACAACGTCGGCCGGAACGCCGGCCTGCTCGCCGGCCTCGACCACCACGTACCCGCCTGCACGGTCAACCGCTTCTGCGCCTCGTCGCTGACGACGATCCGGATGGCCGCGCACGCGATCAGGGCCGGCGAGGGCGACCAGTACATCGCCGCCGGCGTCGAGGCGGTCTCCCGCGCCGGCCTGGGCGCCGGGATGATGGAGGAGGCCAAGCACCCGCGTCTGAACGGCCAGGACGGCGCCCCCTACGACGTCTACATCCCGATGGGCCAGACCGCCGAGAACGTGGCCGAGCGCTGTCACGTGAGCCGAGAGACCCAGGACGAGTGGGCGGTGACCTCGCAGAACCGCGCCGTCGAGGCACGGGACTCCGGCCACTTCGACGCGGAGATCATCCCGGTCACCGTGCCCGCCCACCGGGACACCGACAAGGAAGGCAACGCGATCGACGTTCCCGAGCGCGTCGTCGACCGGGATGACGGCCCGCGGCCGGGGACGACGATGGACGTGCTGGCGCAGCTGAAGCCCACCTTCCGGCCCGACGGCACGGTCACCGCCGGCAACTCCTGCCCGCTCAACGACGGCGCGGCGGCGGTGCTGGTGATGTCCGAGGAGAAGGCGCGCGGCCTCGGCCTCACGCCCAAGGCGCGGATCCTCGCCTCGAGCGTCGCGGCGATCCGCCCGGAGCTCATGGGGCTCGCGCCCATCCCGGCGATCCAGGCGTTGCTGAAGGAGGCCGGAATGACGATCGACGACGTCGACATCGTCGAGATCAACGAGGCGTTCGCCGCTCAGGTCGTGCCGTGCAAGGATGAGCTCGGCATCGCCGAGGAGAAGCTCAACCCGTTTGGCGGGGCGATCGCGCTCGGTCACCCGTTCGGCATGACCGGGGCGCGGATCATGACCACGCTGATCAACGGCCTCGAGAAGACCGGCGGGACCTACGGGGTCGAGTCGATGTGCGTGGCGGGCGGGATGGGCGTGGCGATGCTGATCGAGCGGCTGAGTTGACGAGCCTGGTCGAGAAAGCGAACTGGAGGCTCGCTGTCTCGGCCGCCCTCAGCGCGGCGGCATCCGCAAAGCCCCGTCGAGCCGGATGACCTCTCCGTTCAACATCTCGTTCTCGACGATGTGGGCGGCCAGCGCCGCAAACTCCTCGGGACGTCCGAGGCGGGCGGGAAACGGCACCGCGCGGCCGAGCGCCTCACGCGCGTCCGATGGCAGTTCGGAGAGCAGCGGGGTGTCGAACGTCCCGGGGGCGATCGTGCAGACGCGGATTCCCACGTCGGCGAGGTCGCGCGCCGCCGGCAGCGTCAGTCCGACGATGCCGGCCTTCGAGGCCGAGTAGGCGACCTGGCCGATCTGACCGTCGAACGCGGCGATCGAGGCCGTGTTGATGCACACCCCGCGCTCGCCTGATTCGCCCGGCGGACTGTCGCTGATCGCCGCCGTGGCCAGCCGCAGGACGTTGAAGGTCCCGATCAGGTTGACCCGGATCAGCCGCTCGAATGGCGCGAGCTCGTGCGCGCCGCGCCTGCCGGCGATCCGCTGGGCGAAGCCGACGCCGGCGCAGCACACGGCGATCCGGAGGCCGGCCGCGGCGGCGACGGCGCCCTGCACCGATTCGGGGTCGGTGACGTCGGTGTGCACGAAGGTGGCGTCGAGCTCCGTCGCGAGGGCGGCGCCGCGCTCGTCGTTGAGGTCGGCGATGACCACGGTGGCGCCACGCTCGCGCAGCAGACGCGCGGTGGCGGCGCCGAGGCCTGAAGCGCCGCCGGCGATCAGAGCGGTGCTGCCGTCGATCCTCATGGCCGAACCCTAGCGAGGGGTGCGACGGCCCGGCCGGGCCCGGACTCCCGGCCCCACGGACGCCGGGCGAAGCCCGGCCCCCTACCCCGGGTCGATGCGAGAAAGCCGGAGAAGATCTGCCGCCGCTTGAGGAAAGTCCCGGGTTTCGAAAGGTCGGCGTGGCGACGCGCGCGCTGGTCGCCCCCACCGCCGCGCAGCATCTTGTCCTTAATGCTCACCTCAGCGCATAGCGCAGGAACAGCGAGCTGTCGCGCTCGAGCACCCAGACCGGCTCGAGCCGCTGCAGCTCGGCAAGCTCGGGACCGCTCGTGACTGCCGGCCCGGCGCCGCCGCCGGCCAGCTTCGGCGCCAGGGTCAGGAGCAGCTCGTCGACCAGCTGCTCGCGCAGCAGCGCCCCGAACACCGTCGGGCCGCCCTCGCAGAGCAATACGCGGACGTCGTAGTCGGACCGCAGGCGGCGAAGCATCGTCGTCAGCGTCAGCTGGCCGGGGTCGAGCCTGACCACTTCGATCTTGGCCGGGTGAGCCGCGAGGTCGAGCTCGGTGGGGGTGAAGACGACGATCCTCGAGGCGGGATCGGCGAACAGGGGGATGTCGGTCGGGACTGCGCCGCTGCGCGTGATCACGCAGGCCAGCGGATCTGGAGTGAGACCGGCGGCGGCCCTGCGCGCCCGGCGCGCCGGATCACGGACCAGGCGCCCGTAGCCCTCGGTCCGCATCGTCTCCGTCCCGGCGAAGACCGCGTCGGCGTGCTCGCGCAGGCCGTGAAAGACCGCCCGGTCGCCGAGATCGCTGAGCTCTCCGGAGCGGCCCCGGAACGCGCTGCGCCCGTCGACCGTGGCGACGAAGTTGACGATCGTGTACGGGCGCTCGGCGGGAGCCCGCCGGCCGAGGTTCATCGACCCGAGCACCTGCCCGACGGTGGTTTGCTTCGGTTCGGGCAGGAGCTGGCGCAGCTCGACCGCCGGCCCGGGCGGCTCAGGGGCGCTCACCCGGCCGAACCTACCAGCCTGGTGCCCCTGACGTCCGCTTCCGGTCCGGCGGAAACCGGTTACGCTGGCGCCGATGCACTTCCACGAGCTCGACCGAGGCGAGTTGATGGCCGTCGGGGGCGGCCTCGTGCTCGCGCTCTCGCTCTTGCTTTCCTGGTTTACGCTCGGCAACGCGCACGCGGTGCTGAACGGCTGCCGGGGGCCGAACGCCACCTGCTCGGGCTGGAGGTCGTTGAGCGTCGTGCGGTGGTTGCTGCTGCTCACCGCCGTTGCCCCGCTGATCCTCACGTGGATCATCCTCCGCGGCCACGGCCTGTCCTGGCCGCGCGGCGAGCTGACCGCGATCACCGCCCTGTGCGCGCTGACCCTGATCCTGTTCCGTGGGGTGATCGACAAGCCGGGAGCGCCTCGCGGCCAGATCAGCGTCGCCGTCGGCTGGTGGACGGCGCTCTTCGGCGGGCTGCTGATCCTGGTCGGATCGGTCTGGCGCTCTCAGGAGAGCGCCGGACGGCGCAAGCCGCCGGGGGTGCTGTGAGCAGCGAACGCCGGCCCGCGCGGCCCGACCGCAACCTGGCCCTCGAGCTCGTTCGGGTCACCGAGGCGGCCGCGCTGGCGGCGGCGCGGATGGTCGGGCGCGGCGACAAGGAGGGGGCCGATCAGGCCGCCGTCGACGCCATGCGCAACGTGCTCGACGGCGTCTCGATGGACGGCGTGGTGGTGATCGGCGAGGGCGAGAAGGACGAGGCGCCGATGCTCTACAACGGCGAGCAGATCGGCGACGGCACGCCGCCGCAGGTCGACATCGCGGTCGACCCGCTGGAGGGCACGAGGCTGACCGCGCTGGGGATGCCGAGCGCGCTCGCGGTGATCGCGCTGGCCGAGCGGGGCTCGATGTTCGACCCGGGGCCGTGCGTGTACATGGAGAAGATCGCCGGCGGTCCGGAGATCGCCGACCTGCTCGACCTCGACCGCCCGCTGCCCGAGACGCTGGCGCTGGTGGCCGAGCGCAAGGGGATCGACATCCGCGACGTGATGGTGGTGATGCTCGATCGCGAGCGCCACCACGAGGCGATGGCCGCGGTCCGCGAGGCCGGTGCCCGGGTCAGACTGATCCTCGACGGTGACGTCTCGGCGGCGATGCTCTCGGTCAGCGAGAACTCGGCCGTCGATCTCCTGTGGGGGATCGGCGGCACTCCCGAGGGCGTGATCTCCGCGGCGGCAATCAAATGCATCGGCGGGCAGTTGCTCGGGCGCCTGTGGCCTCGGTCCGAAGAGGAGCGCACGGCGGCCGTGCACGCGGGATACGACCTCTCGAAGGTGCTCACCTGCGACGATCTCGTGGCCGGCGAGGACGTGTTCTTCTCGGCCACCGGGGTGACCGACGGCGACGTCCTCCAGGGGGTCCGCTACGAGGGCGCCCGCGGCGCGACCACCGAGTCGCTGGTCATGCGCTCGCGCTCGGGCACCGTGCGCCGGGTGTTCGCGCGCCACGACCGCAGCAAGCTGCGGGCGCTCACCGGGGTTCGCTACGGGTGAGCGGGGGCCGCGCTGCGCGCGGCGTCCATGGGGCCGGGCATCCGGACGCCTGGGCGGCTCAGGCGCCGCAGGACTCGGGCTGAAGTGGATTCGGCGCGTCCGGCCGGGAGGTGGCGAAGCGGCCGACCTTCGACTTGGCCAGATGCAGGCTGGCCAGCGACCGCAGGTACGCATGGGTGACGAGGACGTGGACGGCCGACTGGGTCGCCTCGTAGACCGGCGTGCTGAAGCCGGCGGCGATCGCCGGATAGAAGTTGGCCACCGACACCTCGATCCGGAGCCTCTCCCGCCCGCCCGGCTCCTCGCCCAGGTGGCGGACGTCGAGGGCCAGAAACCCGCATCCGCGCCCGGCGCGGGCCACCAGGAGGCCGTCGCGGATCCGCCAGCAGACGTTGCCGTGGCCCGGCTCGAACACGTACTCCGGGGCCTCGAAGCGAAGCAGCGTGAGCGGCCGCGCGAGCAGCACCACCCGACGCTCGTTCTCCCCGTAGATCACCCGGATGAAGCCAAGAGTCACCCGTGAGAGGAACCGCCAATACGTCCGCGCCAGGTTCTCGACGCTCTCCGGGCTGAGCAGCCACTCGAGGTCGGCAGCGTCGACGGTCAGCTCCGCCGACTGCACGGAGCGGACGGCGCCGTCGCGCGACACGACGGTCGACTCGCGGGGCGAGAGGATCACCGCCTGGGCCGGGAGACCGGCGCGGCGGCGCTGGCGGTTGGCGACCAGTGCTCCGAGCACGGCGGCGATGGCAAGGAGCGCGGGGAGCATCAGTCCCGATAATGCCCGCTGCGAGGAGAAATCAGCACCGTCCGGGGAGCGGCTCGAGCGCGATCTCGGTCCCTGCGCCGAGTACACCGTCTCCGGCGGGAATCAGGGCGAGCGCGTCGGCGCCGATCAGCGAGGTCACGATGTGCGAGGCCTGGGGCCCGTTCGGGAGCGCGACCAGCTCGTGGTCTCGCCGCTCGAGGCGGACCCGAATCGCCTGGTCGCGATGGGGATTGCGTGGCACGTCGGCGCTGAGGACGGCGGTGCCCTCGAGCCGCCCGGCCGCGACCGCGCCCTGCAGCCGCGCCAAGGCCGGCCGGGCGAACAGAGCGAAGGTGACGAACGCCGAGACGGGATTGCCGGGCAGCCCGAACACGAGCGTGCCGTTGCGGGTCCCGAACCACGTCGGCTTACCGGGCTGAAGGGCGACGCCCCAGAACACCTCCTCGACCCCGAGGGCGGCGAGGGCGGGCTTCACGTGGTCGTGCGGACCAACCGAGACGCCGCCGGAGAGAACGACGGCGTCGGCGCCGGCGAGGGCGCCGTGAAGGGATCGCTCGGTCGCGGCCCGGTCGTCGGCCAGGCGCTGCGCGGGCCGCGTGACGGCTCCACAGCCCGCCGCCAGCGCGGTCAGCATCGGGCCGTTCGAGTTGTGGATCTCACCCGGCTCGAGCGAAGCCCCCGGTTCCCGCAGCTCATCGCCGGTGCAGAGCACCTGGACGCGCGGGCGCAGCGTCACCTCCACGGCGCCGGCCCCCGCCGCGACCGCCGCACCGAGCTCGGCGGCCTGAAGCGTGGTCCCGGCCCGCAGTACGAGCGTGCCGGCCGTCATGTCCTCGCCGGGCCGGCGCACGTTTTCTCCGGGCGCGGTGTCCGCCCGTGTGTGGATGAGCTCGCCGTCGGCGTCGACGTCCTCCTGGCGGATCACCGCCACGGCGCCGTGGGGGACCGCCGCGCCGGTCGAGATGCGGATCGCCTCGCCGTCGCCGGGGGCGCGTTCGGCCGGCGCTCCGGCGCGCGACTCGCCGACCACCTTCAGGCGGCGACCGGCCGGCCCCGGGGCGAGCGCGTATCCGTCCATCGCCGAGCACGGGAACGGCGGTGTGTCTCCGGCCGCGGTTAGATCCCTGGCCAGCACGCGGCCGAGGGCCTGCGTCACGGCGATCAGCTCGTGACCGAGGGGGCGAGTCGCCGCGAGCACGCGGCGGCGCGCCTCGGCGATCGTGATCAGCGGTGGGGGCATGGAGCACATTCTCGCGACTGCGCGGCGTGATAAAAGGCCGCGATGCTCTCTGGGCCGCCACGCCGGCGCCCCGCGCGCCCCGTCGGCGACGCCCCGGTCGATCAGCTCGTGGGCCGCAGCGAGGCGATCGCCAAGGGGTGGCTGCTGGCGCTGCTCGAGCCGGCGCCGCTCGAAGACGCGCCGGCGATTGCCACTGCGGAGCTGGCCCGGAAGGGCCCGCGCTTGTGCGAGGCGGCCCTGCGTGCCCTGGCCGACGACGGGGCGCTCGCGCGGATCTCGCCGGGCGGCGCGCTCGCGCCGCTCGTGGCTGAGGTGGGCACGCTCGTCGGCGCGCGCGACACCGTCGCCTGCCTGCAGGCGGTCGACGCGCTGCAGGCGGTGATCTGGAGCGGCCTGCGCGAGACGCTGACCCGGCCCGCGCCCGATCAGATCGCAGACCTGGCCGAGCGCCTGGCGCTGGTCAGCGAGCGCCTTCGCGTGGCGGCGGTCACGCGGACGGTGGCGGGCGAGCGCACCGAGCCGGCCCGGCCGGCGGCGCCGGAGGCACGGGATCCGCTCGAGGAGGTGACCGCGGCGCTCACGCACTGCGGCCGGACGGGAGGCCGCCTATCGCTGATCCTCGTCGAGGTCGAGGACGTCGAGCGGCTGCTCGCGGTGGACGGTCCGGAGGGCAGCGCGGCGGCGCTCGCGTGGTTTCACCGGGCACTGCGGAGCGTGCTCGGCGAGCGGGATGAGATCGTCTCGGAGAGCGACGCGCGGGCCTGGATCGTCGCCCGCGAGTCCGGCCGCGTCGAGGCGCAGGCGCTCGGCCGGCAGATCGCGGAGGCGGTGCGGGAAGCCGGGCGGTGGCGGGGCGCGCCGCTGGCGATCGGCGTCGGGGTGGCAGCGCTCGGCGACGACGGGCGCGATGCCGGCGCGCTCGTCGAGGCCGCCGAGCGAGACCGGTTCACCGCGTCGGCGCAGGGATTGAGCGTCTCCCGGCTCGAGGACTTCCGGCGCGAGGACTGAGCCGATCAGGGCTTGGGCAGGCGCGCGAGCGCGTTGCGCAGCGCTCGGGCGCTGAGCGAGAGGCCGATCTCCGCCAGCTCGGCGGCGGCCTGCACCGCGGTCCCGAGGATCTCCGCGCCACCCGCGGGGACCGGCTTGCGCGTCCCGGTCGGAGGCGGAGTGCCGCCCGGCTGGGGCGGCTGGCGAAGGCGCTCCCCGTACTGCGGCGCGCCGGCGGAGCGCCCGCCGGGGAGCACCGTGGGCCGCTCGCGGTCCTTCGCGGGGGCGGCGCTCGGTGTAGGGCTCACGCGACTACCCGCCCCCGTCTCACCGGCCGCGGTCTTACCGGGGGCG
>JAFAXX010000152.1 GCA_019240655.1 Solirubrobacterales bacterium
GCCGGGCTGGTGCGGGGGTCGGAGCTCCACTGCGCTGGAGTGCGCAGAATCCGCTCGGCCGCGGCGTGAGACAGCACTACATAGGCGCCGAGCTGAGGGTCGTAGCGCACCGGCGCCTGCGCTCGCGCCGCCCGGTAGGCCGGATACGGGTCCTCGAGCGGAAACGGCCACGCTCTCCAGTCAGGCATGGACGATCGCCGCCGGGTGGCCGGCCAGGAATTCGTCTTCGAGCTTGCCCATCTCGGTCACCGCCGGAGCACCTTCGTAGAACTCGGCGGCGATGGATGCCCAGAGGTTGCTGGCGCGCAGTTCGGCGATCACCGACATGACGCCGGTGTCCATCCGCCCCAGGATCGTGGCGCCTGGCGCGGCCAGCAGATAGCGCAGCACCTCAGCGGAGGGTCCGGTGGGCGAATTGCGCCGCTCGGTCAGTCTGGCGACGAACTCCGGGGTTACGGTGAAGGGCTGCTCGTCCCAGTACCAGCGCAGCGGCTCGTGCCAATACTCGAACACCGCCTCGCGGCTCACGTCGTCCGACGCGCGAAACAGGCCCGCCCTTACCGACGCCTGCCAGCTCCCCTCGACGTCGCCGCGCAGGCACGCCCGGACGAGCTCGGTCGTGATCGCGGTCATCTCCTCGTCGATGACCTTCACGCAGCCGAAATCCAGAAAGCTGACGCTGCCGTCGTCGTGAAAGACATAGTTGCCCGGATGCGGGTCGGCGTTGAACATCCGGAAGTGGTTGACCGAGCCGTAGGCGAAGCGGTGGATCGCCTCGGCCCACCGGTTACGCAGGTCTTGCTCCGCTCCGAGCGCGTCCTCCCAACGGCGGCCGATGACGAGCTCCTGCACCAGCGTCCACTCGCTGCTGAGCTCGTCGATCACTTCGGGTATGTGGATGAACGGGTGCCCACGGTAGAGCCTGGCGAAGGTGCGTTGGCGCTCGGCTTCGAGGCGATAGTCGAGCTCCTCCTCGACGTGCGCGCCGATCTCGCGAGCGATCGCGCGCGGGTCGAGACGCATCCGACGCGGCGAGACGCTGATCATCAGGTGCAAAAACGTGGCCAATAGCTCGGTGTTGGCCAAGTCGGCCCGGATCGCCTCGGCCACCCCTGGGTACTGGATCTTCACCGCCACGGCGCGGCCATCGGGCAGCCGCGCTGAATGAACCTGCCCGATCGAGGCGGCCGCAATCGGCTCCCAGTCGAAGCTCGCGAATAGCTCCTCGGCAGCTTGCCCCAGGTCTGCCTCGAGCACCTCGCGCGCCACCACGGCATTCATTGGCGGGGCGTTCTCGCGCAGGCGGGCGAGAGCGGACTGGTAGGCGGTCTGGAACTCGGGCGGCACCGCCGGCCCCAGCGACACGAACGAGATCGCCTGCCCGGCCTTCATCAGCGCGCCCTTGGAGTGGCCGAGCAGCTCGGCGTAGCGCTCGGCGGCACGAGCATGCCGGTCCGGATCCTCGGTCCCCGTGACCTTGCGACGCAGCGATGCCACGACCGCTTCGCCTGCCGTTCGGGCCGTCAGCCGGGCAACCGGCGCGGGACGCCGCACGCGGCCCTGCGGCACGCTGTGGCCTCTGCTCGTGCGCCTCTCGGGTCGCCGATCGGGCATCGCCGCTCCGTTTCCATAGTTACTTGACCGAGCTAAGCGTATACTTAGGCGGCGTCATGTCAAGCGCCACTCGTGACCGCATCCTCGATGAAGCCATGCGGCTCTTCGGCGAGCACGGCTACCGCGGCACCACGATCACGAAGATCGAAGCTGCCGCCGGCTTGACCCCCGGCGCCGGTGGGATCTACCACCACTTCAAGAGCAAGGACGCCGTCCTCGCCGCAGGCATCGAGCGCCACCTCGCCCGCCTCGCCGCCCTGCGCGACATCCGCCGTCTCCTGACCCCCCTCGGCGACCTGCACGCCGAACTGACCCTCACCGCCCGCTACATCCTCGCCGAGCTCGACCACGAAGCCGAGCTGCTCAAAATCCTCGCCTCCGAAGCCCGCAACCGGCCCCACATCCTCTGCGAGGCGGTCGAGCAGCTGATTGACACGACGTTCGCCGGGTTTGCGGCCTGGATCAGCGAACGCGCCACGCCGCACGTGAAACCCACGGACGCCGCCGCCATCGCTGCCGTCGGACTTGGATCGCTCTTCTCTTCGCGATTGCTCGGCCACGTGCTCGGTGTCCCGCCTCGCGTCGATGACGAACGTCTCATCCGTGCATGGGTCGAGCTCATGACCAGCGCGATCGGGGGCGACGGGGCGCCTGGCCGGCAGCCGTAACGCCGGCCGGGGAGGTGTCGGTTCGCGGGACCATCTTGGTCGGATCACAGCTCGACTGTCGCCGCCTCGGGCCACACACGCCGGGACACGCCGCACCCGCCGGGAGGCGCGCCTGCGCCCGCGGTCAAGCACGCCAGCGCCGAGGGGCTGGCGCGGTCCGGTCGCCGCGCGCGAAGCTGCGTCTGCCACAGCCGCGCACCGACCGAAAGGGAGGACCGATGACCGCCACCTCGCCCACGACTTCTCCGGAGACCCTGCGCGAGTTCCAGTCCGTACTCGGCGCCGAGCGGGTGATCACGGCGGACGGCGAGCTGAGCGAGTGGCGCGATCCCTTCCAGTTCGAGACCTGGGAGGACTTCAGCGCCGCCGCCGTGGTGATGCCGGAGACGGTGGCGGAGATCCAGGAGATCGTGCGGATCGCCGGCCGCCGCGGGGTGCCGCTGTGGACGCACTCGACCGGCCGCAACAACGGCTACGGCGGCCCGGCGCCGCGAGTCAAGGGCTCGGTGATCGTCAGCCTGCGGCGGATGAACCGCGTTCTCGAGATCAACGAGGAGCTCGGCTACGCGGTCGTCGAGCCGGGGGTGCGCTGGTTCGACCTCTACGAGGCCATCCAGTCCGGTGGGCACCGGCTGATGCTGTCTGTCGCCGACCTCGGCTGGGGCAGCGTCGTCGGCAACACGCTGGACCACGGGGTGACCTACATGCCCTACGGCGTGGACATGGGGATGCAGTGCGGGATGGAGGTGGTGCTGGCCAGTGGCGAGGTGATGCGCACGGGAATGGGCGCGATGCCCGGCAATCGTGCCTGGCACGTGTACAAGCGCGGCCTCGGCCCGACGCCCGACCAGCTGTTCATGCAGTCGAACTTCGGCATCGTGACCAAGATGGGCGTCTGGCTGATGCCCTATCCAGAGGTCTACATGCCGCTGTGGCTGCGCTGCTGGCGCGACGATGACCTCGGGCCGCTGATGGACACGCTGCGAACACTGATGCTCGACGGGACGATTCGCATGGTCCCCCAGGTCATGAACACGATCCTGCTCGGTTCGGTGATGTCGAAGCGCGAGCGCTGGTACACGGGTGACGGGCCGATTCCCGACGACGTCATCGACCGCATGGCGCGCGAGCTCGAGATCGGACGGTGGATCATGCGCTTTGCCCTCTACGGCGACGAGGCGGTGGTCGACCATCGCTTCGCGAAGATCACGCGCGCGTTCGAGCGGATCGAGGGCGCGGAGGTGTGGGGCGCCAAGTGCGCGCCGGAGGACATCCCCATGCTCGAGCACCCGGCCGAGCGGATCCAGGGCGGCGTGCCCAACCTCGACTGGAACAACATGACCGGCTGGTACGGCGGTGAGCACGGCGGCCACATCGGCTTCTCACCGGTGGCGCCGATGACCGGCCGCGACGCGCTGGCCCTGCGCGATCTCCTGCGCGGGATGGTCCAGGACGCCGGCCTCGACTACATCGTCGGCATCCTGCCGATCAACGCGCGCAGCTTCATCCACATCACGATGGTCATCTTCGACGTCGCGAGCGAGGCGCAGACGCGCAGCGCCTACGACGTGTCCAGGCAGCTCGTCCGGGAGGCCGCCAAGCTCGGCTACGGCGAGTACCGGGCCCATCTCGACTTCATGGACCTGGCCGCGGAGCAGTACTCGTTCGGCGATCACGCCTACCGGCGGTTCTGCGAGACGCTCAAGGACGCGCTCGACCCCATCGGCATCCTGTCGCCGGGCAAGCAGGGTATCTGGCCGCACGCGATGCGCAACGGCCGCCGATGAGAACGATCGAGGTCGCCGCCGACCGGCGGCTGGTCGAAGTCGACCACGCCACGCCGGAGCCCGGCCCCGGCCAGGTACGGCTCGACGTCGCCTACTGCGGTATCTGCGGCTCGGACCTCCACTTCCGCGACGTGCCCGAGCTGTTTCCGGCCGGCACCGTTCCCGGGCACGAGCTGTCCGGCCGGATCGCCGTGCTCGGCCCCGAAGTCGATGGGTGGACGGTCGGCGACCGGGTGTGCGTGCTGCCGTTCGCCCAGTGCGGCGAATGCGAGCTCTGCCGCAGCGGCAATGAGCAGGTCTGCCCGCACGCCGTCGCGAACGGAGTCGGGCTCGGGACCGGCCGGCCCGGCGCCTATGCCGACGCGGTTATCGTCGATCAGCGGATGCTGTTCGCGCTGCCCGACGAGGTCGACGACCGCGCCGGCGCGCTGGTCGAGCCGCTGGCCGTGGCCGTGCGCGCGGTCGCGCAGGCCGCCGTCCCGGTCGATCAGCCCGTGCTCGTCCTCGGCGGCGGGCCGATCGGGCTGCTGACCGCGCTCGTCCTGCGCGAGCGCGGCTACGAGCGCGCGGTCCTGGTCTCCCGCAATGCGGCCCGTGCGCGTCTCGCCGAGTCCCTCGGCCTGCGCACCGCCGCGGCCGACGACGTCGAGCCCCCGGTGGCGGTGTTCGAGTGCGCCGGCACCCCGGCCGCCGCACGCCAGGCGGTCGAGCTGCTGCGGCCGCTCGGCGTCGTGATGCTCGTCGGCCTCTCGCTCGAGCCGCTCGAGCTCCCGGCGCCGCCGGTCGTCATCAACGAGCTTCAGATCCGCGGCGTCATCACCTATCGCCGCCGGGAGTTCGCCGAGGCGATCGAGCTGCTCGCCGCCAGGCGCATCCCGGCCGACCGGGTGATCACGGGCACCGTCCCCCTCAGCCAGGCCGAGGAGGCGTTCCGGACTTTGACCCGCCCCGGTCATGCGCACGTGAAGGTCCTGCTGGCGCCCTGACGATCAAGGGCGCGTGGTGAATTTTGCCGGCCATACCGACAAAATTCGCCACGCCCCCCCGCGAAAGCGCGACGCCCCACGAAAGCGCCAGGCCCCCGACAGCCGGAGACCCTCTAAACCGAAGTTCCCCTCAATAACGGGGGTGTGAGAGGCCGAAACCTTCGGTAGTTGCTGGGGTTTCGGCTTTCTTGGTGGGTGGCTATGTAGTCATCAATAGAGGATGGTGTCCGTCCGGCGGTGGCGGTATGGTTCTGGTATGTCGCGG
>JAFAXX010000150.1 GCA_019240655.1 Solirubrobacterales bacterium
CAGCTGAACGAAGGCGTGGCCGTGCACTCGGTGTACGTCCCCGGTAGCTACCTCACCGGGGGCTACTGGGATGACTTCCTGGTGCTGCCGCCGGCGGCCGCGGACCACTCCACGCGCCGCATCGCGATCCTCGGCGACGCCGCCGGCACGGTGGCGCGAGCCTATGGGCACTTCTACCCCGGCACGCGGGTCGACGCGGTCGAGCTCGACGGCGCGCTGACCTCCATCGGCCGGCGCTACTTCGGCCTGGGCGGGCCGCACCTGCACGCGTACACGGCGGACGCTCGTCCGTGGCTCGAGGCCAGCCGCGCCCGCTACGACGCGGTCTTCCTCGACGCCTACCGCCAGCCCTACATACCGTTCTACCTGGTGACCCGCGAGTTCTTCTCCCTCGTGCGGGCCCATCTGCGCCCGGGCGGAGCGGTGATCGTCAACGTCGGGCACATCCCCGGGCAGGACTCGCTCGAGAAGGTGGTCTCGGCGACGCTCCGGACGGTGTTCCCGTTCGTCGAACGCGACCCGGTCAATGCAACCAACACGCTGGTGAGCGCGAGCGCGCGGCCTCTGTCCGCGGCGCGGATCGCGGCAGCCGGCCTGCCGGCGCCGCTGGCGCCGTTGGCGCGGCAAGTCGGCGATCGCCTCGAGCCGAGCCTGCCCGGCGGCTCGGTCTACACCGACGACCGGGCGCCGGTCGAGTGGCTCACCGACCTGGCCATCCTGCGCTACGCCGCGGGCCAGAGATAGCGGCTACTCTGCCCGCGATCGATCCGCGCCCCCTGATCGAGGTCTCCGAGCTCGCCGGCCGCCTCCGCGCCGCCGCCCCGCCGACGCTGCTCGATGTGCGCTGGCAACTCGGATCCCCGCCCGGCGCCGGCGCGGAGGGCCACCGGGCGGCCCATATCCCGGGCGCCGCGTACGTCGATCTCGACCGCGAGCTCGCCGGCCCGGCGGGGCCGGCAGGCCGGCATCCGCTCCCTGACGTTCGGCGATTCGAGGCCGCGATGCGGCGAGCGGGCGTGTCCGGCCGGCGGCTGGTGGTGGTCTACGACGCCGGCAGCTCGGTGGCGGCGGCCCGGGGGTGGTGGCTTCTGCGCTACTACGGGCATCGGGACGTGGTCGTGCTGAACGGCGGGCTTGCCGCCTGGACGGCAGCCGGCCGCCCCGTCGAGGCCGGCGCGGTGCTTCCGGAGCCGGGCGACTTCGCGGCCGCAGCGGGCGGGATGCCGCTGCTCGACGCCGCTGGCGCGGCGCGGGTGGCGGAGCGGGGCGTCCTGTTCGACGCCCGAGCGCCTGAGCGGTTCGGGGGCGAGTCAGAGCCGGTCGACCCAGTGGCCGGCCACATCCCGGGAGCGGTGAACGTCCCGGGGAGCGAGCTGCTCGACGCCCGCGGCCGGTTCCTCGCTCCCGCGCGGCTGCGCGAGCGCTTCCAGGTGGCCGGGCTTGACTCGGGAGGCCCGCCGGCGGGTCGCCACGGCGCCGGCGGCCCGGATGGCGGGGGGGTCGCGCCCGGGGCGATCGAGGTCGGGGCGATCGAGGTCGGGGCGTACTGCGGCTCCGGGGTGAGCGCCGCCCACGAGGTCCTCGCCCTCGAGCTGGCCGGCTACCGCGCCGCGCTCTACGTCGGCTCCTGGAGTGAGTGGATCCGCGATCCCGGCCGCCCGGTGGCGCGGGGACCGGGCGGTCAGGCGAGGGCCGGCGCCCGGTCCTGAATCACCCGCACGCCGCGACGCGGCGCCTGGGTGATCACGCGGAGCTGGACCTTCTCGGGCCGCGGGCTCACCGGGCTCAGGGCGGTCCGCTCGAGCACGCGCCGCAGCACGATGCGCATCTCCATCAGCGCGAAGCTGGCGCCCAGGCAACGGCGAGGACCGCCACCGAACGGCAGCCACGTGTACGTGTCGGGCGGATCGGCGACGAGAAAGCGCTCGGGACGGAAGGCGCCGGCGTCGGCGAACAGGTCCTCGCGCCGGTGGATGACCCTGATCGAGGGGTTGATCTCGATCCCCGGCGGCACGAGGTAGCCGTCCAGCGGCATCGGCTGGCCGCGGACAACGCGCCCGACGCCGGGGATCACCGGCCGGATCCGCAGCGCCTCCTTGATCACCGCGTCGAGGTAGCGCTCGTCGCCTTCGCGGGCGCGCGCCAGCACCGCGGGCGAGTGCAGCAGCAGGTCGAACGTCCAGGCCAGGCCGGTGGCGGTCGTCTCGTGGCCGGCGAGCAGCAGCGTGATCAGCTCGTCGCGCACCTCACGGTCGGACAGGCGCCGGCCGTCTTCGTCTTCGGCCACGAGCAGCGCCGAGAAGACGTCGTCGCGCTCGTCAAGCGCGGGCTCGCGGCGGCGCCGTGCAATCTCGGCGTAGATCAGCTCGTCGACCGCCTGGCGCCGGGAGCCGAAATCGAGCGGCGAGGTTCGGTCGCCCCGCAGCCGACTCACCAGGAACCTCAGGAGCAGGCCGCGGGTTCGCGCCAGCGGCTCGATCATCGCCCGAAGCCGCCGGCGCAGCTCCTCCTCCTCCGGCCCGGGGGCGAAGCCGAACACCGCGCGCACGATCACCCGCAGGGTCAGCGACTGCATCGTCTCGAGCAGAGCAAACTCGCGGCCCACCGGCCAGGACGCGATCTCCAGGTCGGTCGCCTCGCGCATCCACTCGGCGTAGGCATCGAGGCGCCGGCCGTGGAAGGCCGGCAGCATCAGACGGCGGTGGCGCAGGTGCTCGGCGTCGTCGAGCAGCAGCACCGAGCGCTCGCCGACGATCGGGCCGAGCATCGCGTTCGCCTCGCCGGCGTGCAGCTGCTCTGGGGGACCCTGGAAGAGCTGCTTGACCACGACGGGGTCGAAGACCATCACGAATGGGCTGTCGAACAGCGTCCGGAAGGTGACCGTGCTCCCGTAGCGGCGCCGGCACCACTCGAGGTAGCGCGTGCCGCCGAAGACGAAGCCGGCGGTCTGGAGCGTCCGCGGCAGCCGTGGCCCCGGGGGAAAGCCGGCCTCGAGGCTTGGTTGCAGAACCCGCGCGATCACGTGGTCGTCTAATGCTAACCGGGCACTTATTCTTCACTTAGCCGGCGGCGCACGCTTGCCTGGCCCACGGCGCACAACGGGGGCCCGGTCGGCATGCCCGGACGACGATCTATGCGCGAGAACTTCCTCATCTTCGGCAGTCCGCTCATCGGCGAGCCAGAGATCGCCGAGGTCGTCGACTGCCTGCGCTCCGGCTGGGTCGGCACGGGGCCGAAGGTCCAGCGGTTCGAGACGATGGTCTCGCAATACCTCGGCGTCGCGCACTGCCGGTGCGTGTCCTCGTGCACGGCGGCGCTGATCATCGGCCTGCAGCTGCTCGGCGTCGGTCCCGGCGACGAGGTCCTGGTTCCGGCGATGACCTTCGTCGCCTCGGCCAACGCGGTCGAGCATGCCGGCGCGACGCCGGTCCTGGTCGACTCGGTCCCCGGCACCGGGCTGATCGACTTCGAGCTCGCCGAAGCGGCGATCACGCCGCGCACCAGGGCGATCATGCCCGTCCATCTCGCCGGTCGTCCGGTGGACATGGAGCGGCTGGCTCGCCTGCGCGACGAGCACGGCCTCAAGGTGATCGAGGACGCCGCGCACGCGATCGGGGCCGAGTGGCGAGGGCGGCGGATCGGCGCGCTGGGCAACCTCACCGCGTTCTCGTTCTACGTGACGAAGAACATCTCCACGATCGAAGGGGGCGCCCTGGTGACCGAGGACGCGGAGATCGCCGCCGAGGTCGAGCGCCTCGCGCTGCACGGGCTCAGCCTCGGGGCGTGGCAGCGGTTCTCCGACACGGGCTTTCGGCACTACGAGGTCGTGCGGCCCGGCTTCAAGTACAACATGACCGATGTCCAGGCCGCCCTGGGTCTCCATCAGCTCCCGCAGCTCGACGGCTGGATCGAGGATCGCGCGCGTCTGTGGGACCGCTACGACGCGCTGCTCGCCGATCTCCCGTTAGAGACTCCTCCCGCGCCGGAACCGGGCACACGGCACGCGCGTCACCTCTACCAGGTGCTGCTCGATCCCGACGCGCCGCTCGGACGCGACGAGCTGCTCGATCGGCTGATCGAGCGCCGGATCGGTACCGGGGTTCACTACCGGGGCGTGCACCTGCACCCGTACTATCGAGATCGCTACGGCTTCCAGCCCGCCGATTTCCCGGTGGCGACCGCGAT
Source organism: Solirubrobacterales bacterium (assembly GCA_019240655.1). Lineage (GTDB taxonomy): Bacteria > Actinomycetota > Thermoleophilia > Solirubrobacterales > Solirubrobacteraceae > Palsa-465. Next base: position 4,186 of record JAFAXX010000150.1, read on the forward strand.
CTCCGATCGGACGTTGAGCCTTCCGCTCAGCCCGAAGGTCTCCGAGGCTGACCAGGACGACCTGGTCTCGGCGCTCCGCGACCTGCTGGCGAGATGACCGCTTCGGGGTACCCGGCGGCGCGCCTGCCCCGTGCCGGGGTGAGGCCGACGCTGCTGGAGGGGATCCGCTCAGCTCGGCTGGAGACGTGGATCGTCGTCGGTCTCGTCGTCGTGGCGGCAGCGATCCGGATCGTGACGATCAACAACCAGAGCTATTGGATGGACGAGGCGCTGACCGCCTTCGAGGCGCGGTCGTCCTTCGGCGGGATGCTCGGCACGGTGCTCCACGTCGAGACGACGCCGCCGCTGTACTTCGTGCTGGCGTGGGTCTGGGGGCACCTGTTCGGCACCGGCGAGGTCGCGCTGCGGTCGATCTCGACGTTGTCCGGGATCGCGCTCGTGCCGATCGCCTACCTGGCCGGTCGCGACCTCATCTCCGGCTGGGCCGGCGTACTCGCGGCGGCGTTCGCGACCGTGAACCCGTTCATGGTGTGGTACTCGCAGGAGGCACGGGCGTACATGCTGCTGGCGGCGTTCTCCGGCGCCTCGTTCCTGTACTTCGTGCGGGCGAGCCGGGCGCCCACGCGACGCAACCTCGCGTGGTGGGCGCTGTGGTCGGCGCTCGCCCTGACGACCCATTTCTTCGCCGCCTTCGTCGTCGCCCCGGAAGCGCTGTGGTTGCTGTGGCAGGCGGGCGGGCGCCGGCGCGGCGCGGGCGCGGACACGGCCGCCGGCGTGGGCCGCACCGCTGATATCCGCGAGGTCGGCGCGGCGGTCGGCGTGGTGGCGCTGGTCGAGCTCGCGATGCTGCCCTTCGCGGTGTTGGACAGGGCGCATGGCGCGTCGTGGATCGCGTCGGTGCCGCGGCTGAACCGGATCTCCTCGACGGTCCTCGAGTGGGGAGTGAGCATCCTGTACCGGCGGGCTGCGGTCCACGAGGGGCTCGTGTTCGGCGCCGTCCTGTTGGCGATCGTCGTCTTCCTGCTCGTAGTGGGCGCAGATCGCCGCCTTCGCGCGGGCGCTGCGATGGCCGCGGCGGTTGCTGGCTTCGTGTTCGTTGTCCCGCTGCTCCTCGGCTGGCTCGGGCAGGACTACTTCCTCTCCCGCAACGTGATCCCCGGGTTCGTGCCGCTGGCCGTGCTCGTCGCCGCGGCCTGCGTCGCGCCCCGGCTGAGGCTGCTCGGCGGCGCGCTGGCGATCGCGCTCCTGATTCTCTTCTCCGTCGCGCTCGTCCAGGTGCAGACGCGCGCGTATCTGCAGCGGCCGAACTGGCGCGGTGTCGCGCGTTCGCTGGGCAGCGCGCGTGTGCCCCGGGCGGTGCTGGCCGCCGACGGCACCACGGCCGACGCCTTGAAGATCTACCTGCCGCACGTCCCGTGGACGCAGCCGCCCGGCCGGGCGGTGCTGATTCGCGAGGTCGACGTCGTCGGCGCCACCAAGCGGCTCCCGCTGATCGTCACCCAGCGCGCGGCCGCTCAGCCGCTGACGAAGGCCGAGCTCCGTCGCAACCAGATCGGATCGCCGGTGCCGCGCGTGCGGGCTCCCCGCGGCGCGAGGCTGATCAGCCGCATGCGCGTCTACAACTGGATTGTCGCGCGGTTCGCGCTGCTGCATCCAATCCGCGTGACCGCGGCGCGACTCAGCACTCTGGCGCCGAAGTTCTTCCTGCGTACGCCGCGCGCGCTGCTCGTCTTCTTCCAGCGCCCAGGCCGCTGAGCCGGTGCACGCCGTCGTTCAGGCCGATGCGTGCTGCGGCATGTCGCTACCCTGCGGCCTCGCTTGGTGTTAGAGCTCACGTGAGAAAGGGGCAGCCCAGCCGCCGAAGCGCCGTCCGGCCAGCTTCGTGGCTGGCGGCGGTCGCCGTCGTGGCCCTCGCGTTGCCCTCCGGCGCGTCGGCGTATCTCTCGACGCGCAACATCAGCCCGTTCCCGCGCAGCCGGGTGATCGTCGGCGCCCGCTGGAGCACCCCGCGCTACGGGCCGCCGCGGAACCAGTGGGGCGACGTCATGCCGACGATCTGGGCTGACGACGGCAACGAGTACACGATCGTCGACGACGGAGGGGTCGACGTCCCCGGCCCCGGCGAGCTGTGGCGCTCAGCGCCGGCGCGGATCACCGGCACGCCGCCGAAGATCCGCTTCACTCGCGTCGGCGACCCCGACGCCCCGCCGCCTCACACGTTCGCGCAGATCGCCAAGGATGCGGCGCTGTGGAGCGGACCGCTCGGACCGTACTACTCGAGTGGACTCGTCGAGGCGAGCGGCGTCTTCTACACGACCCAACAGCGTCTTTGGAACTTCCTCGTCGACCCGGAGTTTCCGGGCCTGCAGGGGATCGCCTATTCCACGGACCGCGGCGCGCACTGGCAGATGGCGAACAAGGCCTTCGCGGCGCCGCTCGGCAACTTGAGCTGGGTCATCCGCGGCAAGGGCGGGTTCTACCCGGACGGCTGGGTCTACGCGATCGCCAGCGAACGGGAGTACAACGCCAGCACGCTGTTGCTGGGCCGGGCGCGACCGGACGTCGCCGACTTCACCGACCCCTCGCGCTGGCAGTGGGCCTCCGGCTGGGCCGGGCCGGACCGCGGCTCCTCGCCGGCCTTCTCGAGCTCGCTGGCCGCCGCGGTGCCGATCGCCGGCTGGACCGGGCACATCACCTATCCGGAGATGGCCTACGACTCGCCGATCCACCGCTACCTGCTGACCTTCGAGTACTCCTACGCGAAGACGACGCCGGCGATGTGGCGAAACGGCGCCGAGCTCGTCATCCTCGAGGCGCCGCATCCATGGGGCCCGTTCTCATTCGTTGCCCACGAGCCCGAATTCGGCCCGTCGAACGGGTACGCCGCGGGCTTTCCGGTGGGCTGGATATCGCGCAACGGTCGCGATCTGTGGCTCAAGTGGGCCGCGAACTGGAACGGGTGCGCCTCAGGACTCGACTGCTCCGGCGGGTACGGGTTCAACTATCGGCGCATGCACCTGACCCTCGCGGGCGATCGCTGATCGCCGGCGACGAGGCGCGGTACAGGCACCGCAACCTCACCGCAACACAATCTTCGCCATTCTTACCGCGTGAGCGGGCACGATCGCCGCAGCATGGAGGATTACGCCCCAGCCCCACTGAGCGGGATCCAGCTCAGCGTCGTCGTGCCCGTGTACGGGTGCGCCGACTGCCTCTGGGCGCTGCACGATCGCCTCACGCGCAGCGTCGCGCAGGTGACCGACCGGTACGAGATCGTTCTCGTCGACGATCGCAGCCTCGACGAAGGGTGGACGGTCATGCGCCGGCTGGCCGCCACCGACGGCCACGTGCGCGCGTTTCGCCTGAGCCGGAACTTCGGCCAGGACGCGGCGATCACCGCCGGCCTCGCGCAGGCGCGGGGCGACTGGGTGGTGGTGATGGACTGTGATCTGCAGGAGGCGCCCGAGGACATCCCGCGGCTGTGGGCCGCAGCCCGAGAGGGATACGACGTCGTGCGCTCGATCCGCCGCGGCTGGCGTCACTCGGCGTTCCGTCGCTGGACCAGCCGGGCGTACCGCAGGCTCACGCTCGAGACCGACGTGCGCCCGGACTACAGCAATCTCAGCCTGCTCTCGCGGCGCGTGGTCGATGCCTTCCTCCGCCTCCGCGACCGTGACCGCGAGTTCATGATCGCGCTGGACTGGCTCGGCTTCGAGTCGACCGCGATCGAGATCGAGCACCACGACCGCCATGCCGGTGAGAGCGGCTACACGCTCGGGCGGCTCGTCCAGGTGGCACTCGACGGCATGTTCTTCCGCAGCACGGTCTTGCTGCGCCTCGTCGTGCTGGTCGGCTTCCTGGTCGCCCTGATCGGGATCGGAGTGGCCGCTTTCGAGGTCGCGGACTACTTCCTCGAGCCCGATAAGTCGGTTCCCGGCTACACCAGCCTCGCTGTGCTGTTGCTCGTACTGACCGGTTTCGTGATCGTCAGCATCGGCGTCGTCGGTCTCTACGTGGGCCGCATCTTCGAGCAGGTCAAGGATCGCCCGCTGTACCTGATCGACGCGACCGCCGAGGGTCCCGAGTCGAGCTGGCCGGAGCCGGAGGCCGCCGCGCCGCCAGCACGTACACCTTCTCGCGGTTCCCGGGGATCTTGAACGCCTCGATCACGCGGTCGCGGTAGGCGCCGAGCAGCGCGTCGAGGCTCTCCTCGGTGAAGCGGTGAGCGGCCTGGCCGACGCCCGGATCGGTGCCACGGCGCCCGAGCCGGCCGACCAGCGGCAGGCGGCTCGAAGCGAGATTGCGGATCGGCTCGGCGATGATCACCCGATCGCCCGCGGCCGCAAGCATCCGCTCGACGATCCGGCCGGCGTCGGGGAGGAACTGGTAAAGGCTCGCCTGCATCATCACCACGTCAGCATCAGGCAGCGGCGGGTCGTCCTCGGCCAGGTCGACCCTCCGCGCGTCGACGCCGCGTCGGCGCAGCTGCGCCACGAAGCGTGGGTTGATGTCGATCCCGACGTAGGCGCCGGCGCGTTCTTCCAGATGCCGGCGCTGAAGCGTGCCCGGCCCGCAGCACAGCTCGAGCACCGAGCTGCCCGGCGGCACCAGCTCGGCTACGGCGCGCATCCGCTCGCCGTAGTTAGCCCCGTAGAGCAGGCGCATCACGAGCTCGTAGCCGAGCGCGCTGCGGTAGACGAGGCTGGTGCTCACGTGGCCTGAGAGGCCGCCGCCCGCCGGTCGAGATCGGCCAGCGTCAGCCGATGCGCCGGCGGACCCGCGAACGGCCGCGTCGCGGTGACGGTCAGATCGCCGCCGACGTGGAGCAGCTCGCCGGGTTCAAGCGCGCGCCAGCCCGGGTCCTCGTCCATCCGCTCGCTCGCCACGACGACGGCGGGAAGCCGCGCGAGCGCCGCCGAGCGCACCCTCACCGTTCCGCGGGCGCTGGCGTGCTCGAGGTGGCGCTCGCCGCTCGGGCCGCCGGGTGATCGCTCGAGCACGAACAGCCCGTGGGTCTCGGGGTAGCGCAGGGCCCACAGCTCGGAGGCCTCGATCAGCACGAAGTTCAGCGACAGCACGGGTAGGCGATCGGCCACCCACCGCACCGCCCGCACGATCCCCTCGCGGACATCGCCGGCGCGGGAGATCTCCCGGGTGATGAGGGCGAACAAGCGCTCGGAGTCGGTCTCGCCGTGCACCTGCGACATCGCGTCGCCGAGCTCGCGCTCGAGCGCCGGAACGTCGCCGATCACCCCGTTGTGGGCAAAGATCCGCTCCGCCTGCGCGAACGGGTGCGTGTTCTCCGGGGCGACGCCGCCGTTGGACGCGTAGCGGACGTGGGCCACGAAGGTCCGCGACTCGATCTCGCGGGCCTCCTGCGCGAACTGCTGATCCTCGTAGGCGGCGATCGGCTGCTTGAGGACGAGCGGACGACCCTGCTCCGCGTAGGCGCCGAGGCCGGTCCCGTCGGGCTCCCGGCGGCTCTGCGCGGCGAGCGAGTCCGGCGCGTCGAGTAGCCAGAAGGTGGCGCGTACGCGCTCGAGGCCACCGCTCATCCCGAACAGGCGACACATGCGCTGCGCACGCTAGCGAATGGGGTCGCTCGGGCCGGCGGCGCTCACGATGTCGCCGGAGCCACGCCCCCGGGGGGCGCCTCCGGCGCCCCCTTATCCCTCCCTCCGGCCGTCGCTGTCAGAGTAATTTCAGGCTCGTGCCCTATCGTGATGCCCAGAGCACGAGAAAGGGCCAGTGACATGAAGTTTCTCCGCACCGCATCCACCCGACGCCTCCTCGCGATGATCGCCGGGATCGTCATCGCCATCGCCGCGGGCACCGCGATCGCCGTGGCCGCCGGCAGCGGCGGCTCGACGCCGAAGCAACAGCCGCTCGCCAGCGCGGTTCACCAGGCCCTGGCCGCGCCGGCGGTAAAGGGCATCACCGCAGACGTCACCTTCAGCAACCACCTGATCTCATCCTCAGACCTGCAGGGGTCAGACCCGATCCTGAGCGGAGCGAGCGGGCGCCTGTGGCTGTCGGGCGACGGCCGGCTGCGCCTCGAGCTGCAGTCCTCGAGCGGGAGCGGGCAGGACGCCGAGGTCGTTGTCAACCAGGGGTCGTTCTGGCTCTACGACCCGAGCGCCAACACGGTCTATGAGGGAACGCTCCCCGCGCAGGTGGGCGCGGGCAAGTCGGCCAAGAGCGCGACGCACGACCAGGTGCCGTCGATCGCCCAGATCCAGTCTCAGCTCAGTCAGCTGATGGCCCACGTGAACGTCGCCGGCCCGACGCCGGGCAACATCGCCGGCCAGCCGGCGTACACGGTGAGGATTTCGCCCAAGCACGACGGCGGCCTGCTCGGGCAGGTCGAGCTCGGCTGGGACGCGCTGCGCGGCGTCCCGCTGAGGGTCGGCCTGTACGCGAAGGGGAGCAGCACCCCGGTGCTCGAGCTGACCGCGACGAACATCTCCTACGGCAGCGTCCCGGCGTCCGATTTCAACGCCGCGCCCCCGGCCGGGGCCAAGGTGGTGAAGGTCTCGACGCCCGCCGGCGGCGCGGGTCAGGCCAAGACCGCGAATAAGAAGCACGCGGAGATCACCGGCGCGGCCGCTGTGGCCAAGCACCTCAGCTTCCCGCTCGCGGCCCCGAGCCGGTTGGTCGGCCTCCCGCGGCAGTCGGTGCAGCTGCTCGACTGGGCGGGCACCCCTGCCGCGCTCGTCTCCTACGGCCAGAACCTCGGCGGCATCGCGGTGATCGAGTCGCCGGCGCCCGCCCAGGCGCCCGCTGCCTCCGCCAACGGCTCGAGCTCGAGCTCGGGCTCGGGAGACCACAGCGGTCTCAGCCTGCCGACGGTCTCGATCAATGGCGCCTCCGCCACCGAGCTCAACACCGCGATCGGAACCGTGCTCAGGTTCACCCGCGGAAACGTGAGCTACACCGTGCTCGGTTCAGTGCCCGCCGCCGCCGCCGAGGCCGCGGCGCGGGCGCTATGAGCGTGCCGAGGCGAGGCTCCGACACGGACGCGCCACCGCCCGTCGAGGTTCGCGGACTCGTCAAGCGCTACGGAGAGCTGACCGCCGTCGACGGCGTGGACCTCACGGTCCGCGCCGGCGACGTCTATGGGTACCTCGGGCCCAACGGAGCCGGCAAGACGACCTCGCTGCGGATGATGCTGGGGCTGATCCGCCCCACTTCCGGCAGCGTGCGGCTGTTCGGCCGGGATCCCCAGCAAAGCGTCAAGGCACTCGACGACGTGGCCGGCTTCGTCGAGGCGCCGGCGTTCTATGCCTACCTGACTGCCCGGCGCAACCTCGAGCTGCTGGCCGCCTATGACGGCGACGAGGCGCGCAGCCGGGTCGATCACGCGCTCGCCACGGTGGAGCTGACCGGCCGCGCGCGTGACCGCGTGGGCGGGTACTCGCACGGGATGAAGCAGCGGCTGGGGATCGCGGCGGCGCTGCTGCGCGAGCCCAAGCTGATGATCCTCGACGAGCCCGCCACCGGGCTCGACCCGGCCGGCATGCGGGACATGCGGCAGCTGATCCGCGGCCTGGCCGAGCAGGGCATCACTGTCGTCCTCTCGAGCCACCTGCTCGCGGAGGTCGAGGAGCTGTGCAACCGCGTGGCGATCGTCCGCGAGGGCCGGATCGTCTACGAAGGAATGATCTCGGAGCTCAAGCGCGGCGCGGGGACGACATACCGGCTCGCCACCACCGACGACGAGCGCGCGCTGGCGGTCTGCCGCGCGCAGCGCGGCATCAACGATCTCCGCGTGCAGCATCAGAGGATCTGCTTCACCGCCTCCGGGGAAGCCGCCGTGGCCGAGCTCTCCCAGGCCCTGGTCGAGGCGGGTGCGTTGATCCACACGCTCGCGCCGGAGACGGTGACGCTCGAGGACCTGTTCTTCTCGCTCACCGAGGGCCGGGACGGCGACCGGATGGCGAGCGAGGATCCGGACTCGGTCGAGGTGGCGCGATGAAGCGCCCGGGCGTGCTCAGCGTCTACCGCTGGGAGCTGATCAAGTTGCGCTACCAGAAGCGGACCTACCTCGGGCTCGGCGCGTCGCTGATCGTGCCGATCATCTTCGTCGTGGCGATCCACTTCCGGCACGACCGCCGCGGCGGGGACTTCGCCTTCGCGTCCTACCTGACCCGCAGCGGCCTCGCCGTGCCGCTCGTGATCATGCTGTTCGGGGCGGTGTGGATGTTCCCGCTCATCACCGCGCTAGTGGCCGGAGACATCTTCGCCTCCGAGGATCACAACGGGACCCTGAAGACGATCCTCACGCGGTCGCTCGAGCGCGGCCAGATCTTCGCCGGCAAGGCGCTCGCGGCGGCGACCTACGCGGTGGCGGCGATCCTCCTCGGCGGCACGGTCGCGGTGATCGCCGGCAGCATCCAGTCCGGCTTCAACTCCCTGCAGACGCTGTCGGGGACCGTCGTTTCGGCCCCCAAGGGCCTCGAGCTGGTGTACGTCGGCCTGCTCGTGTACCTGATCCCGATCGGCACCGTGGTCTGCATCGGCCTGCTGCTCTCGACGATCACCCGCAACAGCGCCGCCGCGGTGGTGGGAACGCTGATGGTCTCGCTCCTGTTCCAGCTGATCGGGATCCTGCCGGGGCTAACCGGCCTGCAGCCGTATCTGCTCAGCACCCAGTTCAACGCCTGGCAGGGACTGCTGCGCACGCCGATCGACTGGTCGCCGATCATCCGCGCGGCCTGGGTCTGCGCGATGTACGGGGTGCCGGCGATGGCGGCCGCCTTCCTCGTCTTCCTGCGCCGCGATGTCGCCGGCGGCTGACGCCGCGCCCGCCCGCGCCTCCGATCCCGACGCCCTGCCGGCGACTGCCCGGGGCGCCGACGTATCCCCCGCCGGCGCCGGGGAGCGCGTGCTCGTGGTCGACGACGACCCTCCGCTGCGCCGGATGCTCGAGCGCACGCTGCACGCGGAGGGCTTCGAGGTCACCGTGGCGAGCGACGGAGGTGCGGCCCTGGCCGCGGCCGAGCGGGCGGCGCCCGACGTGATCGTGCTCGACGTTGCGATGGCGGGCCTCGACGGCCTGGCGGTCTGCCGTCGCCTGCGGGAGCGGGGGCTGCCGACCCCGATCCTGATGCTGACCGCGCGCGACGCCGTCCCCGACCGCGTCGCCGGGCTCGAGGCCGGCGCCGACGACTACCTGGTCAAGCCCTTTGCCGTCCAGGAGCTGCTCGCGCGGTTAAAGGCGCTGACCCGCCGCCACGGCGATCCGCACGGGCAGGCGGTGCTCTCCTACGCCGACCTCAGCCTCAACCCGTATGCTCGACGCGCCACCCGCGCCGGCCGCGCGATCGAGCTGACCGGCCGAGAGGCCGCCCTGCTCGAGCTGCTGCTGCGCGAGGCCGGCCGGATCGTGACGCGGGAACGGGCGCTGGTCGAGATCTGGGACGACGCCGCCGAGCCGAACGTGGTGGACCGTTACGTCACCCGGCTGCGCCGGAAGCTCGGCTCACCGCCGCTGATCCGGACGCTCAGGGGAACCGGGTTCGCCCTGCGGGCGTGAGCGAGGCGCCAAGACGCTTGCCCGGCTAGCCCCGCGCACGCTGCGAACCCGGCTGGTCCTCGCGGCGGCCGGGTCGATCGTCGCCGCGATCGCCGTGTTCGCCGTGGCCACCGTGGTCCTCGTCCGCCGCGAACTACGGAGCTCGCTCGACGCGGCGCTGACCCAGCGCGCCCAGGACGTGGCTGCGCTGGCGGTGTCCGCGCCGGCCGTGCTGACCCAGCCGGGAGCGCTCGAGAGTACCGCCTCCGGCCGCGAGGTCGCCGTCGAGGTGATCGACGCCCGCGGACGGATCCTGGCCCGGTCGCTGACCCTCGGAGCCCGGCTTCTGCCGGAAGACCGGCTCGCGCGGCGAGCGGTCGGGTCGGGCCAGCTAGGGTTCGAGGACGTCGAAATCGACGGACGCCCGTTCCGCGTCTACGACGCCCCGATCGCACAGGCCGGCGGGCCGGCCGCCGGCGGCGCCGTGATCGTCGCCTCGGATACCTCCGACATCTCGCGGACGCTCAGCCGCCTCGGCCTGGTGGTCGCGCTCGCCGGCCTTGCCGTGACACTGCTCGCGGTTCTGGCGGCGGCCGTGCTCACGCGCCGGGGGCTGCGTCCGCTGCGCCGGCTCGTGGGCGCGGCCGAGGAGATCGAGCGCACCGCCGATCCGGCGCGCCGTCTGCCCGCGACCGGCGTGCCGGACGAGATCGGGCAGCTCACCGGCGTCCTCAACCGGATGCTCGCGTCGCTGGATGCGGCGCGGGCGGGCGAGCGCCGGTTCCTCGCCGATGCCTCGCACGAGCTGCGCACGCCGGTGACCGCTTTGCTCGGGAACGTCGAGTTCGTCATCCGACACGGGGCGGACCCGGAGGTGCTCGAGGACCTCCGACGTGACGCCGACCGCCTGCGGAGGCTGGTCGACGACCTGCTGGCGATCGAGCGCTCGGGCACGGTTCAGCAGCAGCGCGAACGGGTCGACCTGGCGGAACTCGTGGCCGAGGCGGCGCGCGGGCACGCCTGGCACGGACGCCTGCGCGTCGGGCCCCTCGCGCCCGTCTCGGTGGCCGGCGAGCGGGACGCGCTGGCGCGCGCGCTCGAGAACTTGATCGACAACGCTTTAGTTCACGGGCCTCCCGGCGGGCCGGTCACGGTTGCGCTCGAGCGTCGCGGCGACGTCGCCCGCCTGAGCGTCCGCGACGAGGGCCCGGGGCCCGATCCCGGCCACCGCGGACAGATCTTCGAGCGCTTCTGGCGCGCCCCCGAGGCCACGGCGCGGCCGGGGTCCGGCCTCGGGCTGTCGATCGTCTCGGCGATCGTGGAGCGCCACGGAGGACGGATCACCGTCGAGGGACCCGAGTTCACGGTCGAGCTCCCGGCCCTGGCCGTCGCCGCCGACGGCGGGGCCGGGCATCGCGGCGCGTCCGTCACCGGCCCGCGCAATTCTCATGTCCCTCTTACCGAGGAATGATTCCCTATTGCGTGAGGTGAAGATGATGGATTTGGGCAGGATGGATCGAGATCACCCGGATCGGGCGCAGGCCGTGCGCGAGCGGGATGCCGCGCTGGCCAGAATCGGCCGGCTTCGCCGCTGGCTCATCGGCGGCACCGCAGCGCTGACCGCCGGCGCCGCGGCGCTGGTGTCCGCGGTCGCCCCGGGGCGCTCGCTCGGGGCCGGACCGACGGCGGCGAAGACATCCGCGGCCTCCGCGAGCGCCAACGCGGACGCCACACGCACGGCGCCGAGGCTCCCACCCGTGGCCGATCCGAACACGCTCGGCTTGGCCGGGCCGGCACAGCCGCCGCAAGCCGCGCCGCAGCCACAATCCGCCCCCGCGCCGCAGGCGAGCTCGCCGAGCGACCAGTCACCCGCTCCGGCGCCGCCGCCTGCGGCGGTCTCCGGCGGCTCCTGAACCCGGTCACAGCGATGGTCGATACCTCGGCGCGGTTCCCGGCGCTCGGCAGCATCGCGGTCGTGGCGGTCACCCGCCCGGACGCGTTGGCGGGCGCCCGCGCCGCGGTCGAGGAGACGGTGAGGGCGTTCGACCTCGCCTGCTCACGCTTCCGCGAGGACTCCGAGCTCTCGGCGGTGAACGCCGCCGGCGGTCGCGCGGTGCGGGTCAGTCCACTGCTTCTCGAGGCGGTCGCCGCCGCCGTGCGGGCGGCCCGGCTCACCGACGGCGACGTCGACCCGACGGTCGGAGCGGCGCTCGTCGCGCTCGGCTATGACCGTGACTTCGAGGCCGTTCGCGGCGGCGCCGGGCCCGCTCCGGGCGGCGCCGTGCCCGCTCCCGGCGGCGCCGTGCCCATTCCCGGCGGCGCCGTGCCCGCTCCCGGCGGCGCCGTGCCCATTCCCGGCGGCGCCGGGCCTACGGTTTCCCGACCTACGGTCTCGCTGGCCGCGGTCCCGGGATGGCGGGCGGTCACGCTCGACCCGGTGGCCGGTACCATCCGGGTCCCCCGAGGCGTGACCCTCGATCTCGGCGCTACCGCCAAGGCGCTGGCGGCCGACCGGGCGGCCGAGCTGGCCGGCGCGTCGGCCGACGCCGGCGTGCTGGTCTCCCTGGGCGGCGACATCGCGCTGGCCGGGCCGCCGCCCCCCGATGGCTGGCGGGTGCGAGTGACCGACGACCATCGCGCCGGCCTCTCGGCGCCGGGACAGGACGTCACCCTGCGCGCGGGCGGGCTCGCCACGTCGAGCACCACGACGCGCCGGTGGGAGACAACTACCGGCCGGGTTCACCACGTGCTCGACCCGGGCACCGGCCGCCCCGCCGCGGGCGTCTGGCGCACCGTGAGCGTCAGCGCGGCCTCCTGCCTCGAGGCGAACATCGCCAGCACCGCCGCGATCGTGCGCGGCGCGGGCGCGATCCCGTGGCTCGAGTCCCTCGGTCTTCCGAGCCGGCTGGTCGGCGCCGATGGAGCGGTCCGGCACGTGGCCGGCTGGCCGGCCGAAGGAGACGATCTCGGATGACCGTCTCGCTTGCCGTCGCGGGCCCGAGCGCGTACTGGTACCTGGCCCGCGGCACGGGGGCGGTCTCGCTCGTGCTGCTCACCGCGAGCGTCCTGCTCGGCGTGCTGGGCTCGATGCGCGTCGCCTTCGCTCCGCGGTGGCCCCGGTTCGCCGTCGACCAGGTCCACCGGGACGTCTCGCTGCTCGTGATCGCGCTGCTCGTCGTCCACATCGTGACCAGCGTGCTCGACAGCTTCGCGCCGATCGGGCTGATCGACTCCGTGGTCCCGTTCTCCTCGAGCTATCGGCCGCTGTGGCTCGGCCTCGGCGCGCTGTCGTTCGACATGCTGCTGGCGATCGTGGCGACGAGCCTCATCCGCCGGCGCGTCGGTTACCCCGCCTGGCGCGGCATCCATTGGCTGGCGTATGCGTCCTGGCCGGTCGCGGTGCTGCACGGACTCGGCACCGGAAGCGACGTGAAGGCCACGTGGATGCTCGCCCTCACCGCCGTGTGCGTGCTGGCGGTGATGACCGCGACCGTGGTCAGGATCGCCGGCGCGAGCAGAGGCCCGACGACGGTGCGCGCCGGCGCCGCCGCGCTCGCGGTCCTCGCGCCGCTCGGCATCGCCGTGTTCGCGCTCGCCGGTCCGCTCGCGACGGGCTGGGCGCGCCGCGCGGGGACGCCCGCGAACCTCCTGGTCAGGGGCTCGGGATCGGCGGCGGGGATCGTGGGCTCCGCGACGGCCTCGCCGCGGCCGGGGACACCGGCCGGGCCGGCCGCCGACAAGTTGAAGCTGCCCTTCACCGCGCGGCTCACCGGGACGATCACCCAGACGCAGGAGCCAAATGGCGCGATCGTCGATCTGGCTCTGAGAGTGAGCGGAGACGCGCGCGGCGAACTGCGCGTGCGGTTGGCCGGCGCGCCGCTCGCCGGCGGCGGCCTGTCGATGACCGGCAGCCAGGTCGATCTCAGCGCGGTCGGCCTCGCGTCGGTCATGCAGGGGACGATCGTGGCGCTGCAAGGACAGAGCTTCCTCGCCCGAGTCAGCGACACCACGGGATCTTCCGCCGACCTGCGCGCCGACCTGAAAATCGACGGGCAGACCGGAGCCGTCAGCGGGACGCTGTCAGCGCAGCCGTCCTCGGGGAGCGGACCATGACCGGCACGCTGGCCGGGCATCCCGGCCTTCCCCGGCTGCTCGCCGGGCTCGACCAGTCCGGCCGGACGATGTCGCAGTCCGAGCACGAGCGGATCCACGGAGCGCTCCCGCACCTGAGCGCGCACGAGCTGATCGACGCGGTGCAGGCGAGCGGCCTGCGCGGGCGCGGCGGCGCCGACTTCCCGACCGCGGTCAAGCTGCGGGCCCTGGCCGCGAGGCGGCGGGTGAGCGCGGTCGTCGTCAACGGCTCGGAGACCGAGCCCGCCAGCGCCAAGGACCGCCTGCTGCTCTCCCGGCTACCCCATCTGGTCCTCGACGGCGCGATGCTCGCCGCCGAGGCGGTCGGCGCGCGGGAGGTGATCGTCAAGCTGAACGAGCGCGCGGCCAGCTCGCTGCACGCGGTGGCGGGCGCCTTACCGCTGCGCCAACGCGATCCGGTCCCGGTGCGGCTGATCGCCGCGCCCGATGGCTACGTGACCGGCGAGGAGACCGCGGTGATGCACTTTCTGAACGGCGGCGCGCCGATCCCCACCTTCGTGCCGCCGCGACCGTTCGAGCGGGGCTACCAGGGCCGACCGACCCTCGTCCAGAACGCGGAGACGCTGGCTCAGCTGGCCCTGGTCGCGCGCTTCGGCCCCCGCTGGTTCCGCGAGCTCGGGACGGTGGCCGATCCCGGCTCGGCGCTGGTCACGATCTCCGGCGCAGTCGCCGATCCCGGCGTGTACGAGCTTGCCTTCGGCACGCCGATGACCGACCTGCTGGCCGCCGCCGGCGGAGCGACCGAGCCGCTGCGGGCGCTGCTGGTGGGCGGCTACTTCGGCACGTGGGTCGACAGCGCGTCCGCGCTCGGGCTGCGGCTGGCTCGCGAAGACCTCCGCTCGGTCGGCTGTCAGCTCGGGTCCGGGGTGCTGATCGCGCTGGGCGAGAGCGCCTGCGGACTACACGAGAGCGCCCGCGTGGCCAGCTACCTGGCCGAGCAGTCCGCGGGCCAGTGTGGCCCGTGCGTCCACGGGCTCCGTGCGGTCGCCGATTCGCTCGAGGCGCTGGCCGACGGCGGAGCCCACCCGCGGGAGCGCGATCGGGTGCTGCGCTGGGCGGGGGAGATCCGCGGCCGCGGCGCCTGCCATCACCCCGACGGCGCCGTGCGCTTTGTCGAGAGCGCGATCGAGGTCTTCGGCGGGGAGATCGAATGGCACCGCCACAACCACTGTACCGCCCGGCCCGCCGGCCTGCCGATTCCTGCGTCGGCGTCGGCGTCTGCCTCGGCGTCGGCGTCGGCGTTTCGGTCTGCGGCGAGTGAGGCGAAGCGATGAGCCGGCGGCTCAGGGTCAACCCGATCGCCTGCGAGGGCCACGGCCTCTGCGCGGAGCTGCTGCCGGAGCTGATCCGGCTCGACGACTGGGGGTATCCGATCATCGAGCCGACCGAAGTCGCGCCGGAGCTACTGGGGCTCGCGCGGCGCGCGGTCGACGCCTGTCCGACGCTGGCCCTGCTGATCGAGGAGATCCCGACCAGGGACGGGTAACAGCAGCTGCGGTGAGCGCCGCGCACCCATTTGCGGGTGGGTGCGCGGCGACACCGTTTCCGTTCAGGTCGAGCGCATCACCGGCCGGCGCAGACCCACTGGCTGGCGCCGGAGCCGCCGTCCCATATCTTGGACGCGATCGCCGCCTGCTGCTGGGCCGTCGCCTCGTACGCAGCCGGCGCGTACTGGCCGCCGCCGTAGGCGAGCCAGGTGCTGGGAATGATCTGGTAGTAACCCGAAGCGCCCGCGTAGTTCGGCGGCAGGTTCTGACCGCCGGACTCACACTGCACGACGTAGGCGGGAATCGCCCAACCGCTGTTTGCCGACCGAGCTGCGGCCGCCGCACGGGCGGCAGCCACGCGGGCGCGCTGGTTGCCCGCTTGACGATGGTCATAGCCACGGACGAACGACACCGCGGCCGGGTTGCGCTGACAGCGCTCGATATAGCCGAGCACCTTGAGCTGATGCCCGCTCGGCGCAGTGTTGCCGGCATAGAACCGATTTGCGGCTCGCTCAGCCATGGCGACGGTGAACAGCTGACCGCAGTTCCGCTGCTTCGCCGCCGAGACGGTCGTCTTCGCGGAGACGAGTCGGGTGTTCGACGGCGCGGCGCTCGCCGCGGCGCGCGGGGAGGAAAGCGGCCCGGCGGTGAGCGCCACCGCCGCGGCCGGGAGCGTCAGCGCAAGGGCGCCCACGCCACCATGAATCAGGCGCTTCCTGCGCCGGCCAGCGTAAACCGGGCGCGTATTGCGCCCTTTGAGACTGGGCCTCATCCAGAGGTCCTCCTTGGTTTTTAGCTATCGACCGGGCGCCTACGGAGTTAGCTGACGGGCTCGCGGCAGGTCCCGATCCACCAAGTGGCGTGACGCAGTCGCTACGGCCACCGCTGAAGGCGGCCGATTCGCCCCCCTCCGAGCCGGGGCATCCGGCTCAGAATTGGGTCCCCCGCTCGCCCCGCACCGGGCGGGACGACTCGGCAGTCGAACGACAAGCTCGTGAGGGTCGCAGGCGCCGGCCCACCCTTGTGTGCGATGCATCACACGACGCCTTCAATCTGCCCCACACAGCTACGGCCCGGCCGCCGGTCCCGGAGGCACCCGAGCCGGGGACCCCGCCTTCGGCACGGTGATCCGCATTGCACAAGACGGCGATCCCGCCCGTGGCGACGTCGGGCTCGACGGCGACGCTGCCGCGCGAGCGAGCTCGCTCTGCCGACGATCCTCACACGCGCCCCCGACGAGCTGACCGCGATAACGGCGCGCGCGGGATCGAGCTCCTCGGGCCTCCAGAACCCTGCCAGAGCGATTATGAGCCGCGGGCCGATGTCAGCGGGAGAGACACAACACCAGGCGACTGTTTCGATCCGGGGCCCGGGAAGCGCAGCGTCGCGGGCGATGGTGCCTCACCAACGTCGGGCGCTACTGATGAGTGCTCATCGAGCTCCGACTCTGCGGCTCAGCCGCTCAGACATGCGCTGTAGCTGCATTGGTGGGGGGTTGCCGGTCCGGCTCTTGAGGTTGCTCCGACGGCGACCGGCACGCCGGCGCGGCAAGGGGCCTACCCAACAGCACGCCCGACGCCGATCCGCGAGCGCCGTGCTGACGCGCGAGCAGCAGCGAGCGCCCAGAAAGCGATGTGGCTGTCGACGAGGACCACGCTCGCTCAATTACGGCTCGACGGCCATTGCCGACAGCCCAGCTTCGTCACGTCCCGGTTTAGCCGGTGACGCTCGGACGAGGCGCTGGAGCAACCCTGACCGAGAAGCGGTCGGTCAGACGAGCAGTGGCGGAGCCCCTGGCGGGTATGGTCACCCTGCCGCTCCCGCTCGCCGTCACGGCGACCGTGTTGGTGTGACCGTTCGCAGTCTCCTTGACGTTGCAGTGCGATCCGGCGGGGATGTTGTCGAAGTGGCGCGTCACAGAACCGGGACCCGTGCGTGCCCGGATCTCGAAGGCGAAGTCCTCGACCGGACCGCCGCAGGCCACCAGGATCGCGATCGGGCCGTGCCGACGGGCGGCCGGACCAGTGATGTGCTTGATCACCGTCAGCGAGCCGGTCGCGTCCACGGCGGGGGACCCCGGCTCTTCGGGCTCCGGCTCGACGGGGGACCCTTCGTCGTACACGTCCATCAAGCTCACCGATGCCACCTTGCCCGCAGGAACGGTCACGCCCTGGCGGTCGCCCGACACCGTCACAATGACCGTGGCGGTGGCGCCGTCCGTGGTCTCCGTCACGGTGCACACCGAGCCGGCGGGGATGTCGTCGAAGCTGTGCGACACCGTGCCCGCGGGAGTGTGCGCAGCGATCACGAAGTCGGGCGACAGCGCTGTGCCGTCGCAGACCACGTGGATGGTGATCGGTCCCTGGTGGCCGGCGCTCGGACCGGCGATGGTCTTGGTTACGAGCAGCGAGCCGGGCCTGGCGCCGTAGGTGTCGGTGATGTGAGCGGCAGCACTCCCGCCCGGTCGGATCGTGACGGTGTCCGGGCTGCCGATGACATCCACCGAAACCGTGCTGGTGTGCCCGTCCACCGTCTCGGTCACCGTGCACTTTGCCGGCGTGGGAATTCCCGAGTAGATGTGCGACTGGTCGCCTGTCGCCCCGGCCGGGATGACGAAGTCCGGAAGGGCGGTCCCGTTGCAGAACGTGTGGATAACCACCTCTCCCTGGTGTCCGGCAAGCGACCCGGCAATGGTCTTCGTCACCTCGAGCTGGCCCGGTACGAGGCCGTAGGTGTCGCTGATGTCGGCTTCGGCGATCTCACCGGGTCCGACCGATACCGTTTGCCCGCTCCCCTCGACCACGACCGACACCGCGGTGCTGTGCCCGTCGGCGGTCTCCGTAACCTTGCAGTGGGCCGGAACCGGGATGTCGTCGTATTGCTTGGTCTGCTCACCGGCGGGGCTCTTCGCGGGGATCACAAAGTCCGGCGTCAAGGCCTTGCCGTCGCACACCGTGTGGATCCTGATCTCCCCTTGCTTGCCCGCCGCCGGGCCGGCGATCGTCTTTCGCACGAGCAGCGAGCCGGGGACGAAGTTATAGGTATCGGAGATCTTGACCGTCTTCTTTCCGCCTTCGGGGATGGCGACCTTCTGACCGTCCCCCTTTACCACCACGGTCGTGGTAGCGGTGGAGCCGTTGGACGTCTCGGTGACGGTGCATGTCGTTCCGGCCTCGATGCGGCGGTAGGTGCGCGACGTCGTGCCAACATGCGCACCGGCGGGGATGACGAACGGGCGCCGGCGTACACCGTCATCGCAGACCACTTTGATGACTACTTTCCCGTGCGATCCGGCCCCGGGACCCGCGATCGTCTTCTTCACGACCAGCGAGCCGAAGGGCAGGAACTCGGCGGTGGCCTGGACGGTGGTTTTCAACGTGGCCTTCTCGGCCAAGATGAGCCGCTGGGCGTCGTTCACCCCCGCCGTATTGCCGTCGTAGAGATAGACGTTGCCGCTCGGCACAATGGCCTCGGAGGTCGCCGTCAGCACGGCGGTGGAGGCACCTCCCGTCGAACGCAACCAGATTCGCTGGCCGGACGGCACATCGGCCGTGGTTCCGTCCCCGAGCAGGGTGGTGCCTGCCGCGTTCGAGTACATCGTCCCGTCCGTGACGGTGACGGTGGCGGGCGGGTGGTCAGTGTCGACCGTGAACGGCCCGAGCACGTGATTGGGGCCGCTCGCACTCGATGGAGTGATGGTGAGGCTGGGCGGTGGCGGCGCTATCAGTGGCCCCGCCTTGATGACGGCGTTCACGATCGCGACCACCTCATCGCGCAGCGCGCCCATGCTGGTGTTCAGCACGTAGCGGTCGCTGAAGAACCAGATAGCCGCCTGCACTGCGGCGGCCTTTTGGTTAAGATTAGTCAGAGCGGCGGGTTCATTGGTGTTTGGGTAGTAGTCGTTGAGCAGCCGGGCCACGTAGCCCACATTCGGGACTCCGGCCGCGTCCCAGGTGCCCAGTTGGTACCCGATGCCGCCCCACGTGGATGTGTTGATGTCGATGCAGTACAGCCTGAGAGTCGGGCCGCCGCCGACCGGCGTGCCATAGATGATGCCGGCGAAGCCCTCGTCCTTGGGTGTGAAGCCTTCGGTCGGATTGGTCGTGGGATAGCCGTCCGTGACTGGGTCGAAGGGGTTGCCGAAGTTGGCGATGAACCCCTGGACCGGTTGGCCGTAGCCGGTGCCGCTCATCGTCATGTCGGTGTTGCCCCGCGTTATCGCCCGTGTCGGCGGTGGCCCGTGTCGGAAGACCGCGCCGGCAGGAGCGGCCTGCAGCAAGAGTGCGCCCAACGCCAGCCCCAGGAGCACTGATACTCGCCACCTCCGGCGACACTTCATTGCGCGAGCATACCGACCGTAGTCGTGCTCGGTGCAAGAATCGTTGCGCTGGAGAGGGGAAACACCGGCGATGTCGTGCGGCGGCACGCGCGGGTCTAGCCCGGAGGCCGGGTCTCTGGTCCGAAGCCGGGGAGCGAGCACACACGGGAGACTCAATCGCGAAGTGCATGGCTCCTGGCGGTATTGACTTTCATGGTCGCTTTGGTAGGGTCCGCTGCCCGGTACGGCACCACCGTCCATCGGTTGACGTTCGTTCGAAACGAAAGCTGGGTGCCGGTGTGGATCGAGTCCTAACGCGCCGCCAGCTATGCCCGAGGCTTCTGGGCATTGGGGTCGCCGTCTTGCTGTTCATCCTGGCGTTGTCTGCGGCGTCTGCCCCGGCGGCGGTTGTGTCGGGCCGCGTCTTCAATGACTTCAACACGAACGGCGTCTTCGACACGAATCCGAACACCGGCGCCGTCGATGTCGGGGTGGGCGGGCTGACCGTCCGCGCGTTCACCGGCGCGCACACGCTCGTCGGCACCGCGACCACCCACGCAGACGGCACCTACAGCCTCGACCTGCCCAATACGAGGGTGCGGCTCGAGCTCGAGGTCGCGCGGCCGTGGTGGCCGAGCCGGCAAGACAACGGGCTGCGCTCGGACGTGCAGTTCGTGAACGCGTCCTCGCCCGTCACCGGCGTGGATTTCGGGGTACACCAGATCGACCAGTACTCGCTCGACAACCCATACGTGTTCTGGCCGTTGCAGTGGGCCGGGCCGGTCGAGGCGTCCAGCGCCAACGCAAACGAGGACGCGATCCGGGGGCTGCCGTACTTCAGGAGTGAGACTGCGCCGATTACGGCCGCCTGGGACACGGAGCCCGCGTCGGAGAAGAAACATCCGGCCACGTTCGAGGACATCGGTACCACCTTCGGCCTCGGGATCGACCAGCTCAACGGTGATCTCTACGCGGGCGCGTACTACAAGCGCTTCGCCGGACTCAAGGACCGCAGGACGGGTGCGATCTACCAGATCACCCAATCCGGCCACGTCACCCTGTTCCGCAACTTGCCCGCCGGCACCGACAGGCACCCGACGAGTAC
>JAFAXX010000181.1 GCA_019240655.1 Solirubrobacterales bacterium
CGAGGCGGGTGCGATCGCCGTCGTCTGAGGGAAGCTATGGAGATTTGTGAGGAATAGCCTGACAAATCTCCATAGCTTCTCGATTGGGCCGGGCATGGACGCCCGGCCGCCGTTGGCCCCAGGGACGCCGCGCGCAGCGCGGCCCCAATCGCTAGCGCTCGCCGACCCGGGCCAGGACGAGCCCGACCGCGAGGCCGGCCAGCGCTCCGACCGCGTCGGCGATCCAGCTCGCCTCGGGCACCGCCAGCGGCATCAGCGCCACCACGACTCCGAACACCGCCGTGCCGATCAGGTCACCCTCGATCTCGTGCTCGCCCCGCAGCGCGAGCAGATCGGGAATCGCCCAGGCCACCAGCAGCGCGAGTGCCGCGCCGTTGCCCCCGAGGGCGACCGGGAACGCTTTGATCGCCGCCGTCGCCGCCATGCCCCCGACACCGCCGAGCGCGAACAGCGCCACCACCGGCAAGGGTCCGTGGCGGCGCTCGAGGAGCCAACCGTAGAGCCCGATGGCCGCGAGCGTCACGAACGCGAATCCGGTGTTCGAGTACACGAACGGCGCGGTGATCAGCCGCCACCAGTGCGCGCCGGGCTTTCCGACGATCGCCAGCTGGTCCAGGCTGATCAGCGAGGTCCGCCACAGCAGGCACCCGACCAGCCCCGCCACCACCAGCGCAATCGTCGCGTACGGCCGCGACTCGGCCCGGATCCCCGGGATCTCCCCGCGGCGCAGCCGTGGCAGCGCCGGCGCCGGCGGCCGGCGTCGCCGCCGTTCAGAGACTCGTCCCTCGCGATCGATCTTCGGCGCCCGCTTGCGCAGCCGGTTGCCGCAGTACGGACACTCGGTGATGTATGGGCTGACCTCGGATCCGCAGTTCTTGCAGATGACGAAGAGATCAGGGCCGCCCGTGCTCATTGCCAATCGATTGTAAGGCGGCCGGAGGGGCGCGAGAAGCCTAGGTGTTGGTGGCGGCGACGATCTCGGCCATTACCTCGCGGAGGTCGTGGTTGGCCTCGTAGACCACGACCTGGCGGGCGGCTCCGTTGCCCCGCTGGAGCAGGTCCTCGACCGCCTCGAGCTGGTCGACCGAGCCGAGCTCCCGGCAGTGATCGCGCATCCGGTCGAGCAAGCGCCGGGCCAGCACTCGGGTCGGGATCCGCTCGGCGCTCGGGAGGTCGACCAGTTCGCCGTCGAGCCCGTGGCGCGCGGCCAGCCACCGGTTCTCGTCGAGCATCTCGAACGGGTAGCGCGAGAGCTCCTGACCCGCCTCGTAATGCTCGGCCAGCTCTTTGACCAGCGCCTGGACCAGAGCGGCCAGCCCCACGGTGTGCTCGACCCGCGTCTGGGAGTCCATCACCCGGATCTCGACCGTGCCGAGCTTGGGATGCGGACGGACGTCGTGCCAGAGGTAGGTGTAGTCCTCGATCACCCGGGCGTCGATCATGAACTGGATCCGGCGCTCGTAGTCTTCCCACGACTGGTAGCTCGGCGGAATTCCCACCCGCGGGAACGCGCGGAAGATCGGCGTCCGGGTCGAGGCCAGGCCGGTCGCGTCGGCCCGCCAGAACGGGGAGTTGGCCGACAGGCCGAGGAGCACGGGCATGTGGACCCGCATTCCGTTGGCCACGTGGATCGCCTTGTCGGGGTCGTCGATCCCGACGTGCACGTGCATGCCGAAGATCAGCTCCTGGCGGGCTACGAAGCGCAGGGCCGAGATCAGGTCGCGGTAGCGCGGGCGAGCGACGATTCGCTGGTCCTCCCACATGGCGAACGGATGAGTGCCCGCCGAGCCGATGGCCATCTCCCGGGACGCCGCGGTCTGGCACACCTGGCGCCGGAGGGCGCGCAGCTGCTCGCTCGCCTGGACGATCCCCTCGCACGGCTCCGTGGAGACCTCGAGAACCGATTCCATCAGCTCCGGCTTGATCTCACCGGACGGCGTCGGCTCGAGCAGGCTCTCGATCGCGTTCACCAGCGAGAGCGACCGGGCGTCGAGGATCATCAGCTCCTCCTCGATGCCGATCGTGTACGCGGGGCCCGTGAACCTGTGTTCCACGGCGCGGAGCCTAACGTGAGGCGGGGCGTAGACTGGTGTTCAACGATCAAGCGCTGAAAGGGGTGATCACATGGCTCTGGGATACGACGGGAAGCTGTACATCCTCGCCTTCGACCATCGAGGGTCGTTCCAAAAGAAGATGTTCGGGATCGAGGGCGACCCGAACCCGGAGCAGACCAAGACGATCGCCGACGCCAAGCACCTGATCTTCGAGGGGATGCAGGAGGCTGTCCGCCGCGGGGTCGAGGCGGCCGCGACGGGGGTCCTGGTGGACGAGCAGTTCGGCGGCAACATCCCGGCGCAGAGTCGCGAGGGAGGCCTGAAGCTCGCGATGCCGGTCGAGAAATCGGGCCAGAACGAGTTCGACTTCGAGTACGGCGATGACTTCGGCGCGCACATCGAGCGCTTCGACCCAGATTTCGCGAAGGTGCTCGTCCGCTACAACCCCGACGACCCCGACGTCGAGATGAACCGGCGCCAGACCGCCCGTCTGAAGCGGCTGGCCGACTGGCTGCACGAGCACGATCGCAAGTTCCTGTTTGAGCTCCTGGTCCCCGCCACCGACGAGCAGCTGAAGTCGCTCGACGGCGACAGCGACCGCTACGACGCCGAGCTCCGGCCGGAGCTGATGCGCCGGACGATCGAGGAGCTCCAGAACGCCGGGGTCGAGGTCGACATCTGGAAGATCGAGGGCGTCGACGAGCGCGAGGACGCCGAGATGCTGGCCGAGCAGACCCGGTCGGGCTCGGGACGCGAGAACGTCGTGTGCGTACTGCTCGGGCGGGGCGCTTCGACGGACAAGGTCGAGCATTGGTTGCGCCAGGCCGCGCCGGTGGACGGGTTCATCGGCTTCGCCATCGGCCGCTCGATCTGGTGGGACCCGCTCAAGGGCTACCTGGACAAGGAGCTCGAGCGCGAGGCCGCCGCGGCGCAGATCGCCGACAGCTACCTGCACTTCGTCCAGGTGTACGAGGGCCAGGTCGTCCACTGAGCGCGCACGTCGTCGACTGAGTGCGCACGTCGTCGACTGAGCGCGCACGTCGTCGACTGAGCGCGCAGGTCGTCGACTGAGCGCGCAGGTCGTCCAACTCAGCGGGCATGTCGTCCACTGTGCGCAGGTCGTCCGCTGAGCGGGCAGGTCGCCCACTCAGCGGGCAGGTCGTCCCCTTCGCGCTGCCGCCTGACCGCGATGTTCGAGACGGTCTGCCACCTGCTCGGCTAGACGCACTCGCGGCGAGCCGGCGCGGAGGGCTACCGCTGTCTTGCCGCCGCGCGGGGTGCGTCGAAGGCTCCGCCGAGGACAGGTCGCGGCGCGGGGAGGCTTACGTCGTTTCGAGGCCGCGCGGGGGGCGCGGCCCGGTGGTCACGTCAGCTCGCCTCTCCGAGGCCGCGCAGCGCTGCGTCGACTTCCTCGCGAGCGCCCTTACCCGAGCCCAAGCGCTCCTGCTGGATCTCGAGATACACCTCTTTGCGGAAAACCGGCACGTCACGAGGCGCCTGGATCCCGATCCGAACCTTCTCCCCCATGATCGCCAGCACTGAGACCTCGATGTCGTCTCCGATCATGATGCTCTGGTTGGACTTGCGGGTGAGTACCAACATGGAAGTTGCCTCCCTGCTCGTCTTGTCACTTGGAGGCAAACCGACTGGCTCCGTCGATTTTCGGCCGATCCGCCCGCGGTCAGAATAGCGGGTCGGATCTATCCGGCACAAGCGCGGCGGGGGGTACTTCGCTCGTTCCTGTACTAGTCTCCGGGCCGTGGCACGCCGCTCTCTCCGTCCCGAGCTGAACCGAATCCGCGCCTGGGTGCGCCAGGGCCGGACCGACGCCTGGATCGCCCATCAGCTCGAAGTGACCGTCCAGCAGATCCAGGCCTTCAAGCGCGAGCAGGCGCTCGAGCCCGGCGAGGAGGGCGAGGGCGCCGGCGTCGCGGCCGACCTCGATGACGAGATCGACCTCCGGGCCGAGGACGACGCGCTGATCGCTGCCGAGCTCGATGCCGCGGAGGCGCGCCGCGCCGCCGAGGAGGAGGAGTCGGAGGAGCCGGCGGAATCAGAGGGCGAGGAGCCCAAGGGCCGCCGCCGGCGCGGCCGGCGGGCTGGGCGGCCGGCACGGGGTCGCCGCAAGGGAACGACGCTCGAGGCGACGTTCGACCACGGCGAGGAGGGCTACGGGCTGTGGCTCGATCCGGCGGTCCAGGACGACCCGGTCTACGCCGAGTACTGGGCCGGACACCGTCCGGTCGAGGTCGCGATCGAGGAGGACCAGATCGTGATTCGGCGCGTCGGCGGTGAGGAGGCCGACGAGGGCGAGTGAGCTCGGGCGGAGCGCCCGTCCGACAACCCACGGTCGGGGCGGAGGGCCCACCCGAGTCCCACGGTCGGGCGGAGGGCCCACCCGACAACAGCTCACGGTCGGGCGGAGGGGCCCCGCTCGACAACAGCCACGTCGGGCGGAGGGCCCACCCGACCGCGGGTCCCGAAGCCGAGACCACGCGTGGTCACTCCGCGGCGATCTGCCAACCGCCGCCGTAGTCGCTGGCCTCGCGCAGGTAGCGAGCGAACGCCGCGCCGGCCACCGTCGTCATGTCCCATGCCGCCGGCGTCCCCGGCGCGGCCCGCACCGCGACGTCGAAGCACCAGTCCGTTCCCTCGCGGCCGTAGAGCTCGGCCAGCTCTTCGCTCGTGAACGACCCGCCCAGACGGCGGCGGAGCTCCAGCACGATCTCGTCGGTCACCCGCTCGAGCGCCGGCCGCTCCGGTGGCTCGGCACCGGCCAGCCGACGCTCTCCCTCCCGCCACAGCCCGATGGCGTCGTTGAATCGCACGCGGCCTACTGATTGCCCGGCGGCGGCCGCGATTACGCGTCAGTGACTCGGCATCCCGGTGATCACGTACGGCCGCTCGCCCTGCCACACCATCCCGAGCGCGCGAGCATCGCGGACGATCGTGGCCGGATCGTTGAGCGAGCGCTGCTGGCGGGCCAACGCGGCGTTCTGCTCTCTCAAGCGGTTGACGACCGCGAGCTGGGCATCGGCCTGCCGACGGGCCGATACATAGGCAATCGCGTGTTCGACGTACAGAGCCGCGACCACCGCGAGCACCACCAGCAGCGCCACCCGGCCAACCCGGTCCCAGCGGACGCGTTCGAGCGGTGGCCGCGCGGGCACGCGGCGCGGGCGCGGCCGCGCGTGCGGCAGATCCGGCTCGTGGCGCGGCGTGGCGGTGGCGGTGGCGGCGGCTTGATCGGCTGGCGGCATTCCTCGAGCGCTTCGTTCGACGGGAGTGCGCTCCTTCCTCGTGCACGGAATCTTGCCGCCGGGGTCGGACGGCGCGGGCTGCCCGGCGTCATCGACGGCGGCCGGCAGGACGACGACCACACCGCCCGAGCGCCCGGTCTCCCGAACGGAAAGCACCCGCCGGCACGCTCGAACCGCACCGCCAGGCGCGGCCGGACTCACGACCGCAACCACCCGCCGGCAGGCCCGAACCGCACCGCCAGGCGCGGCCGGACTCACGAACTTGAAGCACACGCCGGCAGGGCCGAACCACACCGCCCGGGGGCGGCGGGCTCAGGAGCGAAACACGTCGCGTCCCGGGTACTCGGCGTCGCGGCCGAGCGCCTCTTCGATCCGCAGCAGCTGGTTGTACTTCGCCACCCGGTCGGTGCGCGACGGCGCTCCAGTCTTGATCTGCCCGCAGCCGGTCGCCACCGCGAGGTCGGCGATCGTCACGTCCTCGGTCTCGCCCGAGCGGTGGGACATCACCGCGGTGTAGCCGTTTTCTCGCGCCAGCCGGACGGCGGCCAGCGTCTCCGAGAGGGTGCCGATCTGGTTGACCTTGATCAGGATCGAATTGGCCACGCCGTAATCGATCCCGCGCTGGAGGCGCTGCGTGTTGGTCACGAACAGGTCGTCGCCGACAAGCTGCACGCGGTCGCCCAGGCGGCCGGTCAGCGCTCGCCATCCCTCCCAGTCCTCCTCGTCCATCCCGTCCTCGATCGAGACGATCGGATACCGCGCGACCAGATCGACCCAGTAGTCGCCGAGCTCCGGTGCGGTGAGCGAGCGGCCCTCGCTCTCGAGCACGTAGGCGCCGCCGCGGTAGATCTCGGAGACCGCTGGATCGAGAGCGATCGCCACCTGCTCGCCCGGAGCGTAGCCGGCGGCGCCGATCGCCTCGGTGAGTACCTGCAGCGCCTCCTCGTTCGAGCCGAGGTCGGGGGCGAAGCCACCCTCGTCGCCGACCGCGGTCGACATCCCGCGATCGTGAAGCGTCGCCTTGAGATGGTGAAAGACCTCCGCGCCGAAGCGCAGCGCTTCGTGGAAGGAGCGGGCGCCGACCGGCACGATCATGAACTCCTGGAAGTCCACCCGGTTGTCGGCGTGGGCGCCGCCGTTGAGTACGTTCATCATCGGCACCGGGACGACGTGCGCGGTCTCGCCCCCGAGGTAGCGCCACAGCGGCAGCCGCTCCTCGGCGGCCGCGGCATGGGCGGCGGCCAGCGACACGGCGAGGATCGCATTGGCGCCGAGGCGCGACTTGTTCGGGGTGCCGTCGAGCGTGACCAGCATCTGGTCGAGCGCGGCTTGGCTCGAGGCGTCCTGGCCCCGCACCGCCGTAGCGATCTCGCCGTTGACGTTCTCGACCGCCCGGTTCACGCCCTTGCCCATCCACTGGCGTCCCCCGTCGCGCAGCTCGGTGGCCTCGAACTCGCCGGTCGAGGCGCCGGAGGGGACGGCGGCCCGGCCCCACGCTCCGGAGCGGAGGCTGAGCTCGACCTCGACGGTCGGGTTGCCCCGGCTGTCGAGGATCTGGCGCGCGTGCACGTGCTCGATCTGGCTCATTGCGGTTCAGCGTCTCCTTCGTTCAGACGCGCTCGGGCGTAGTAGATGAGCTGCTCGTCGGGAGTCAGATCGTTCCAGTTCTGGCGCGCCGATGCGGCCAGCTGCTCGGCGGCGGTGACGCGGCCGCGAAACCGCTCGGCCGATGCCCGCAGGGCCAGCTCTGGGTCGATCCGCAGCTTGCGCGCGACGTTGACCACCGCGAACAGGACGTCGCCGAGCTCGCTGAATCGCTGCTCGGGGGTGGCCGCTTGCTCCAGTTCGAGGAGCTCGTCGCGGACGGACTGCAGCGGACCCTCGACGCCCGGGAAGTCGAACCCGGTGGAGGCGGCTCGCCGCTGCAGCTTGCGGGCGTACAACGGCGAGGGCAGGTTGTCGGGAACCTCGCCGAAGATGCCCGGTTGCCGGCCGGGCTCGGACTCCTTGATCCGGTCCCAGTTGCGCAGCACCTGCTGAGCGGTCTCGGCCCGTACCTGGCCGAACACGTGGGGATGGCGGCGGATCAGCTTCTCGGTGCAGTGCTCGGCCACCGCGGCGAGGCTGCCCTGGCCTCGCTCCTCGAGCAGCAGCGCGAGGAAGTGCACCTGGAAGAGCACGTCGCCCAGCTCGTCGAGGAGCTTGGCGTCGTCGCCGCGCTGGGCGGCGTCGGCCAGCTCGTAGGCCTCCTCGACGGTGTGAGGGACGATCGTCCGTTCGTCCTGATCGCGATCCCAGGGGCAGTCGCGGCGCAGGCGGCGGGTGATCGCGTCAAGGCGCGCGATTGCCCGGCCGCTCTCCGCCGGTCCGTCTGCGGAGCCGCCCGCCGGGGCTTCGCGCGGCTCCGCCGCCGGGCGAGGCCCGCGCCGCTCGGCCGCCGGGCCGGACTGCGGCCCGTCTTGCGGACGGTCGTGGCTCGGCTCGGCCGCCGGGTCGGACTGCGGCCCGTCTTGCGGGCGGTCGCTCACCCAGTCGAGGTCGTCGCGCCGGTGGAGGTCGTCGCGCCGGTGGTGGAGCTCTTGGGCGCCTGGTAGCCCTTGCAGTCGGCCATCGCGTACTCCTTGCGGCACGTCGTCTTATCCAGCCAGTTCTTCTTGGCCTGGTTCTGGATCGCGTTCTGAGCGCTCGTCTGCGCCTGATTGGTAAGCGTCGTGCGAATCTGGGCCGTCGCCTGGGCCAGGCTTTGCTGCGTGGCCGGCGTCACCTTCGTGACCTCGAAGACGTAGTAGCCGAACTGACCTTTGATCGGACCGGTGACCCGATTCGCCGGTGCCGAGAACGCCGCGGTGTCGAGCGCGGTGTCCTGCTGGCCCTTGGTCACGTTGTTGAGGACGCCGCCGGAGTTCTTGGTCGTGGGGTCGACCGAGTACTGCTTGACCACCGCTGTCCAGCTCTGTCCCTGTTGCAGAGCGCTGCGGGCCGCGGCCGCCTGCGCCTCGGTCTTCGTCAGCACGATCCGCAGGTTGCGGCTCTCGGCGCTGCCGAACTGCGACTTGTGCGCGTTGTAGTAGGCGGCGACCTGCGCCGGGGTGACCGTCGTGTTGTGCTTGGCCAGCAGCTTTGTGTAGACCTGAGTGATCCGGAAGCGGTAGAAGACATCCTGCATCGTCTCGCCGGTCTGGTTGAGGAAGTTCTGGAACTGGGCCGTGCTCGTGAACTGCTGCGACTTCGCCGTGTTGAGCGCCTGCTGTACCTGCGCGTCGGTCACCTTGATGTTCTGCTTGGCCGCATCGGCCTGGTACCAGTAGGAGGTGATCAGGAAGTCCATCACCTGGCTCGAGAGCGAGGTGAACAGCTGGCCGCACTCGCTCTTCAGCGTGCTGGCCGAGGTTTGTGCCAACTGGGGGACCTGCTTGCGGACGTTGGCGACGCACTGCGTGAAGTTCGGCGGGTCGTTGGGCACGATCACCGGCTGACCGGGGCTCTGCGCCGCCTGGCTCTTGGCCAGCACGTACATCCAGTGGTTGAACGACTGGGTGCTGATCTGGTTGCCGGCCACGTCCGCCACCGAGCCGTCGGGCACGCTCGAGCCGCCGCATCCGGCGACGCCGACCGCGAGCACAAAAAAGGCGCCGAGCGCCATCACTTTCCGCATCAACTTCATCGTTGGGCCGATGGTAGCGCCCCGGTTGTAAGAGATTCCGAAGGGTGATTCTGCGCCTGCCGCGGCCTCTCCACGGTGTGAGTGCGAAAAGTGGCGATATAGGCAACAAATCACACCCGGATCAGATGATCGCCGCTCTGGGCGCCCGTCAACACGGCGTCGTGGCGATGCGTCAGCTCACGGCCATCGGCCTCGGGCGCTACGCAATTCACCATCGCGTCCGCTCTGGGCGCCTTCACCGAATCCACCCCGGCTTCTACGCCGTTGGCCACCCGAAGCTCACGCGCCAAGGCCACTGGATGGCCGCCGTGCTGGCGTACGGGCCGGGCACGGTGCTGAGCCACCGAACCGCGGCGGCGTTGTGGGGCTTCGGTCACGGCGCGGCGAGGATCGAGATCACCGTGCCAGCCGCCTGGCGCAGCCGCGGCACGATCCGGGTCCACCGCACGACGCTCCACCCCGACGAGCACCGCGTCAAAGACGGGATCCCGGTGACCGCCGTGGCCCGGACGATCCTCGACCTCGCGTCGGTCTACACCGAGGAGCGCCTCGCGCGCGCCGTCGAGGACGCCGACCGGCTCGAGCTCCTCGATCTCGGAAAGCTCGAGCGAGCGATTGCCCGCCGCCCCCGGGCCAGAGGCCTCAACCGCCTGCGGGCGGTGCTCGCCGACTACCAGGGCCCGCGCGACACGCGCTCGGATCTCGAGCGGGACTTCCTGGCCGCGATCGCCCAAGCCGGCTTCCCCCCGCCGCAGACGAACGTGCTTGTCGCCGGCGTCCTCGTGGACTGCGTGTGGCCGGCCTCGAAGCTCGTCGCCGAGCTCGACAGCCGGGCCTACCACAACACCCCGCGGAGCTTCGAGCGTGACCGCGTACGCGACGCGATCCTCCAGCGTCACGGCTTCCGGGTCCTGCGGGTCACCCGCCGGCGCCTCGAACATGCCGCCGCCGACGTCCTCGACGACGTCGGCGCCTTGATCAGGCCGCCTCCTGCGTGACCGCCGCCAGCAGCACATCGGCGGCGCGGACCACGGCGGGGAAGCGCTGGGCGGGATCCTCGGGCACGCGCAGCGAGAGCTGCGCCTTGCCGGACTCGTACAGCGCCTCGGGGATCTCCGCCCGGATCTGCTTGGCGCGCACCGAGTCGAGCTCCACCGGCGTCACCGCCAGCCGCCCACCCCCGAAGGTGACCGCCCGCGCGCCGGCCTGGCCGAGCTTGATCCGCGCCTGCTGCAGCGAGATCAGGTTGCGCAGCGGATCCGGCACCGGACCAAACCGGTCCTCGAGCTCTTCGCGCAGCAGCATCAGATCGGCGACCTCGCGAGCGCCGGCGATCCGCCGGTGCACGTCCACCTTGGCGTGCTCGTACGGGATGTACTCACCCGGCACGTACGCGTTGACGTTGACGTCGAGCCGCACCGGCTCCCAGTCCACATCGCCGTCAGCGCCGTCCACCGAAGCAGCCGACACTGCCTCGTCGAGCATCTGCATGTACAGCTCGAAGCCGAGCGCCGCGACGTGCCCGGACTGCTCGTCGCCGAGCAGGTTGCCGGCGCCGCGGATCTCGAGGTCGCGCATGGCGATCTTGAAGCCGGCGCCGAGCTCGGTGTAGTCGGACAGGGCGCTCAGCCGCTGCGCGGCGTCGGGCGTCAGCGCCGCCGCGCTCGGGTACAGCAGATACGCGTACGCGCGCTCGCGCGAGCGCCCCACCCGGCCGCGGATCTGGTAGAGCTGCGCCAGGCCGAAGGTGTCGGCGCGCTCGACGACCAGCGTGTTGGCCTGCGGGATGTCGATCCCCGACTCGATGATCGACGTGCACACCAGCACGTCGGCGTCGCCCCGCAGGAAGCGCAGCATCCGGTCCTCGAGCGCGCGCTCGTCCATCTGCCCGTGCGCCACCTCGAAGCGGATGCCCGGGCACAGCCCGCGCAACCGCACCGCCGTCTCGTCGATCGTCTCGATCCGGTTGTGGAGGAAGAACGCCTGCCCGCCGCGCGCCTTCTCGCGCTCGAGCGCCCGCCGGACCAGCTCCTCGTCGTATTCGCCGACGTACGTCCTGATCGGACGCCGGCCCTCGGGCGGGGTCTCGATCACGCTGATGTCCCGCACACCGGCCAGAGACATCTGCAGCGTCCGCGGGATCGGGGTCGCGCTCATCGAGATCACATCGACGCGGAGCTTCAGCTGGCGCAGGAGCTCCTTCTGCTTGACCCCGAAGCGCTGCTCCTCGTCGACGATCAGCAGGCCCAGGTCCTTCGCCCGGACGTCCCGGCTGAGCAGCCGATGGGTCCCGATCAGGACATCGACCTCGCCGCGGCTGAAGCGCGCCACCGCCTCCCGCTGCTCGGCCGCCGGGCGGAAGCGCGAGACGTGCTCGATCGTCACCGGGTACGCCCGCAGCCGCTCGGTGAAGGTGCCGTAGTGCTGCTGGGCGAGGATCGTCGTCGGCACGAGCAGCATCACCTGCTTTCCGTCCTGCACGGCCTTGAACGCCGCCCGCAAGGCGACCTCGGTCTTGCCGTAGCCGACGTCGCCGCAGATCAGCCGGTCCATCGGCCGCGGCGCCTCCATGTCGGCCTTGACGAAGTCGATCGCGTCGCGCTGGTCAGGCGTCTCGGTGTACGGGAAGGCGTCCTCGAACTCCCGTTGCCAATCCGAATCGGGCGCGAAGGCAAAGCCCTCCCTTCGCTTTCGCTCCGCGTACAGGTTGAGCAGCTCGCCCGCCAGCTCCTGGGCCGCGCGCCGGGCGCGGGCCTTCATCGTCTCCCAGCGCGTGCCGCCGAGCCTCGACAGCGGCGGCTGCGCGCCGCCGGCGCCCACGTAGCGGGAGATCTTCGCCAGCTGGTCGACCGGGACGAACACTCGGTCCGAGCCGGCGTACTCGAGATACAGGTAGTCGCGGGTCACCCCGGCGACGGTCTTCGTGTCGAAGCCGGCGAAGCGGGCGATTCCGTGGTCCTCGTGGACGACGATGTCGCCGGTGCGCAGCTCGGCGAACGAGCGCAGGACGCCGCGGCGCCGCTCCCGTCCCGGCCGCTCCGGCGCCCGCCGGCGGTGAAACAGCCGGTGCTCGGGTATCACCGCGAGGTGGAACTGGGGGGCGATGAACCCGAGCTGCAGCCGCCCGTCGGCGAAGTTGATTAGAGGGCCCGCTGGCGCGGGCCCCGGAGGCGTGGCTCCGGCACGATCGTGGCCATCGAGCCAGTGCACCTTGAGCCGGCCGAGGTTGTACGCCGCCCGCTCGCCCTCGCCGTGGCGGGCGAACGCGACCACGGTTCGGTAGCCCGAGCGCTGGAGCTTCTCGAGCTCGGGCTCGGCCTCACGCACGCTGCGGGCCGCGATCTCGGCGCTCTGGGCCCGGAACGCGAGGGGCTGGTCCTGGTCCATGCTCGACAGCCGAACCCGAGCGCGCTCTGTGAGCGCGCCCTCAATCAAATCGGGCGCCACGTACAGCTGATGGGCGTCCTCGTCGTGGAACGCCGCGCACACGTCCTGCCAGTGATCGGCCAGCGCCGGGGTCACGTCCTCCTCGCCGGCGATCAGGACGGCAGCGTCCGCCGGGGCGAGATCGAGGAACGCCTGGAAGTCCGAGACGGGCAACAGCTCGGCGATGTCGGGGCGCTCGGAGGCGTCCTCGAGGGCGGCGATCTCGGCCAGCTCACGGTACTCCTCGGCCAGCTCGGCGGCCGGTGCGACCTCCACCGACGCGGCGTCGCCGAGCGATCGCTGCGTGAAGGTGGAGAACCAGCGCAGCGACTCGATCTCGTCACCGAACAGGTCCACGCGGACGGCGCGGTCCTCGACCTGATCGACGCGCTCGTAGCCGGCGAC
>JAFAXX010000027.1 GCA_019240655.1 Solirubrobacterales bacterium
CGCAGAGACGCTCGAATTCCGGCCAGCGGCGATTTTCCCGATGATTCTGGCTCAGCACCGCGATCGGAAGGGGGAGGTGCCGGCGACCATCCAATAGCTTGCTATGTCTCGCAAAAGCTTGGCCTCGCTACTGTACCGGACGCTTTACGACCTCGCGTCCGGAGGCGGCTGTCAACGCCGCCCGGTGCGGTGCGGCGCAGGATTGCGGGAGCCGCGTCATCCGTCGCCGGGCGGCGGTGGCGGCCGCCTCGAAGCGGGACAGCGTCGTGCGCGTTACGTCGGGGGCTGCTTACGCCGGCGCCTGCGCCGCCTCTGCCGGCGCCGCCGTGGCCGAGCCCGCTTCTTTGAGGCCCCAAAGCTTCATGCGAGCGACGCGGCCACGAATCTCGACCTCGTCGACGAACACCAGATCGCCCGGCGGCTCGATCAGCGCCTGACGGGTCGAGTCGGACAGCAACAGCTGGTGGGGCGTGCCCTTGGTCAGGGCCTCGATCCGGGACGCCGTGTTGGTCGTATCACCGACTGCCGCATACTCGACCCGTCGCTCTGAGCCGACGTGGCCCGACATGACGGGCCCGCTGTTGAGCCCGATTCCCATGCGGAAGTCCTTCCCGAGCCCCTCGGTGCGTATCCACTCGTTGAAGCGGGGCAGACGCCTGTCGAGCATTTCTCGCGCGGCGCGCACGGCCCGCTCGGCGTGGTCCGATTGCTCGAGCGGCGCACCGAATACGGCGAAGATGCCGTCTCCCATGTACGCGACGAGCGTGCCCCCATTGTCCAGGATCGCATCGGACATTTCGCTCAGGTAGTGATTCAGGACTTCGATCACCTGATGGGGAGTTAGTGACTCCGAGAATGCGGTGAAGCCGCGCAGGTCCGTGAACATGACGGTCCCCTCGCGCTGGACGCCACCGAGCCGCAGCCCGTCGGCGCACTTCAGAACCTCGTCTACCACGTTCTCGGGAACGAACCGTGCGAACAGGTCGACGGCGCGGATCCGCTCGAACGCCTCCGTCACCAACTGCACCGAGATGGATCCGACGCTGCTCAAGACGAGGGCAGCGAGTGGATACACGAACGCCACCACCCAGCCGGCGTTGAATGCGAGTTGAACGATGATCGCGAACAGAACCCCGATACCGAGCGCGATTGCGATCGAGACCACTGGGCCGACTCGCAGGGCGGCGACGGGGACCGCGATGCCGAGCAGGACGATCACGGCGATGTCTATCCATCCCGGGACCGAGGCGAGCGGGAACCCGCGAAGCACGGTGTCGATCGCGTTCGCCTGGATCTCCGGTCCCGGCATTGAGTTGTCGGTCGAGGTGGCATGGATGTCCTGCAGGTTGGTCGCAGTCGCGCCGACGACGACGATCTTTCCGCGGAAGAAACCGCGCGGAAGGGGCGTGCCGCGTCGCCTGCCGCTCTCGGTGCCCGAATACACCTCCGAAAACGACAGCGACGGGAACGTACCGGCCGGGCCTCGGAAGTCGATCCACCTGCCGCCAACGAACGGCTCGACCCGCACGTGACGAGCCGTCTGCGCGGTGACCACGGCGAGCGTCCTGAGGTGGCTGATCGTGTCGTCCATGGTCCGGATCACGCCCCCCGCGGATTCGTTCGGGAACGAACCCTCCGCAGGCTGGGCCCCGACCGATTGCAGCAGCTTGGTTCCCTGACCGGAGCCGAGGAACGCGACGTCACCGTGGGCGTCGGGCTCGGTGTCCGAGAAGACCATCTTGTTGGGGTAGCTGTTCACGTCGCTGAGCAGGGCGACGTCGTCCTGCTGGCCTAGCTGGCTCGGCTCCGAGAGTTGGACGTCGAATGCGATTGCCGCCGGGTGCTCGGCGGCGATGCGGCTGATCACGCGCCCGTCGACCGCGCGCGGAAATGGCCATTGCAGGTTGAGATCCTGGAACGTCCTTGAATCGATCTTGACCAAGACGACGTCCTTCGGCGCCGGCTGATTGCCCCTGACCGAAAACCGTGTGTCGATGGTCGACCCTTCTAGAGAGCCCATGAGGTCGGCAGCGTAAGCCACGATTCCGAACGCCGATGCTGAGAGGGCGACCAGCGCGAGCAGAAACGCCTTCAGCTGTCGGTTGCTCGCAAATAGCCGTGTCGGCTTCATTTTCACCATCCCTTCCCCTGGATGGGCGCCGTTCGGCCCGAGCCAGGGCCGCCACCGGGCCCGCAGCGACCCCCATCGCGCAGTCTACGCGCACACAAATTCTCCCACAACTCCGGCGTCGCAGTCTTGGAAACCAACGAGTAGAGGTCTTTCGCTGCTGGGTAATAGGCGCATCTGCGACCATCGTGAGTGTCCTCGATGCTCGGTCCCGGCAGGCATGAGTAAGCTTTGGGAGCTCAGTGGCAGTATGGATGAAACGCGGCGCGATCATCGGCCGCCGTAGACGTAGCGCCTTGACTCGTGCACTCGAGTGTGAGTAGCGTCTGGAAGGCGTTGATCGAAACCGGTCGGTGCGTCGTGCACCGTGCGAAGGGCGCGCTGAGCAGATGGACATGATTCGCATGCAGCTCATGCAGGTTGCGCTGGTGCCGTACAACGCCGAGGCTTCACGCGGGGAGGGGTTGACCGAGCACGTACTTGTCCGGGTTGCGGCGGCGCTGCAAACACAGGTGATTCGCGACCTCAGCCCAGTGTGGGGCGTGTCGGCTGTCGTGTCCGCGTTCCTGTCGCTGGACCAGGTGTCGCCGGGCTACCTACCGCTCGTGATCGTCGAGGGCGGAAACTTCACCTTGACCAGCCAGGGGTTTCACTTCCTGGCCGGGGGCCGTCCAGGCGCGGTTGTGCGGCACGGGGACGGCTGGACGGTGGATGCGAGCCACGAGCTGATCGAGATGCTCTGCGATCCAACGGGGACGGCGACCGCGGTGGGGCCGTCGCTCCGGCCCGAGCAGGGGCAGGTCGAGTACTTGATCGAGGTGTGCGATCCGTGCGAGAGCTCGACCTACGAAATTGACGGCGTGCCAGTTTCCGACTTCGTTACGCCGACCTATTACGCCCCGCCGGATCGCGGGTCGGGCCCGTTCTCATTTACGGGAAGTTGCCAGACGCCTCTGCAGATCCTCGAAGAGGGCTACATCACGTGGCGCACGCGCGCGTCTGAGGACGACGGTGTGTGGCAAGCCCTTGCTCCGCCCGGTTCGAGCGGCTCCCAGGGATTTGTGCCGATCGAATCACTCGAGATCCGGCGCATCTCGGACACGCCGGCGACGCTCACCCGCCAATGGGTCGATGCCCATCCCGCCCATGTCCGCCTCGGGGCGCGAGAGTTGAGCCGCCCGGCTCTGCCGTCCGCCGGCGAGAAGGCCGCCGCGCGTTATGGCGAGCTGCTTCGGACCGAGATCGGCTTGATCCTCAACCCGCCGGCGCCGTCTCCGACCTGGGAGGACCTGCTCACGGTGGTCAGAAAGCTCGCCGATCCGAACGAAACCGCCTACCGCACGGAGTTCCAGCGAGACCCGGGCGCCAAGTTCGGGCGATCTGGGGTGATCTCAGAGTTGCAAGACCTTCCTTCGCCCGAGCGATATCAGGGAGTCCTGCAGGCGCTAGAGCAGGGGCAGCGCTTCGGTACCGACTTCAGCCAAGAAGGTTCGATCGAATGGCTGAGCAAGCTGGCGTGGTGACGCGCCGCGGATGACGAGGCTCCGGCGGACACCGTACGCGTTCTTCTACCTGGAGGACGATCTTCAACTCGATATCTCCGGCTTGATCCGAGGTGACGCGCCCGGGGCCGCCGCCGACGCCCGCATCATCGCGCTGGCGCTGCTCACGGGTGACCGGCACCGCCTCGGGCGTGAGGAGCTCGAGCTGTTGGCCTCAGTACCCGCCGAGCGGTGGGTTGCCGTCGCCGGGCGTGATCCCGACCTGATCGCGAGCCTTTCCGAGAAGGGATTGCTGCTCGTGGATGGCGAGGTGAACGGCCACACGGTCCTGCGCGAGCGCGATGAGGCGCTGTCGGCGAACCAGTGGAACCTTTATGCGGCGCTCTATCACTTCATGACGCAATGGACGGGCGTGGACATCGGCGCCGTCGATGAGGCCGCCGCGCAATTCGCTAGGCAGACCGTGGCACAGATCGATGCTTTCGTCGCTCAGCATGGCCCCGCGCCTGAGCCATTCCCTGAGCTCAGCGCGATCGAAGCCGTCCGGCTGCCGGGCGTCGTTCGCCGCGACGGACTGTTCGCGACCTTGGCCGCCCGGCGGACGACGCGCGCCTTCGCCGCGCAGCCGATGAAGCTGGAGGAGCTGGATGTCGTGCTGCGGTACGTGTTCGGCTGCCACGGCTACGGGGAGGCGGTACCGGGGCTCGTCTGGGTGAGGCGGACCAGCCCTTCAGGAGGCGCGCTGCACCCAATCGAGGCTTATCCGCTGATCAGCAACGTGGAAGGACTGAAGTCGGGCATCTATCACTACCGCGCCCGCGAGCACTCGCTCGGCCTGCTTGCGGCCGTCGATCCGCCCGAGATGCGGCGGATCGCCACCTCGTTCATGTGTGGTCAGGGCTACTTCGGCGCGGCGCACGTGTCCTTCGTGCTCACGGCGCGGTTCTATCGAAATCACTGGAAATACCGGCGCCATCAGAAGGCGTATGCGGGAATCCTGATGGACGCCGCCCACCTCAGCCAGACCCAGTACCTGGTGAGCGCCGAGCTTGGGCTCGGCGCGTTCGTGACGATTGCGCTCAATGCTCGTGAGATCGAGCAGTGCCTCGGGCTCGACGGGGTCAGCGAGGGAGTCATCGCGATGACCGGCTGTGGCCCCAAAGCGGCAGGGGACTCGCCGCTGTCCCTTCCGATCTCGACGAACCCGTCGGTCGACCCGTGAGCGACGCCGGCTCACTCACTGCTCGGCGCGGCGCGGAGCGAGCGGCGCGTGAAGTCGGCAGAGATGAGCATGCCCTTGCGCTCATACAGCGCGATCGCGTGACCGAGGTCAGCGATCGATTCGGACGGACGGCCGGCGACATGCATCACGTCGGCGCGACAGCTCAACGCATCGGCGCGCAGGAGCATGAAGTCGGTCTGCGAAGCGAGCGTCACCGCGTCGTCGGCGAGCCGCGCCGCGAGCTCCTGATCGCCGCGGCGAGCCACCACCGTCGCGCGCGTCGCCCGCCAGAGCACCTGTGAAACGACGTCGTCCTCGGATGCCGAGTCGGCGCAGGTCCGGAGGTAAGGCTCGGTTTCATCATGTCGCCGCTGGAAGCAGAGCGCGCGGGCGACGAGCGCGGCGATCGTGGCCAGACGGCTGCACTCGCCGACGCGCTCGAGCTGGCTATACGCCTCGAGCAGCTCCCGCTCCGCGTTGTCGGGGCGGCCGGCCATCAATTCGATGTATGCGCTGTACATGACGAGTATCGCTGCGGTGACGCCTAACCCGAAGTCCTGCAACTGCTGCTTACTGGCGCGCCACCGAGAGCGCGCCTCGTCGAAGCGGCCTTGCATCGCCTCGAGCACGGCGAGCATCGTGCCCGCAAACGCGGCCAGCCTCACGTCGTCGCCTCCCTGGTCGAGGATGGCCCGGCAGCGAACGATTCCCGCAGTCGCGCGTCGCGGACCGATCACGGTCGTGCACGCCAGCCCGGTCAGGATGCGGGAGCGCTCACGCGGGACGCCGGCGCGCTCAGCGTGGATCAGCGCCCGCTCGAGCACCCTTTCGACCTGGCCGAAATGTCCCCGGGTCCAGTGGATGTCCGCCAGCTGAACCAGAGCCCGGGCGAGTCCGCCCTCGTCGTGGACGCGCTCGAACACGGCGATTGAGCGCTCGACGACCGCCTCCGTCTGCTCGAGCCTGATGCTTGCGTCGACCAGTGCGTCGACGTCGGCCAGCTCGAGTGCGATGCGCGCCGCCAGAGCATCCGCGGACGACCTGCGCGCGCTCTCGAGCGCGGCTCTCAGAGCATCGCGGGCGACAGCGTAGTCACCGCACTCCGAGGACGCCGTTCCGAAATCGAGCAGGACGTCGGGTCGTTCCGCCCCGATCGCCGCGAACAGTTCGGTCGCGCGTCTTAGCAGGGTAACCGCCGCGTTGGCATCCCCGCGACAGAGCCCGCGGGCTCCCACCGATGCAAGGTGACCACCGGCCCTGGCCGCGATCGCCGCGGTATCGTCGTCGAGACCTCCCAACTCCTGGCGGTACTTGAACGCCTGCTCCAGGTGGTGTCCGACGAACTCCTCGGGAATCTCTCCAAGCCTATGCAGCCACTCCGCGTGGCGCTCGTGCAGCGCGCTCCGTAGGCCCTTGGCAGTGCTGTGATAGGCGACATCGCGGATCAAGATGTGATGGAACCGGAACTGGCGCTGGCCGGCCAGACGGGTCTCATGTGGATCTATGAGCCCTCGGCGATGCAGCGCATCCACGTATTGATCGGCGGACGCGCGCATCTCCGCGGGCAACAGCTCAACCACCGCCGCAGAGGGAAACTCGCGGCCGATCATCGCTGCGCGTTCGATGAACGCGCGCTCTCCAGCGCCCAGGCGGTCGAGTCGCGCGGCCAGGAGGCTCTCGATCGTTAGCGGGACTTCGCCTGTCCGGCTCACCGAAGGGTCCTCCGCGTTCATCGCCAGGAGCTGCTTCACGAACAGAGGATTGCCCTCGGCGTTCTTCAGGATCTCCGTGGTCTGCTGCTTGGTCAGGCGCTGGTCGCCGATCTGCGCCTCGAGCAACGCGAGCGCTTCGTGATCGCCGAGCGGGGCGAGGAAGAGTGCGCGACGGTCGGCGGTCCAGCTCGGACGCTTGTCGAGCAGCTCCGGACGGGCCAGGCAGAGGAACAGGACGGGCGCAGAGAGCGCGTCGACCAGGTACTCGAGCAGATCGAGCAACGGGCTCGCCGCCCAATGCGCATCTTCGATTACCAGTAGCGCCGGCCGACGATCGGCCAGCTTTTCCAGCAGCTTCCGGAATGCCCACGGCACGCGCTCGCCAAGATCGTCTCTGCCACCCAGACCGACGGCGCTGGCGATGCTGTCGGCGGCGACGTCGCCTTCGTCGGCATCACCCAACAGGGTCCGGATCGCGTCCCGCGACTCTCCGCCGGCGACCTCCGCGATCGCCTCGCGAAGCGGCCACAGAGCAATGGCTTCGCCATACGAGAGGCAGCGCCCGGTGAGCACCGTTGCGCTGGCGACGAGCTCGCGGACGAGCTCTTCGGCGAGGCGCGACTTACCGATGCCCGCCTCGCCGAGAACGGTCAGCAGCTGCGGTTGCCCAGATGCAGTCACCTCGCCGAATACCGAGAGGGCGCGGTCGCGCTCGGCGTCTCGACCCACCATGCGAGGTGCCGGCTGCGACGCCGGCGACGAGCCGTTGCCCAGCGTCGCGCGTGGCTTCGAGGCCACTCGGCTTACCGGGTCGGGGCGCACGCGCAGCAGCCGGTAGGCCGCAACGGGCCTGGCTTTGCCCTTCAGCGCCAACGGCGCCGTCGGCTCGGCGTCAACCGCGTCGCGGACCAGATGGTAGGTCTGCTCGCCGAGCAGAATCTCGCCGGGCTCAGCGGCCTGCTCGAGCCGGGCGGCGACGTTGACGGCGTCCCCGACCGCGAGGCTTTCGCCCTCGGTGGTGAACACCATGCCGGTGTTGACGCCGGTGCGAAAGCGCAGGGTGACGCCGGCGAGCTCGGCGACCGATGGCAGGTGCGCGCGAATCTCGGCGGCTGCCCGGACCGCCCGTAGGGCGTCGTCTTCGTGGAGGCGGGGAACCCCGAAGACCGCCATCACGGCATCACCGATGAACTTCTCGACCGTGCCGCCGTGGCGCTCGATCGTTGCCCTGATCGCCTTGAAGTAGCGGCTCATGACCGCTCGGAGGGCTTCGGGGTCGAACTGTTCGCTGAGCGCCGTCCAACCTGTGGCGTCGGAGAACAGCACCGTGACGACCTTCCGGGTCTCGCGCAGGGCGGCGACGGTTGGCAGCTGGGCGCCGCAGTCGCCGCAGAAGCGAAAGCCGTCCGGACTTTGATAGCTGCAGCGCACGCAGATAGGCATCGATGTCCCGCCTGAACCAAGCGACGGAGTGCCGACGGCGTCCCACCGCCCCGGCTACTCGTTAGGCATTCTGCCACGAGCTGGTCGAGCCCCGGCCGCCCACGCGAGCGCGGCCCATCACCACGGCGTCGAGCGCTCCGAGCGTCATCCGCCGCGACCGAGGACTTCGTCCAGGAACGCGACCGCGCGGGGGTAGGCGTCGAGGCGGTTCTCGAGCCGGGCCAGCCCGTGGCCCTCATCCTCGTAGATCTGCAGCGTGCAGCGAACGCCGCGGGCGGTGAGGTTCGCCGCCAGCTGCTCGGCCTCGCTCACCGGGACGCGGGGGTCGTTGCGGCCGTGAATCACGAACAGCGGCGCGCGGATCGCGTCGGCATGGCGTAGCGGCGAGGCGGCGGCGAGGAACTCCCGGTCGTCGGTCAGCGAGCCGTACTCGCGCTCGCGATGGGCGCGCCGGTAGTCCGAGGTGTGCTCGAGGAAGGTGATGAGATCGGAGATGCCGACGATGTCGACGCCGGCCGCCCAGAGTCGGGGCTGGAAGGCGAGGCCGGCGAGGACCATGTAGCCGCCGTAGGACCCGCCCCACAGGGCGGCGCGATCGCCGTCGAAGCCGAGCTGCGCGAGCGCCTCGTGGACAGCGGCCAGATCGCGCACGGCGTCGAGGCGCCGGCGCGTGTCGTCAAGTGAGGCATACCGCTTGCCGTAGCCGGTCGAGCCGCGGACGTTGGGGACGACGACCCCGTAGCCCGCCTTCACGAGTCCCTGGATCACCGGGTTGAACGCGAGCGTGGCCTGCGCCTCGGGGCCGCCGTGCACGAGCACGACGACCGGCGCTCGCGCCTGCGCCGGCCGGTAGACGAATGCCGGGATCCGTTCGTCGTCGAAGCTCGGCACCCGCGTGGGTGGGACGTCGGGAGTGTGAAGCTCGCCGGGCTCGAACGCGGCGGGGCTCCTCGTGAGGCGGCGGCTCGCTTTCGCGGCCAGGTCGTAGGCGAAGACGTCGCCGGCCAGCCGGGGGGTGGAGAGCGTGTAGTAGAGCCGCGCGCCGTCGGCTGAGAGCCGGGGCTCGCCGGCGAGCACCCCGGGCTCCGGCAGGGCGATCGCGTCGCCCGGCGTCCCGCTCGGCCCGTGGTAGACGAGCGGCGCGCTGACGCCGTCACGGTTCTCGATGACGACAACCGCGCTGCCGTCGCGGCTCGAGACGACTTCCTGGTCAAAGCGCGGCCGTCCCGTGAAGAGCGGCGTCGTCGCGCCGGTCGCGAGGTCGTAGCGGAGGATGCGGGCGAAGTCCGCGCCGGCGGTCGTGGAGGCGTAGAACGTGCTCTCGTCGATCCACGCCGGCGGGCCGACCAGGGCCGGCTCGTCGGCGTGCGTGAGCACGGTTCGGGCTTCTCCGGTGTCGACGTCGACGAGCACGAGGTCGTTGTCGA
This sequence comes from Solirubrobacterales bacterium, assembly GCA_019240655.1. Lineage (GTDB taxonomy): Bacteria > Actinomycetota > Thermoleophilia > Solirubrobacterales > Solirubrobacteraceae > Palsa-465. The sequence goes on from JAFAXX010000027.1 coordinate 9,435, forward strand.
GCGGGCGTTCGCCGGGACGGAGGACCGAGACGATGCGGCCGTCGGGCGAGAAGCCCGACGCGGGCTGGCACCAGGCGCCGCCGGCGTACAGGCACCGGTGAGCGCGCGTCTCCAGCTCGCACAGCCAGAGGTCGAAGTCGACGCCGTTGCCCCGGTTCGAGACGTAGGCGAGCAGCCCGCCGTCGGGCGAGACGCCGGCGAAGCGGTGGCCGTAGCGGGGGTCGGCGGTCAGCGCCTCGAGGTCGTGCGAGCGCGCGGCCGGGCTCGCCCGCGCGGCGTCGAGGTCGTGCGAGCGCGCGGCCGGGTTCGCGCGCGCGGCGTCGAGGTCGAGCCGGTAGAGCTGGTGGCGCTCGTTGCCGCCGGCGTCGATCGCCAGCACTGCCTGGCGGGTGCCCGGGACGTAGTGGGCGCTGGCGACCGGTTCGGGGAGCGCTGTGTGCTGACGGAGCTCCCCGCCGGCGAGCTCATACAGCTGCATCGTCCCGGTAAGGTCGCTGCGGACGAGCAGCCGCGCCTCGGGCGCGGCGGCGGGCCCGACGTCGGCGAGCACCGCGGAGCGGGTCTCGAGCAGCGCGCGGATCGCCGGCTCGGCGGCGGGCATGGGAGGGATTTTGCCCCTCCCGGCCCCGGTCGCGGTCCCGCTCGGTCCGCTCGTCCGCTCCTGCGCTCGTCCGCGCGCACAGCATCGCGCGTCGGACCCCGCTCGCTACGCTTGAAGCACATGGACGACCTGTACCGCGAGAACATCCTCGACCACTACAAGCACCCGCACAACTGGAGCCCGCCGGAGCCCGAGCTCGGTGATGCCGACCTCGAGTTCCACGACCTCAACCCGCTGTGCGGCGATGAGCTGACCGTACGCCTGGCCCTCGACGGGGACGGGCGCATCAGCGAGGTGCGGTTCTCCGGGCACGGCTGCGCGATCTCGCAGGCGGCGGCGTCGATGGCCTCCGACGAGGTGAAGGGGATGAAGGTCGACGAGCTGATCACGCTCGACAGGTCGTTCGTGCTCGACCTGCTGGGGATTGACATCTCGGCCGCACGGATGAAGTGCGCGCTCCTCTCGCTGAAGGTGCTGAAGAGCGCCTCGCTCGGCCACGCGGTCGCGTGGGAGCCCGAGACGCCGCCGAGCGGCGACGGGCGCAACCCGCAGCGGGCCTAACCGGCACCGGGCGCGATTCGCCCGGCGTGAGCGGCCCGCGCCGGCGGGTCGCGGCAGCCGCCGCCCGAGCGGCCCGCGCCGGCGGCTCCCGGCAGCCGCCGCCCGCTAAACTCTCGGGCATATCCGATCAATTCGCTAGGACTTCCGATCACGTGGCCGAGATAATCGACGTGTGCACGCTCGAGGAGCTCCCGCCAGGCGCGATGCGCCTGGTCGAATGGGAGGACCTCGAGATTGGCGTGTTCAACTGCGCCGGCTCGTTCTACGCGATCGAGGACCGATGCTCGCACGACGACGGGCCGCTTGCCGAGGGCGAGTTCGACCCGGAGAACTGCACGATCGAATGCCCACGACACGGCTCGCTGTTCGACCTGCGCAGCGGCAAGCCGATGACCTTGCCCGCATACGTTCCGGTGGACACCTTCCCGGTGATCATCGAAGACGCGAAGATCAAGCTGGAGGTGGAGTAGTTGGCCCTCACTGAGAATGAGCAGCTGGCGCGCATCAACGCCGACTACGAGGAGCGCTACGGGTTCCACGACGCCGAGAACTACCTGTACAAGGCGCCGAAGGGCCTGACCCGGGAGATCGTCGAGAAGATCTCCGAGTTCAAGTCCGAGCCGCAGTGGATGCGGGACTTCCGCCTCAAGGCGCTCGATCACTTCCTCTCCCGGCCGCAGCCGACGTGGGGCTCGCCGATGCTCCAGGAGGTCGACTACGACGACATCCACTACTTCGTGCGCGCGTCCGAGAAGCCGGGCCGCTCCTGGGACGAGGTGCCCGAGGACGTCAAGCGTACGTTCGACCGGCTCGGCATCCCCGAGGCCGAGCGCAAGTTCCTCTCCGGCGTCGGCGCGCAGTACGAGTCCGAAGTCGTCTACCACCAGGTCCGCGAGGATCTCGAGAAGCAGGGCGTGATCTTCCTCGACATGGACTCGGGCCTGCGCGAGCACGAGGACCTCGTGCGCGAGCACTTCGCCACCGTGATCCCGCCCAACGACAACAAGCTGGCGGCGCTCAACAGCGCGGTGTGGTCGGGCGGCTCGTTCGTCTACGTGCCCGAGGGCGTCCACGTCGAGATGCCGCTCCAGGCCTACTTCCGGATCAACACCGAGAACATGGGCCAGTTCGAGCGCACGCTGATCATCGCCGAGCCGGGCTCCTACGTGCACTACGTGGAGGGCTGCACCGCCCCCACGTACTCGAGCTCGAGCCTGCATTCCGCGGTCGTCGAGCTGATCGCCAAGCCCGGCGCCCGGATCCGCTACACCACCGTCCAGAACTGGTCGACCAACGTGTTCAACCTGGTCACCAAGCGGGCGGTGGCCCAGGCGGACGCGACGGTCGAGTGGGTCGACTGCAACCTCGGCTCGAAGCTGACCATGAAGTACCCGAGCGTCTACCTGATGGGCGAGCGCGCCCACGGCGAGATCCTCTCGATCGCCTTCGCCGGCAAGGACCAGCATCAGGACGCCGGCGGCAAGATCATCCACGCCGCGCCCAACACGACGTCGAACATCTTCGCCAAGTCGATCTCCAAGGACGGCGGGCGGGGGTCCTACCGCGGGCTCTTGGAGATCGCCAAGGGCGCCCACGGCGCCCGCTCGAAGGTCGTCTGCGACGCGCTGCTGCTGGACGAGCACTCGCGCTCGGACACCTATCCGACCATCCGGATCGGCGAGGACGACGTCAACGTCGGCCACGAGGCGACCGTCTCCAAGGTCGGCGAGGACCAGCTGTTCTACCTGATGTCCCACGGCATCCCCGAGGACGAGGCGTCGAAGCTGATCGTCAACGGGTTCATCGAGCCGATCACCAAGGAGCTCCCGATGGAGTACGCGGTCGAGATGAACCGGCTGATCGAGCTGCAGATGGAGGGCTCGATTGGCTAGCGGCGCCTTGGCCGAGCGCCGCGAGCGCGCCGCCGCCCTGACCCGAACGCTCGAGCTGCCTCAGTTCAAGGGCAAGCCCGGCTGGGAGTTCACCGACATCAGCGCGCTCGACCTGAGTGCGTACGCGCCCGCGCCCGCGAATGGGGGGATCAGTGGGCCCGCGGAGCGGGCCCCGTTGTTTTCGCCTCCGCACGTCGCCGAGCTTCGCCAGCTCGACGCCGGCGAGGCCACCCTGAGCGGCGGGGGCGAGCTTCCCGACGGCGTGATCGTGAGCTCGCTGGACGGCGCGCCGGACGAGCTGGTGGCGCGGTACTTGGGCACGGTCGTCCCAGGCGATGACGTGTTCGTCGCCCGCAACGACGCCGGCTTCCGCGGCGGTGCGTTCGTCTACGTGCCCCGCGGCGTGGCGCTGAGCCAGCCGCTCCTGCTCACCGCAATCCAGACCGCCACCGGCACCGAGCTCAACCGACGGACGCTGATCGTGGTCGACGAGGGGGCCACGGCGGAGGTGTGGGAGCAGTGCCTCTCGGCCGGCCCCGACGTGGACGGCGTGTTCAACACGGTGGTCGAGCTGGTCGTCGCCGACGGCGCCCGACTGCGCTTCATCGCCGGCCAGGACCTGTCGGAGCGCACGTGGGTGTTCGGCACCCAGCGGGCCGAGGTCGCCCGCGACGCCGTGCTCGACTGGGTGGCGCTCGGGTTCGGCTCGACTCGCGGCCACGTGCGGATGGAGACCCGGCTCGGCGGTCCCGGGGCCGAGGCGCGGGTGACCGGCGCGTACGCGAGCCATCGCCGGCAGCACATCGACTTCGACACCACGCAGGAGCACGCCGCTCCGAACACCACCTCGGATCTCGCCTTCCGCGGCGTCCTCCAGGGCCGCTCGACCGCGGTCTGGAAGGGCAACATCATCGTCGACCCGGGCGCGCAGAAGACCGACGCCTTCCAGGAGTCGCGCAACCTGCTGCTCTCCAAGCGGGCCCACGCGGACGCGATCCCCGGACTCGAGATCCAGGCCAACGACGTCCGCTGCACCCATGCCGCGGCGGTGGCGCAGGTCGATCCGGAGCAGCTCTTCTACCTGCGCGCGCACGGCCTCGGGGAGGAGATAGCCAAGCGCCTCGTGATCGAGGGCTTCCTCTCGGCGCTGGTCGAGCGCTTCGAGGAGGGCCCGGTGCGCGAGGAGCTCCGCGCGACCCTCGAGCGACGCCTAGCCCTGATCCTCGGCGAGTAGCTCGATCTCCTCCTCGCTCAGCTCGAGCTGCGCCGCCTCGAGGTTCTCCTCGAAGTGCGCGACCGAACCGGTGCCCGGGATCGGCAGCATCACCGGGGAATGCGCGAGCAGCCACGCCAGCGCCACCTGCGCCGGCGAGGCGCCGTGGGCGCTCGCGATCTCGGCCAGCACCCCGCCGCGCCGGGCCAGACTCCCGGTGGCGAGCGGATACCAGGGCAGGAAGCCGAGCCCGTCGGCCTCGCACGCCCGAAGGACGTCCTCGGACGCCCGGTCCGCGACGTTGTAGCGATTCTGGACCGAGACCACGGGTGCGATCTCCCGCGCGCGGGAGAGCTGCTCGGCGTCGACGTTGCAGACGCCGATGTGGCGAATCTTCTCCTCCTGCTGGAGCTCGGCGAGCGCGGCGACCGAGTCCTCGATCGGCACCCTGGGATCGACCGTGTGCAGCTGGTAGAGCTCGATCCGCTCGAGGCGCAGGCGCCGCAGCGACTCCTCGCAGCAGCGCCTCAGCCGCTCGGGCCGGCAGGCCGGGCTCCACGCATCGGGCCCCGGGCGCTCGAAGCCGCCCTTCGTGGCGATCACCAGGTCCTCGGGATAGGGATGGAGCGCCTCGGCGATCAGGTTCTCGGACACGGCCGGGCCGTAGGAGTCGGCGGTGTCGATCAAGTTGACGTCCGACTGCGCGACGCGGCGCAGCAGCGCGCGCGCGCCGGCCGGGTCCTCGGGCTCCCCCCAGATTCCGGCGCCGGTGACCCGCATCGCCCCGAACCCGAGGCGGCGCACCTCGAGATCGCCGCCGAGGGTGAACGCATCCATGGCGGCGCCAGGTTACCGGGCGCGTAGGATCAGCGCTGCATGGCCCGCAACGCCCCCCCGCTGATCCCGCTCGGCTACGGCAAGTACGTACGGGCCGACCGCGTGTTCGCGCTCGTCCCGCTCGAGGGAGCCGAGCGAGGCGACCGGCGGCGGACGCTCGTGCACGTGGAGGGGATCGAGGCGCCGGTCGTCGCGTCGCGCTCGGAGGGGGCGATCGCGCGCGATGTCGCCCGGGCGCTCGGGCCGGACCCCCCCGGCGGCCGGGGCGCCGGCCTGCCAGGACAGGAGGCGCTCTTCTGAGCGTGACCCGCCACATCGCCCTGCTCCGCGGGGTCAACCTCGGCTCGCACCGCCGTGTGTCGATGCCGGAGCTCCGCGAGCTCCTCGGCCGGGCCGGATTCGAGGAAGTGCGAACGTATGTGCAGAGCGGCAACGTCGTGCTCTCAAGCGCGCTGGCCGGCGAGCAGCTCGCGCGGGCGTGTGAGCGGGCGATCGCCGAGCAGCTCGGGCTCGAAGTCGAGGTCGTCGTGCGCACCCGCGATGAGCTCGCCGAGGTCGTGCGGCGCGATCCGCTCGGGAGGGTGGCCACGAACCCCAAGCGCTATCAGGTGACCTTCCTCGCCGCCGAGCCGCCGGCCGCGGTGGCCGCGAAGCTCGACGCGCTCGACTGCGAGCCCGAGCAGTACGCCCTCTGCGGCCGAGAGCTGTACTCGTGGCATCCGGACGGGGTCGGGCGCTCGAAGCTGTGGGCGCGGCTGGCCAAGGACGGGTGGCTCGGAGTCACCGCGACCGCCCGCAACTGGACGACGGTGACCACGCTGCTGAACATGGCCGATGAGCGTTAGCGCCCACCGCTACACGGTCCTCGACGTGTTCACCGACGTGCCGCTCGAGGGCAACCCGGTGGCCGTGTTCGACGACGGGACGGACCTCTCCGACGAGCTCATGCAGCGCACCGCGCGCGAGCTGAACCTCTCCGAGACCGTGTTCCTGCTCGCGCCGTCCGGGCGCGCCAACGCCCGGGCGCGGATCTTCACGCCATCGCTGGAGCTTCCGTTCGCCGGTCACCCGGTGCTCGGGACGGCGTTCCTGATCGGCCAGCGCTCGGGCAGTGACTCGGTGACGCTCGAGACCGGGGCCGGCCCGGTTCCCGTCGCGCTACGCTGGGACGGCGACCGCGTGGTCTACGGCGAGATGGAGCAGCCGATCCCCTCGGCCGAGCCGTTCTCGCCGGCGGAGGGGCTGCTCGCCGCGCTCGGCCTGTCGTCGTCCGGTCTGCCGATCGAGGGATACCGCAACGGTCCCCTGCACGTGTACGTGGAGCTCGCGGACGAGGCGGCGGTCGCCGCGCTCGAGCCGGACATGGGCGCGCTCGCGGCGCTCGACGGCGCCTTCGGCGTGAGCTGCTTCGCCGGCGCCGGCGACGGCCGGCGCTTCAAGACGCGGATGTTCGGGCCGTCCGTGGGCGTTCCCGAGGATCCGGCCACCGGCTCGGCCGCCGGTCCGCTCGCGCTTCACCTGGCCCGCCACGGCCGCATCGATTACGGCCGGGAGATCGAGATCCGCCAGGGGGCGGAGATCGGCCGTCCGTCGCTGCTGCGGGCGCGGGTCGACGGCCGGCCGGGGCACGTCGAGCGGGTCGTGGTGGGCGGCGGCGCGGTGGCGGTGGCACAGGGCGAGTATCGCCTCCGCTGAGCCGTGCGGCACGGTCAGCGCGAGCACCGGCCCGGATGCCCGTTTGCAGCGCGAGATCAGCGTCTTTTCGCCGTCGGGGCGGCGTAGGATTACTCCGTTCCATACTCCGCCGGAGGTGAGGTCCATGTCAGAACCGGCCAGCGTCCTCGTCGTCGCGCACCAGACCGCCGCGACCGGCGCCCTCCTCGATGCGGTACGGGAGCGTGCCGCCCGTGGCCCGGCAAGGTTCCATCTCGTCGTCCCGCGCCAGCCGCATGGGATGCACAAGCTCGTCGACCCGCTCGAGGCGGGGGAGGAGGAGGCTCAGCGCGTGTTGCGGGAAGCGCTGCCGCTGCTCTCGCGGGCCGCCGGCCACGACGTCAGCGGCTCGATCGGCGACGCCGAGCCGCTGATGGCGATCCAGGACGCCGTCAACCTCGGCGCCTATGACGAGATCATCATCTCGACGCTTCCGCTCGGCATCTCCCGCTGGCTGAAGCTGGACCTGATCAGCAAGGCGCGCGCGCTCGGGCTGCCGGTCACGCACGTCGCCGCCCCCGAGAAGGTGCAGGCGCCGACGGCCGTATAGGCTGTCGGCCCGGTGAAGCTCGCCACCTTCCTCGCCCCCGACCACGAACGGCCGCTGGCCGGCGAGGTGCACGAGGACCGCGTGCACGCCTTCGCGGACGGGGCGAGCGTCGTCGAAGTGCTCGCCGGCGCCGATGCCGCGGTCGGCGATCGGAGCTGGGGGCTCGGCGAGGTCCAGCTGCTTCCGCCCGTCCCGGAGCCCGGCACCGTCTACGCGATCGGGATGAACTACGCCTCGCACGTGGCCGAGATGGGCGGAGAGCCGCCCCCGCAACCGGTCGTGTTCGTCAAGGTGAGGGGGTCGGTGGCGCCGCCCGGCGGACCGATCCGCTGCCCGGAGGCCGTGCGCCGGCTCGACTACGAGGGCGAGCTGACGATCGTGATGGGGGCGCGCGGCGAGATCGCGGGCTACTGCATCGCCGACGACGTCACCGGCCGTGACCTCCAGCGCCGCGAGCCGCAGTGGACGCGCGCGAAGGGCGCCGACACCTTCTGCCCCTGCGGTCCGTGGGTCACGACCGCCGACGAGGTGCCCGACGCCGGCGATCTGCGCCTGCGCACGTGGGTCAACGGCGACCTGCGCCAGGACGCGAGCACGTCGGATCTGATCTTCGGGGGCCCGGAGCTCGTCCGGTTCATCGCCCAGACGTGCACGCTACGCCCCGGCGACCTGATCCTCACCGGGACGCCGAGCGGCGTCGGCATGGGGCTCAATCCGCCGCAATTCCTGACCTCCGGAGACGCAGTGCGGATCGAGATCGAGCGGCTCGGGGCGATCGAGCACGAAGTGGGATAGAGCGCGTAGCTCGGTAGCACCCGCGGCACGAGCGAGGGGCCATGCTGGGATTGCAACCGAGCGCTCTCGACTACGCGCCTATGGCCGCGATCATCATCAAGCTGCGGACCGGCATCGCGATCCTGCTCTTCGGCGCGCCGATGGTGTGCTGGGCGCCGTCGCGTCCGACGATGCCGGACCCGCCGAAGGACCGCGGTCGCGGGTCCGGGCGAATCCGGCGGTCGCCGGCCACCTAGCGTCCGCTCCCGCGCTACTGAAGCGTGGCGTTGACGCTGATCTCGACACCGGCCAGCGCCCGGGACACCGGGCAGTTCTGGCCTGCGTCGTTCGCCGCCTGCGCGAACGCGGCCTGATCGATTCCGGGGACCCGGCCCGTCACGGTCAGCTCCGAGGTCGTCACGGTGGGGTTCCCCTCGCGCTGGTCGAGCGTCACGTTGGCGCTGACCTCGAGATGCTCGGGCGGGTTGCCGCCCTGCGTGAGCGTATGCGACAGGGCCATCGAGAAGCATGACGCGTGTGCGGCGGCGATCAGCTCCTCCGGGCTGGTCTTGCCGTCCGAGCGCTCGGTGCGGGACGCCCACGTGACGGGAAGGTCGCCGATGGCGCCGCTGCCACCCCTGATGTGGCCGTTGCCGTGGGCGAGATCGCCGTCCCACTGCGTCGTCGCGTTGCGCTCTGCCATTGCCATTGCGTTACCTCCTCGGTTAGTGCTGCGTGATCACGCGGTCGATCAGGCCGTACTCGACCGCCTCCTCGGCTTTGAAGAAACGGTCCCGCTCCATGTCGGCGTGGACCTGTTCGATGCCCTGCCCGGTGTGCGCGGCGTAGATCTCGTCGGTGCGCCGGCGGATGTTGAGGATCTCCCGGGCGTGGATCTCGATGTCGGTCGATTGGCCCTCGAAACCGGCCGAGGGCTGGTGGATGAGGATCCGGCTGTTGGGGAGCGCGAAGCGCTTGCCCTTCGTCCCCCCGGTCAGCAGCAGCGATCCCATCGACATCGCGATGCCGACGCAGATCGTCTGGATCTCAGGCTTGATGAACTGCATCGTGTCGTAGATGGCCAGGCCAGAGTAGATCGAGCCGCCGGGGCAGTTGATGTAGATCGAGATGTCCTTGTCGGGGTCCTGGGACTCGAGATGCAGCAGCTGGGCCACGATGAGGTTGGCGACCGTGTCGTCGATCGGCGTCCCCAGGAAGATGATGCGCTCGTTCAGCAGGCGGCTGTAGATGTCGAACTCGCGCTCGCCGCGCGCGGTTCGCTCGATGACCATTGGAATCAGGGGCATGCCTCTAACCCTAGGGTACGAGCACTGCCGTGCCCTCGAAGCGGCCGGCACGCAGGTCCGCGAGCGCCTGCTCGGTCTCCTCCAACGGATACGTGGTGATGCTCGTCTTGATCGGGACCTCGCGCGCGAGCGCCAACCACTCGTGACCGTCCTGGCGGGTCAGGTTGG
>JAFAXX010000101.1 GCA_019240655.1 Solirubrobacterales bacterium
TGGTCGCCGCTCAGGTCGAGGCGATCGGGCAGGCCGTTGACCTCGAGCGCGACGCCCGTCTCGAGCGCAACCTCGAACACCCGCTCGAGGTCGAGTGCGTTCTCCGGCCGTCGGTTGATGTACCGGCCCTTGGGATGGCTGAGGCAGTGCACGTGTGGGTTGCGCAGTGCCTGCACCACGCGCCGGGTCATCTCCGCCGCCGCCATGCGCTGGCCGCCGTGAACGCTCGCCTGCACCCAGTCGAGCTCGGCGAGGACCTCGTCGGGGAGGTCCAGTCGCCCATCGGCGAGGATGTCGCATTCGATTCCGCGTAGCACCCGAAAGGGCGCCAGCCGCTCGTTGGCGAGGGCGATCTCCTCGCTCTGGCGGCGCACGTCGTCGGGGGTGAGCCCGCGCACGGCGCCGACCGCGGGCGTGTGGTCGCAGATCGCGAGGTAGTCGTAGCCGAGCTCGCGGGCGGCGCGGCCCATCTCCTCGGCGCTCGCTCTGCCGTCCGACCACGTCGTGTGGCAATGGAGGTCGCCGCGGATGTCGTCGCGCTCGAGGAGCGTTGGCGCCTGGCCGCGGAACGGCGCCTCCCGCAGCTCAGGCGGGCACCACGGGATTCCCAGCGCACGGTAGACCGCGCGCTCATCGGGGCCGTCGGGTAGCGGCTCGAGGGCGGCTACATACCCTCGCGAGCCGGTCGCCCGGAGCATCGCGGTCCCGAAGCGCTCGGGTGCGACCGCCAGCAGCGCGAGCGGTACGCCCTCGACGGTCAGGCCGACCGCCTCGCTCTCGCCTTCGTCGATCACCGCGACGATCTGGGGCAGCGCCGCGAACCGCTCGAGCACCGGATGAGGATCGGCCGCCGCGCAGACGACCGCCAGCCGCTCGCACGAGTCCCGCCGCCGTCGCACGTCGCCCGCCGCCTCGCCGCCGAGGGCGATCGCCACTCCGTCCACGAGCTGCGACGCGCGGTTCAGCAGGAGTCCCCGCCGCGCTCGTGGCTCGGCCTCCCGGGAGAGCGCATCGAGCAGGCGCTGCTCGGTCTTCACCCCCACCCCCGGCGCTTCCCGCAGCCGGCCGTCGGCCGCCGCCTCCCGAAACTCCTCCGCGGTGCGCACGCCGAGGAAGCGCGCGAGCTCGAGCGAGCGCTTCGCGCCGAGTCCCAGGTAGCGGCCGAGGCCGATCAGATCGGGTGCGAGCTCACGCTCGAGCTCGGCCAGCTCGGCGATCTCGCCCGTCTCGACGAGCTCTCGCAGCCGGGCCGCGATTCCCGTGCCGATGCCCCGCAGCTCGCGCACCCGCCCGGCGTGCACGAGCGACGCGACTTCCGACCCGGCGCCCCGGATCGTCTCGGCGGCGCGGCGGTAGGCCCGGATCGTGTACGGGTTGGCCTCGGCGAGCTCGAGCAGCGACGCGAACGCCTCGAGCCGGTCGGCGATCTCGCGGTTGTCCACGGCCGTAGTTTCGCCCCCGGCGCGATTCGGGCAACCTTAGGCGGCGATGGGCCCCTTCGTATACCGGATGACGCCGCTCGAGCGCTTGGTCAGCGTCGAGGACTATCGTCGCGCCGCGCAGAAGCGGGTTCCCCGGCTCGTGTGGGAGTACGTCGAGGGCGGCGCCGACGACCTCGTGACGGTCGCTCGCAACCGGCAGGCTTTCTCACGTTGGTCACTGCGTGCGCGGGTGATGACCGGTCATCCCGAGCGCCGGCTGGCCACCACCGTCGCCGGCACCCGGATCGATCTGCCGGTGCTCCTGGCGCCGACCGGGACGATCGGCCTGGCCCACTGGCACGGTGACCCCGCCGCGGCCCGCGCCGCCGAGGCCGCCGGGACGCGCCTGGTCCTCAGCACGGCTTCCTCGTGGTCGATCGAGGAGGTCGCGGAAGGCACGCGCGCCGATCACTTCTTTCAGCTCTACCCCGGCGGCGAGCACACCGCCAGCTTGATGCAGCGCGCGTGGGCGGCCGGCTACCGGGGGCTGTTCGTCACCGTGGACGTCCCCGTGATCGGCAACCGGGAGGGCGAGCGCCGCCGCGGATACGTTCGCGCCGGATCGGGGATCAGCCGCGGCCTGGCGCTGACGCCGCGGGAGGCGCTCGACGTCGCCCGTCACCCCCGATGGTTGTTTGATGCCTACCGCCACGGCCGCGGCTCGATGCGAAACCTCCTGCCCGCCTCGGGCGTCGAGGCGACGCTCCAGTCGATCGAGATCCTCTACCGGGAGATCGACCGGGCGACCTTTGCCTGGGAGGACCTGCAATGGATCCGCGAGCAGTGGCCCGGGACCGTCTACGTGAAGGGCGTGCTCGATGCCGACGACGCCGCCCGTGCGGTTTCGATCGGCTGCGACGGGGTCGTCGTCTCCAACCACGGCGGCCGCCAGCTCGATCACGCCCAGGCGACGCTCGAGGTGCTTCCGGAGGTCGTCGCGGCGGTCGGCGGCCGGGCCGAGGTGCTCCTCGACGGGGGTGTGCGCCGGGGCACCGACGTGGTCAAGGCCCTGGCGCTCGGCGCCCGCGCCGTGCTGATCGGGCGACCGCTGATCTACGGGCTGATCGTGGACGGCGAGCGCGGCGTGCTCGACGTGCTGCGGATCCTCCGCGCCGAGCTCGACCGGGCGCTCGCGCTGATGGGCGTCGAGAGCATCGACGAGCTCGATCCCTCGTGGCTGAGGCTTCAGGGCGTCCCGAGCTGATCGGAGACGAACAGCCGGCCGCGCATCTGCTCCTCGCTCTGCGGGTTGAAGTCCCACAGCCCCTTGAGCTGGGCGCGGATGTCCTCCGGCAGCCGGTCGGCGCCGTAGTGGTCGATCTCGATCAGGTTGCCCGCCGGGTCGCGGAGGTAGAGCTGGACGACGTCGCCGGGCAGCTCGACGAGGTGGTTGTTGAACGCCTTACGGTCGAAGGCGCCCCGGCGCTCGGCGGCCCGGTAGACGGGCTCGAGGTCGTCGACCGTGATGCCGAGGTGGTGGTGACTGGTCGGCTGCAGATCTCGCTCGAAGAGATGCAGCTGCGTGCGGCCCAGGGCCAGCCACTGGACCGGCAGGCCGAAGTTCGGGGTCGCGATCGGCTCGGCGCCGAGCAGGTCGACGTAGAAGTCCACCGACTCCTCGAGGTCGTGCGCGTTCACGCTGACATGGTTGATTTGACTGCTCACGGTCGCTCCTTGCCTCGAAGCGCCAACGATACCGGTCGCCGGCGAAGCGCTTCGCCGCGCCCGCCGCTGCCGCCGACTAGGCCCGCCCGCGGGCGAGGTCGAGCAGATGGCCGAGGATCCGCTCGCCGTCGACGCGCAGGCCGTTGTGCTCGTACTCGTTGGTGATCCACGTCTTGCTTCCGCGGATCTGCGCTGCGGTCTGCTCCGAGAACGAGCGCTCCACGTACATGTCCTCGGCGTAGACCGCCGCGGCCACCGGAACCGCGTTCGCGGCCAATGTCCCCGGGTCGTACAGGTGCGGCCACTCGCGCTCGGCCAGCACCTCAGCGGCCTCTCGGAATGGCGTGAGCGCGCCATAGTCCTCGAACATCCACGGGTAGACGTGCTCGCCGGTGAGCAGAGAAGAGGACCTGAACTGGTCGGGGAGTACGCGCTGCGCCGACCACCGAGTGCGGCCGCCGTCGGCCCAGGAGGCTTCGTGAAGCACCGCGTAGAGCGGGTTGCGCGCGAAGCCGACCGAGCCCTCGGCGTCGTGCAAGAACCCCGGCGACTCGGGCGGAAGCTCGATCAGGTAGTGAAGCCGCTCGGCGCCGTCGCTCATGCCGAGCGCCGCGCCGACCTGGCGAAACCGTCTCCACGTCAAGCGGTCACCGGCCGGCAGGCGGACATCCTCGCGCTCGAGCCTTTCGCGCAGGCCGACGATCCGCGCCACGTCGGCGGGATAGCGCGCGGCGTATCGACGGTTTCGCTCGAGCACCCGCCGGTAGGTGCACCGGTAGACGTCGTCGATGTCTCCGCGCAGCGCGGGCAGGCCGCCGGTGATCAGAGCCTCCCGCAGGCTGTCGGGCGCCAGCGACAGATACGTGGTCACGCAGAAGCCACCGAAGCTCTGCCCGAGCACGCTCCAGCGCTCGACTCCGAGCTCGTCCCGAATCCACTCGGCGTCGAGGACGATCGAGTCGGCGCGGAAGTGGCTCAGGTAGTCGGCCTGCTGCTGGGGGCTCAACCCGGCCAGGGTGCCGATCGGACTCGAGCGGCCGGTGCCGCGCTGGTCGAGCATGAGCACGCGGAAGTCGCGCAGGGCCCGGTCCAGCCAACCCGGTGAGCTCGGCTGCCGCGTGGGACGCGGGGACTCGAATCCGGGGCCGCCCTGGAGGTAGACGAGAAACGGCCGGTTGCGGCCGTCGGGGTCGGCGAGCTCGCGCGCGAACACGCTGATCCGCGGCCCATCGGGATCGCGGTGATCGAGCGGAACGGCAAACGAGTGCTCGAGCGAGACCAATCCGGGGAGCGCGATCTCTTCGGGCACGGCCGGGCAAGATACTCGACGGGTCGCCAGCCTAAACTCGGTGCCGTCCGTGCTTGAACCAGTCGACCCGCACAGCGCCCGCCGAGGCGCTCACCGCCGCCGGCTCCGCCGCCGGCGGCAGCTGACGACCGCCGGCGTGCTGGCCCTCGCCCTCGCCGCCGCGGTCGCGGTGGTCGCGCTCGCCCGAGGTGGCAGTTCGAGCTCGCCCCGCCCGCCGGCGGCGACCGCGGGGCCGCCTCGCGTGACCGTGCGGCCCGCGACCGCGCGACAAGCCTCGCGCCTCGAGGCGCGCGGCGTGGCCAACATCCGCCGCCTGGCCAAGCTCGGGTTTCCGATCTACTGCGCCGGCCCGCGGGGCAACGCGGTGGCGTTCACATTCGACGACGGCCCGGGACCGTACACGCACTATGCGCTCAAGAAGCTCACCCAGGCACACGAGCGGGCGACCTTCTTCGTCGTCGCGCGGAGCATGAGCTACTTCCCGGGCTGGCTCGGCAAGGAGCTGAAGGTGGCCGCGATCGGCGACCACACCGCCACCCACCCGGTGCTGCCCAGCCTCTCGCCGGCGCAGATCGACTGGCAGATCACGAGCACCCGGCAGAAGATCGAGGACACGATCGGACGGCCCGTCTACCTGTTCCGTCCGCCCTACGGCGCGCTCGACACCACGGTGCTGCACACCGCCGAGCGGCTCGGGCTGCTGACGATCATGTGGACGGTCGACTCGGCAGATTCGCTCGGCGCGAACTGGGCCGGGATCATCCACAACGTCGAGGCCGGACTTCACCCGGGCGCGATCATCCTCATGCACGAGAACCGGGGCCAGACGATTCGCGCCCTGACCACGCTTCTGCCGGTCCTGCACCGCCGCCACCTGCGCTCGGTCAGCCTGCCGGAGCTGTTCGCCACCGATCCGCCTTCGGTCGCGCAGGTTCGCGGCGGGCAACCGGCATGTGGCGCCCCGGCGCAGAGAACGCGGACCGGCGCGTAGCGTAACCGGTGAGGGGCCCGCTTCGCGGGCGTCCATGGGGCCGGACATCCGGACGCTCGGTCGTCCCCGCGGCCGCCGGCTCGCGCCTCGGCCTCGGCACGGCGCCCATTCAGGCTCGGTTTCGGCCGCCGCCGGCCCTCACCTGGCGGCTCACCTCCCGGGCCGCGCGCTCCCCGGAGCGGACCGCCCCGTCCATGTAGCCGTTGAACACCTCCGAGGTCTCGGTCCCCGCCCAGTGGATTCGTCCCACCGAGGCCCGCCAAGCCGAGCCGAAGTCGCTCCACGCGCCGGGCGGGAGGTAGCCCGCGTAGCAGCCCCGTGTCCACGGCTCCTGCGACCAGTTCTGCTCGATCAAGGAGACCGGCCGGGCCGCCCGGGCGCCGAACAGCCGCGCGAATGCGGCCAGCACCTCGCGGTAGCGCATCCGGGCGGGCAGCGCGCCGAGGCGCCGGGCGTCGGCGCCGACCGCGGAGCCGAGCAGCACCCCGGGGCGACCGCTCGGCGGTGAATTGTCGTAGGTGAAGTGAATCGGCGGTCGGTCGCTGTTGGCGTAGCCGCTGAGGCCCTCGCCGCGCCAGAACGGCTGTCGGTACACCGCCTCGTACTTGATCGCCGAGCCCTGCGGGAACCGCTGGAGCAGTCCGTCGCGCAGCGCGGGCTCGTAGTCGATACGCCCGGCGAGCGTCGGCGGCACCGCGACGACGACCCGCTGCGCGCGCCAGCTGCCCGCGTCGCTGGTCACGGTGACGCCGCTGCCGTCCTGCGCGATCCGCCGCACCGGCGCATTCAGCGTCACGCGGCCGCCGAGCCGTTGTGCGAGCCGCAGGGACACCAGTTGCGAGCCGCCGTGGAAGCGCGAGTCCTGGGCGTCCCCCGCGGTCCCGGTGAGGTACAGGATGCCCCGGCCCGCGCTCAGGTAGAAGAGGGCGTGCAGCAGCGAGAGGTCGCGCGGCTCTGCCGCAAACACCGCCTTGACCGCGAGATCGAGCAGGAAGCGGGCGCCGCGGGTCGACGAGTTCTGCTCCTTGAACGTCTCGAGCGTCTGCGCGTCGAGCCCGGAGGCGTCCTCCGAGCGCCACGGCGTGGCGCGGTCGATCGTGCCCTGGAGCGCGATCAGCCTGCCGAGCAGCGCGGCGAAGTCGCCGGCGTCAGGTTCCGGCAGCGGCGGGATCAGCCCGCTGAAGTGGCTCTGCGCGCCGGCGAAGTCGAGGATCTGGGCGCCGGTGGTGTAGGTCTTGAAGGTGCGGATGTGGAGTTCGCGGGCCCGGGCGAGAATGCGGTCCTGGCCGGGGCCGACCCACTGACCGCCGACCTCGACCACCTCACCGAGGCCGACCGGGTGGTTCAGTGTTCGTCCGCCCACGCGGTTGCGAGCCTCGAGCACGGCCACGGAGTGCCCAGAGTGAACAAGGTCGACGGCCGCTGTGAGACCAGCCAAGCCGGCGCCCACCACGACCACGTCGGCCTGGCGGCGTGGTCGCGCTCCCGCGCCGGCGCGGGCCGCCGGCGCCACGGCCAGGAGCGCGCCCGTGGTGGCGGCACCACCGGCAAGCGCCTGGCGACGGGAGAGCGCGTGTGCGTCCGCGCGCTCACGCCGCTCGTCGCCGTCCGTCCGTGCGGCGCGCTCGTCGCTGTCCGTCCGCGCGGCGCGCCCGTCGCCGTCGGGGCCGCTCATCGTCCGGCGACCACGCATCAGGGCCGCACTGGGTCGCGAGGAAACGGGAGGTCGGCGATCACAGCCGTCTGAACGTACCGGCGGGGGGACGAACCCGCGGCCAGCGCGGCCCCGGCCGACCGGAGGGCCGGACGCGGGCCGTCCGGAACCGCCCACGGCGCCAGAGCCAGGAACTCTGGCTTGGGGCCCGCGAACGAGCGCAGTGCCGGGTCGTCGCCGGCGGCCTGGAAGCTTGCGTTGCCGACGTAGTGGCAGGCGCTACCCCGGCGTCCGCGCTCGAAGATCGCACTCTGGCCGTCGAACGGCGTGTCGGCGAGGTTGCCGACCAGGAACGGGTTGACCGCGTAAGTGAATCGCACGGCCGGGTCGCTCACCGCGCGCCACGCCGAGCCCACCCACGCCAGCGGTTGCCAGCGTTCGGCCGCGTCGCGGCCGTCGGGGCCGGTCCACATGCCGTCGTTGGCGTCGGCCTGGATCACGACGTTCGCGCCTAGGCGGCTCAGGCAGCGCATGTAGGTGCGCGCAACATCGTCGCACTCGTGGCCGGGGCGGCGGGCGCCGTAGACGAACGCCGGCAGGCTGGTGGCAAAGCCGAGCCGCGCGCCGGTGCCTGGGAGGCTGACCGGACGTAGGTTCGCGACTGCCGCGCGGCCGCTGCGGGGCCCGGGGGCAAACCCGAGGGCGGTCTCGAAACTCGTCAGCGGCACCTTGCGATTGACGGCGATCAGGTTGGCCAGTGGAGGCGCGAGCCGCGGATGTACCGTGCGCGGTCCCCACAGGAACGTCTGGTCGTAGGCCAAGCCGGCGGTGGGCGCCTACACCGCCGTCGCCCCGGGCGCGGCCAGATCGCTGAGGGCGGCCACCGCCGCGCGGTGGCGGGTGAGCGTGAACGGCGCCTGGGTGTTCGAAGCGACGATGTAGACCCCACGCGAGCGGGCCTCCTCGGCCATCGTCGTCATGAAGACCCGGACGAACGTGTCGGTCGCGGCGATGAACGCGCGCCCGAGGCGCCGGCGGAGACCGGGAAAGCGCGCCCCGAGGTAGCGCAGCGGCCGCGCATAGCCGGCGTCGAGCGAGGCGAGCACCGCGAGCGTCGCGCACGGGAACGGCTTGCCCGCACACTCCCGCACTCCCCGGCGCAGGAGTGCCCGCGCTGCCGCGCCGCGCGGCCCCGCGGCTAGGGCCTCCAAGCCGACGTCCTCATCGAACACCACGACGTTCGGCCGCCCGGCGGCGAGGTAGGGCAGCACCTCCCGCCGCAGGGCGCAGTCGATCACACGACGGTACGCGGCTGCGTCGACGATGGCAGCGGGATCCTGCGCGAGTTGAATTGCGAACACCCGCAACGCGTGCGGGCGGCGGTCGGGGGCCAGCCCAGGGCGGCCGAAGTGCGGACACGCGAGCGCACGGGGACGCTCGCCACGGGCCCCGATCGCGACGCCGCCGGTGGCCGCGACGGCACCGGTGAGCGCGACGGCACTGGTAAGTGCGACGGCACCCGTGAGTGCGACGGCACGGGTGAGTGCGACGGCACGTGTGAGCGCGACGGCACGGGTGAGCGCGACCGCGGTCACCCCGCCAGCGCGACTTTCACGGCGGCGACCGCCGTCGACCCTCTCCGGCGCACCGCGCGAGCTTACCCGCCGGCGCCGGCCCCGCGCGCCATACCGCCACCGCCCGTCGGCGACCTCACTGGATCCGGCGCGGCACGGGAGCGGCCGAGAGCTTCCGCCGCGCGCGTCCGTCGACGTTGCCCGTCGCCTGGACGGACGAGCCGAGCAACAAGCCCCCAGTACCATCGGCACCTGCCGGGCGGTTAGCTCAGCTGGCTAGAGCACCTGCCTTACAAGCAGGAGGTCACTGGTTCGAGCCCAGTACCGCCCACTGCGGGATTGCCTGCAACTATCGGGCTTCTTGCGCCGGGAGCTCGGCCGCAAGTTTGCAGGACAGCGCATGGAAGCGTCCTGGAAGCCATTGCGGGGTCAAGGAGCGTGGCCTGGGCCGCTCGCAGCGCCCTAGGTGATCCGCGTTCCGCTCGAAGCACGCGTTCGGGCAGGCGAGTTCCCCAAGGAGGAGATGTATGAGTGAGCGATCCCCCTCCGTCTACCCGTCGTACAAGGCCGGATCGGGCTAATCCCGCGGAGGCGACGTTGGAACTGCCGACGCTCCCCGCGAACCGCCTCACCCGTCGCTTGCCACGCAGCCGGACGAGGGCCGCGATACCGCTCTAGGAGAGAGGGCGTCGCCGGTGCAGACCGGTGAGAACGAGTCGACAGACGCCACGTGCTTTCACTATTCGGCGAGGCGGCTTTGGGGCCCCGCGTGGGCATGAAAGCCGAGCGTGCTATAGCAAGAGCCAGGCACCATGATGGCGTGGTGCGAGAGCTCAGCGCGAAAGATGCCCGGGCACAGCTACACGGACTTTTTGCAGCGAGTTCGTCGCCACCGCCCAAGCGACCTGTTGATCGCGCTCGCGCACACTTCGGTGAGTTTGTGGCCGCAGGAAGCATGGACCGCGGATCGGGTGCGGTTCCCTTGGTCCGTCGCTGCCGCCGCCAAGGCGAGCATCGTGGCCGGCAATGAGCATCGCAAGCCCGGCGTCAGCGAAAGGGACGTCATCGAGATCTGCCAGGCCTACAACGCACTTGACACATCGCTTGCACAGCAGCCTGCGGACCTGAGCGAGACGGTCGGCGCGTTTCTTGTACGAACGTCCTACGAGCAGTTCTCCTACCAGCAATCACATTTCGAGGAGATCAGCCGTCTGGGGGCACTGTTCGAGACCGTCGAGGAGCTCGAGACTGAAATCCTGGACCGGGGACTGATCGAGCGTGTCCTCGGTTGTTCGCTCGAGCAGTTCGTCGTCGCAGGCTTCGTTCTCGCCACGAGCACCCAGGCGAATACAGGTTTCTTTGACCCGGACTGGCCAGCGTTGCGCGAAGGCCGGCACGCGATCGATCTGCATTTCTCGATCGACACCGTCCGCCGAATCTTCGAGCAGCAGTTCCTCGCGGATTTCGA
>JAFAXX010000004.1 GCA_019240655.1 Solirubrobacterales bacterium
TCGACGCCCTCGAGCGCCGGCTCAACACCACCAGCCAAGGGAGATGACCATGCACGCGACGTTCACCGGCGCCGAACGCCCCACCCTGCGCTTTGAGCGCCGGCTTGCCCATCCAGTGCAGGCGGTGTGGCGGGCGATCACCGAGCCGTCCGAGCTCGCGCACTGGTTTCCGTCCCGGGTCGAGGTCGACCTGCGGGTCGGCGGGGCGATGGCGTTCACCTTCGAGCACATGCCGCTCGACGCGCCGACGGCGATGCGGGGGCGGGTGACCGAGCTCGATCCGCCGCGGTTGTTCGCCTTCTACTGGGGCGAGGATCACCTGCGCTTCGAGCTCGAGCCGGCCGACGGCGGTCCGGCCTGCCGGCTCAGCTTCACCGTCGCCCTCGATGCTCGGGAGAAGGCGGCGCGCGACGCCGCCGGCTGGCATCGATGCCTCGACGCGCTCGCGGACGCGCTCGCCGGGTCGCCGGCGGAGCGGCCCCACGAGACCGATACCTGGCGCGGCTACTACGCCGAGTACGCGGGGCGCGGCTTTCCGACCGGCGCACCGGTCCCCGAGCCGATGTGACAGCTTCCTGGCATGGACCTCGGGCTGCGCGACCGCGCCTGCGTGATCACCGGCGCCGCGGGCGGGATCGGCCGGGCGACGGCGATCGCGCTCGCGGCCGAAGGCGCCGCGATCCTGCTGGTCGGACGCACCGAGCGAGGCCTCGCCGCGGTCGCCGACGCCTGCCGCAGCACGGGCGCCGACGCCGAGGTACTGGCGCTTGACGTCACCGATGCCGACGCCGGAGAGCGCGTCCTCGCCGGGTGCCGGGAGCGCTTCGGGCGGGTCGATGTTTTGGTCAACAACGCCGGCACCAGTGCGGTTCGGCCGCTTGCCGAGCTGACCGATGCGGAGTGGCAGGCGCAGTGGGAGCTCTGCGTGATGGCGCCGATGCGGTTGATGCGCGCGGCGGCGCCGGCCATGGCCGAGCGCGGCTGGGGCCGGATCGTCAACGTGTGCTCGTCCTCGGGCAAGCGGCCGTCGCAGACCAACGTGGCCTATTCGGTTGGCAAGGCGGCCGAGCTTTCGCTCTCGCGTGCGTTTGCCGACGCGTATGCCTCTCGCGGAGTGCTGATCAACGCGATCGCTCCGGGCCCGATCGCCGGGCGGCTGTGGCTCGGCCCCGGCGGCCTGGCCGACCAGGCGGCCGCGGCCAGCGGCGTCAACCGGGAAGAGGTGCTCGAGGCGACCGCGGGCCGGACGCCGCTCGGCCGGCTCGGCCGCGAGGAGGAGATCGCCGCGGTGATCGTCTTCCTCTGCTCGGAGGCCGCCGCCAATGTCGCCGGGGCGGCATGGTCGGCCGATGGCGGCGCCGTGCCGGTGATCATTTGATAACACTGCGCGACCGTGGCCGTCAATACCGAGGCGATCGGCAAGATGTTCGCGCCCACGACCTATGCGGTCGGGCGCGAGAAGGTGCGCGAGTACGCCGCCGCGGTGGGGGAGACGAATCCACTGTACTTCGACCCCGAGGCGGCCCGCGGCGCGGGTTACGCCGATGTCGTCGCTCCCCCGATGTTCGCGGTGGTCTACGCGAGCCGCTCGGTCGTGCCGGCGCTGTTCGATCCCGAGATCGGGATCGACTTCGCGATGATGGTGCACGGGGCCCAGGACTTCCGCTGGGGCGAGCTCGTCGTCGCCGGCGACGAGATCACCACGACCGCGCGGGTGAGCGACATCTCCGAGCGCGCCGGGATGGGGTTCTACGTGTTCGAGACCGAGTCGCGCAACCAGCGCGGCGACCCGGTGTGCGCCGGGGTGTGGACGAACATCGTGAGGGGCGCCGGATGAGCCTCGAAGCGGGCCAGGCGATCGAGCTGACGGTCACCCCGGATCGCTACGTCACCGTCCGCTACGCCGGAGCCTCCGGGGACTTCAACCCGATTCACATCGACGAGGACTTCGCCCGGCAGGTCGGCCTGCCGGGTCGGATCGTCCACGGGCTGTGGACGATGGCCCAGGTGGCGCGGGCGCACTGCGACGCCGCGGGCGGCCCCGAGAAGCTGAAGCGGCTCTCGGTCGAGTTCCGGGGGATGGGCCGCCTCGAGGAGGAGATCGTCGTGCGGGGCACCGTGCAGGCGCCGTCGGGTGAGGTGAGCGTCGTGCACTCCGAGGCGGTTCAGGGGGGCCGCCGGATCATCCGCAATGCGGTCGCCGAGCTCGCGCGCTGAGACCCCGGAAGCGGTGCTGAGCGCCGACCTACAATCAGACCCGTGCTGACCGAACGTCAGGAACTGGTGCTGCGCAAGGTGGTCGAGGGTTATCTCGACGAAGGCCTGCCGATGGGGTCGAAGGCGCTGGCCGCGGGCTTCCGCTGGGGCCCATCGACGATCCGCCACGAGCTCGCCTGCCTGGAGGAGCTCGGGCTGCTGGCGCACCCGCACACGTCAGCCGGCCGGGTGCCCACCGAAGCGGGTTACCGCTACTTCGTCGATCGCCTGCTGCCAAGCCAGGACACCGGCCCCCGGCTCTCGCTCTCGCTGGTGCGCCGGGAGCTCGACGAGGCGATGCGGGTGACCACCGAGACGCTCTCCCAGGTCACCAACCTGCTGGCGATCGTCACCGCGCCCCCGATCGACACCTCGACCATCCGCCACATCGAGGTTCTGGTGCTCCAGCCGCAGGTGCTGATGGTCGTGGTCATCACCTCGACCGGCGGTGTCAGCAAGCGGCTGTTCACGTTCTCGGCGCCGGTCGACGCCGGCCTGGCCGACTGGGCCGCCAGCTACCTGAACGAGCGGCTGGTCGGCCTCGGCCTGGGCGCCCGCATGCTCCACCAGCGGCTGCACGACCCCTCGCTCTCGAGCACCGAGTCGGCGTTCCTCGAGGCGCTGGCGCCGGTGTTCACGGCGCTCGAGGAGAGCGCCGGCGAGACGCTCTACGTGGACGGGACCGCGCGCCTGCTGCGCGGCGAACGCCTGAGCGACATCTCCGACCTGAACGCGCTGATGGACATGCTCGAGCGGCGC
Organism: Solirubrobacterales bacterium; assembly: GCA_019240655.1. Classification (GTDB taxonomy): domain Bacteria; phylum Actinomycetota; class Thermoleophilia; order Solirubrobacterales; family Solirubrobacteraceae; genus Palsa-465. Next base: position 3,016 of record JAFAXX010000004.1, read on the forward strand.
GTGACGCTCCTCGGAGTGCTTCGCTCCGCCCTGTCCGAACGTGACGTGCTGGTCCGGATCGGGACGGAGAACGATGCGCCGGCGCTTCGCTCGCTGGCCCTGGTGGCCGCCGGGTACGGGCTGCCACAGCGGCGGCTGGGAGCCGTGTCGGTGATCGGGCCGCTGCGGATGGACTACGGACGGGCGATCACGTCGGTCCGGGATGCGGCCGCGCAACTCTCGAGCTTCATCGCCGACGTCTACGACGAGCGCTGACGATGAGTGCGACGCGGGATTACTACGAGGTCCTCGGCGTCTCCCGGGACGCCGACGATGCCGCGATCAAGAAGGCCTTCCGCCGGCTGGCGCGCGAGCTTCATCCCGACGTCAACCGCCACGACCCCTCGGCCGAGGACAAGTTCAAGCAGGCCGCGGAGGCCTACGAGGTGCTTTCCGACCCGGAGCGGCGCGCCACCTACGACCGCTACGGGCACGAGGGCCTGCGGACCGGTGGCTACGCGCCGAACTTCGACACCTTCGGCTCGGTGGCGGACATCTTCGAGGCGTTCTTCGGCGGTGGCGGGTTCGGGGGCGGCTTCGGCGGCGCGTTCGGCGGGGGGCGGCCCGGCGGCGCCGTCCAGGGTGGGGACGTCGCGGTGACCGCCGAGATCAGCCTCGCCGACGCCGCCCACGGGAGCTCGGTGGAGGTCAGCTACGAGGCCGTGGTGGCCTGCGAGCACTGCCGCGGCAACGGGGCCGAGCCGGGGACGCCGATCGAGACCTGCCCGCGCTGTCAGGGCAGCGGCCAGCTGCGAACGGTGTCGCGCACGCCGTTCGGCCAGATGGTTCGCGCCACGGTGTGCGATCAGTGCGCCGGCGACGGACGCGTCGCGCGGGAGCCCTGCCACGTGTGCCGGGGCCGGGGCCGCCGGGTCGAGCGCCCGCGCGTCTCGGTCGACGTGCCGGCCGGGATCGGCGACGGGCAGCGGATCCGCATCGCCGGGCGCGGCCACGCCGGGGAGCGGGGCGGCCCCTCCGGCGATCTCTACGTCCTCATCCGCGTGCGCGAGGACTCGCGCTTCCTGCGCGACGGCGACGACCTGATCACCGTGGTCGACGTCTCCGCGCCGCTGGCCGCGCTCGGGACGACGGTCGAGGTGCCGACCGTCGACGGGCAGGCCGAGCTCGAGATCCCCGCCGGCACCCAGCCTCACGACCAACTGGTGGTGCGCGGCGCCGGGATGCCCACTTTGCGAGGCCGGCGCAGCGGTGACCTCCGGGTCGTCGTCAACGTGGTCACCCCGCGCCAATTGAGCCGCGGCCAGCGGGAGCTCTACGAGCGGCTCGCCGACTCGATGACCGACCACAACCTGCGCACCGACGAAGGGGTGTTCGGCAAGCTCAGGCGAGCGTTCGGGCACCACTGATGCTCCGCCTCGCGCTGCGGGTGGCGCGCGGAGATGCCGAGGTCGTCCTCGCCGAGCTGCTCGAGCTGGCGCCCGGCGGTGTCGAGGAGCTCGACATCGGCGAGGACGTGGTCGAGTACGCCGTCTACGGCGCGGACGGAGAGCTGCCGGCGCTGCCCGAGCTGAAGGCCGTGGCCGGCGAGGCGCTGATCGAGGTCAGCACGAGCGAGGTCGCCGACGACTGGGAGCGGCGCTGGCGCGAGTTTCACCGTCCGCTGGTGCTCGCAGGCCGGCTCACCGTACGCCCGCCGTGGGAACCCCCCGCGGAGACGCCGATCGACCTCGTGATCGACCCCGGCCGGGCGTTCGGCACCGGCGCGCACGCCACCACGCGGCTGTGCCTCGAGTTGATGCTGGAGCTGGATCCGGGGGGCGGCTTCGCCGACCTCGGCTGCGGCTCCGGCGTGCTGGCGATCGCCGCCGCGCGGCTGGGCTGGAGCCCCGTGCTGGCGCTCGACAACGATCCCGCCAGCCTCGAGGCCACCGCCGAGAACGCGCGGGTCAACGGGGTCGCGCTCGAGGTCCGCCGCCACGACCTGCGCCGGGAGCCGGCCGAGCCGCGCCCGACCGTGGCGGCCAACCTGCTCGCGCCGCTGCTGCTCATCTGGGCGGAGCGCCTGCGCACGGCCCCGCGGCGCCCGCGCCAGGTGATCGCCAGCGGGCTGCTGGCCGGCGAGGTCGACCGCGTGGCGCCGGCGTTCACGGCGCTCGGGCTGGTCGAGCGCTCGCGTCGCGAGCGCGGCGACTGGGCGGCGGCCCTGTTCGCGGCCGAGGCCTGAGGGTAGGTTCGCGGCATGCCGCAGCACGTGGTCATCGCCGGCGGCGGCTTCGGCGGCTACTACACGGCCAGGACGCTCGAGCGGATCCTGCCCGCCGAGGTCCCGGTCACGCTGGTCAGTGACGTCAACTACATGCTCTACACGCCGCTGCTGCCCGGCGCGGCGGCCGGCACGCTCGAGCCCCGCCACGTCGTCGTCCCGCTCCGCGAACGCCTGAAGCACACCGAGCTGCGCCTCGGCTGGGTGACCGGCGGCGACCCGTCGCGGCGGGCGCTCCGCGTCGAGCTGGCGGCGGGTGAATCGGTCGACTTCGACTACGACCAGCTGGTCGTGGCGCTCGGGTCGGTCTCGCGCGCCGCCCCGATCCCCGGCCTCGGCGACCACGCGATCGGCTTCAAGACCATCTCGGAGGCGATCTCGCTGCGCAACCGGCTCGTGCGCCACCTGGAGGCGGCCGAGGCGACCGACGACGTCGACCTGCGCCGGCAGTACCTGAACTTCGTCTTCGTCGGCGGCGGCTACGCCGGGCTCGAGGGCGCCGCCGAGCTCTATGACTTCGCCACCGATGTCCTCATCCACTACCCGCGCTGCCGGCAGACGGGGATGCGCTGGGTACTGGTCGACGCCGCCCCCCGGATCATGCCGGAGATCCAGCCCGAGCTGGCCGGCTTCACGCTGAGGCTCCTGCGCCGGCGTGGTCTCGAGGTGATGCTCGAGACCCAGGTCACCCGCGTTACCGACGCGGCGGTCGAGCTCTCCACCGGTGAGACGATTCCGTGCCGGACCGTCTGCTGGACCGCCGGTGTGAAGGCGAGCCCCGTGGCCGAGCGGCTCGGCCTCCCGCTCGATCGCGGCCGCATCGTCTGCGACGAGACGATGCGGGTGTCCGGCTATGAGAACGTGTGGGCGCTCGGCGACATCGCGGCGATCCCCGATCCGGCGCGCCCCGGCGAGGCGTGCCCGCCGACCGCCCAGCATGCGATCCGTCAGGGCAAGCTGATGGCCCACAACGTGGCCGCCGCCCTCGGTCACCGCCCCGAGATCCAGCCGTTTCGGTTCAAGACGCTCGGCGCGTTCGCCGACCTCGGTCGCCAAAATGCGGTGGCGAACCTGATGGGCGCCCGCGTGCGCGGCTTCCCGGCCTGGGCGATCGCGCGCTTCTATCACCTGGCCTGGATCCCCGGCTTCAAGTCGAAGGTCCGCCTGATCGCCGACTGGACGATGGACTTCTGGTTCCCGCGCGACGTCGCCGAGCTCGGACAGCTCGGCCACCCGCCGCGCCTGGCCGAGCACGTCGTGCCCTCGCAGCTCAGGCAGCACGAAAGCGGCGGCGCCGCGGTGGCCGACTCGAGCGCCGCGTAGCGTCCGCGCCGCCGCCGGCTCACACGCGTGGACAACCCGCCGGGCTCGAATGCTGGCCACGCGGCCGATGCCGGGCGCGCGGCGAAGCCCGATCCTTCCCGCGACGCTGCGATCCAGGTGCGAAGGAGGTGAATCCAGGATGTTCAATCCGCTCGCGATCGGCGTGACGCTCGGTGGCCTGCTCCTCGATGCCGTCGCCCCACGGCCCAAGCCTCGTGCTGGTTTCTCGACTGAGTGCTCTCTCCTCTCAGACCGTGCCGTCACGAGGACACCATGGCCGGCCACGGCGGACGTGGCGTACGACGATCCGCCGGTCGCGAGCGGCCTACTTCGCTGAGCGGGCGACCGCGCTACCGTGCGGCCGCAGTGACAGGGTTCGCGGTCAAGTTCCTCGGGTGCAAGGTGTCCCAGGCGGACGCCATGCTCGCGCGGCAGGCGCTGCTCCACGCCGGGCACACGGAGGTCGAGGAAGCCGACGCCGACCTGCACGTGGTCAACACGTGCTGCATCACCGGCGAGGCCGAGGCTAAGTCCCGCCAGGCCGTACGCCGCTCGCTGAGCCACGCCGAGCAGGTGTTCGTCGCCGGCTGCGCGGTCAACCTCGCCGCTGGGCGGTTCGCCGCGCTTGACCCCCGCGTCCGGCCGTTCGTCGGCACCGCCGAGGACGTCGCCGGCGCGATGGCCGAGGGCCTCGGTGCCTGCGCCGACGTCGAGCACGACGTCCTCGCCCGCGAGACGACCGACGAGCCGAGCTCCCGCACCCGGGGCTTCATCAAGGTGCAGGACGGATGCGATTGCCACTGCGCCTACTGCATCATCCCGACCGTGCGCGGCGACGCGCGCTCGCGCCCCGCCTCGGCGGTGCTGGCGGAGGCGCGCCGGCGGGTGGAGCGCGGTCAGCCGGAGCTGGTCGTGACGGGCATCAGCGTGGGCGACTACCGGGATCCCGAGCGCGGCCTCGAGCTCGGGGATCTGATGCTCGAGCTCGCTCGGGTGCCCGGCGTCGAGCGGGTCCGGCTCTCGAGCGTCGAGGTGATCCACGTCAAGGACTCGCTGATGCGGGCGCTGGCCGCCGAGCCCAAGGTCTGTCCCCATCTCCACATCCCGCTGCAATCCGGCGACGACGGCGTGCTGGCGGCGATGGGCCGTCACTACACCGCGGCCGAGTACCTGCGCCACGTCGAGGCGCTGCGCGCGGTCATCCCGGCGGTGAACGTCACCACCGACGTGATCGTCGGGTTCCCGACCGAAGACGAGCCGGCGTTCGCCCGCACGCTGGCGGCGGTCGAGGCGGCCGGGATCACCCGCGTGCACACCTTCCCCTACTCGCCGCGCCCGGGGACGGTGGCCGAGCGGCTCGGCGACCGCGTCCCGCCGGCGGAGAAGAAGCGCCGCTCGCAGGCGATGCGGGGCTTCTCCGAGGTGCGCTCGCGCCATCACCGGGCGGCCAAGCTGGGCGCCCACGAGCGCGTGCTGGTCGACAAGGTGGCCGCCTCGCAGTGCTCCGGCTATACCGCCGACTACACGCGCTGCTACCTGCCGGCAGGGGCGGCGGCGCGCGGGTCGCTGGTCGACGTGCACTGCCTCGAGCTGTTCGCCGATGGCATCCGCGCCGGGGCTATCCTGGGAGGGTGACCGTACTGGAGCAGGTTCGAGCCGATATGACCTCCGCGATGAAGGCCGGGGAGAAGGAGCGCGTGGGCGCGCTGCGCCTGGTGCTGAGCGAGCTGCAGAAGGACGCCAAGGAGGGTCCGGGCGACGAGCTCGCGGTGCTTCGCCGCGAGCGCAAGCGGCGCCTCGACGCTGCTTCGCAGTTCCGCGACGGCGGCCGGCCGGAGCTCGCCGCCCAGGAGGAATCGGAGGCCAGGATCATCGCGGGATACCTGCCCGCCGAGCTCGACGACCGGGAGCTCGACGCGATCGTCGCGGCGGCGATCGCGGAGACCGGGGCCGCGAGCGCCAAGGACATGGGCCAGGTGATGAAGGCCGTGATGGCCAAGGCCGGCGGCCGCGCGGACGGCAAGCGCGCCTCCGCGCGCGTGCGCGAGGCTTTGAGTGCGTAGGCAGCTCGAGCTCGACAACGCCGTGGCCACCGAGCTCGCCGGCAGCGAGGACGCCGTCCTGCGGGCGCTCGAGGGCCACCTGAAATGCGACGTCTACCTGCGCGGCAACATGCTCACGCTCGAGGGCGAGGCCGAGGACGTCGACGCCGCCGCCGCGGTGGTACGGGAGCTCTCGGAGCTGATCGCCCAGGGCCACGAGATCGCGCCGGGGACGATCGAGGCGGTGACGCGGGCGCTCGACGCCCACGAGTCGCCGGCCGGGATCCTCGAGGACGTGGTCTGGCGCCACCGGGCAACCAAGGTGGCGCCGAAGACGGTCAACCAGAAGCGCTACGTCGACTCGATCCGCCGGACCACGATCACCTTCGGCATCGGTCCGGCCGGCACCGGCAAGACCTTCCTCGCCGTGGCCCTCGCCGCGGCCGCGCTCAGCCGTCGCGAGGTCAACCGGATCATCCTCACCCGCCCCGCGGTCGAGGCGGGAGAGCGCCTCGGCTTCCTCCCCGGCGATCTCATGGCCAAGGTCGACCCGTACCTGCGGCCGCTGTTCGACGCGCTGCACGACATGCTCGAGCCCGACCGCGTCTCGCAGTACCTGGAGCGCGGAGTGATCGAGGTGGCACCGCTGGCGTTCATGCGCGGCCGGAGCCTCAATGACAGCTTCATCATCCTCGACGAGGCTCAGAACACGAGCCCGGAGCAGATGAAGATGTTCCTCACCCGGCTCGGCTTCAACTCGAAGATGGTGGTCACCGGCGACATCACCCAAATCGACCTGCCGCGCGAGCAGGACTCCGGGCTGATCGTCGTCTCGGACATCCTCAAGGACGTGGAGGGCATCGAATTCGTTCGCTTCGGCGACGAGGACGTCGTCCGCCACAAGCTCGTGCGCCGGATCGTCGCTGCCTACAACGAGCACGCGCAGCGGCTCGCGCCCGAGCTGCGGCCACGCCGGCGGGCGTGACCCACGAGGCCGACGGCGTGGGCGACCGCGACGGAGAGCTCGAGATCGAGGTGATCGGGGCCGACGGCGTCGCGCCGCACGCCCCGACCGCGACCGAGGTGCAGGAGCTATGCGCGCTGGCGCTGGCCTCGGCCGGGATCGACCACGGGCACGTCGCGATCGAGTTCGTCGACGAGGACCGGATCCGCGAGCTCAACCGCCGGTTCCGCGCGCGGGACGAGCCGACCGACGTGCTCTCGTTCGGGGTCGACGAGGCCGGCCCGTCGGCGGGCCCGCGGGAGCTCGGAGACATCGTGGTCTGCCCGGAGCACACGGCCGATGTCCGCGAGGCGGTGGTGCACGGCGCGCTGCATCTCACCGGCATGGACCACGAGGCCGACGACGGCGAGATGCTGGCGCTGCAGGCGGAGCTGATGCGCTGGTTGACGTGAGCGCCGGCGGACGCACCCGCTCGGGCTTCGTCGCCGTGGCCGGGCGGCCCAACGTGGGCAAGTCGACGCTGACCAACGCGATCGTCGGCGCGAAGGTGGCGATCGTCTCCGACAAGCCCCAGACCACCCGCCGGGCGATTCGCGGGGTGGCCACCGGAGCGGACTGGCAGCTGGTGCTGGTCGACCTGCCCGGCGTCCAGCGCCCGCGTGACGCGCTGACCGAGCGGATGCAGCGGCGGGTGGAGCGCGAGCTCGCCGACGCCGACGGCTGCCTGTTCGTTCTCAACGCCGAGCAGGGGGTCGGGCCCGGGGACCGGTTCATCGCCGCCCTGCTCACCGGATCGCCGGTGCCGGTGGTGGTGGCGGTCAACAAGGTCGATCGCTGCGACCGGGCGCGGACGGCAGCGGCGCTGCAGGCCGCGGCAGACCTGCCCCTGCCCGGGGAGGTCGAGGTGTTTCCGGTCTCGGCGCGGACCTCCTCGGGGATGCGGCCGCTGCTCGACCATCTGGTCTCGCTGTTGCCGCCAGGACCGTTCTACTTCGAGGCCGGGCAGTGGTCCGACCAGGACGAGTCGATGCGCGTGGCCGAGCTGGTGCGCGAGCAGGTCCTGGCCCGCACCCGCGAGGAGATGCCGCACGCCGTCGAGGTACAGGTCGAGTCGATGCAAGAGGCCCGACCGGGCCTGGTGCGGATCGAAGCGGTGGTCCTGGTCGAGACCGAGTCCCAGAAGGCGATTGTGATCGGCGCTCGCGGTCAGATGGTCAAGGGAATTGGGATGGCCGCGCGTAAGGCGATCGAGCTCGAGCTCGGCGTGCAGGTGCACCTGGAGCTCCGGGTGCGGGTGCGCCGGCACTGGCGCGCCGACGAGCGAATGCTCGACCGGCTCGGGATCGAGTAGGACCGGTGAAGCTCGCGTGTAGTTACACACACCTTCTCACCCCTCGAGCGATACCGTAACTGTGTTCCTCGCCGGAGGTCTCGTGGAAGGTGTCGCGGTCCGGGTAGCCGACCGCGCGCGTCGGCGGCGATGCAGGGGATGTGATGGATGGCGTCAATCTGCATCCGTGGCTCCGCTCGTCGTGCGGTCTGACCGCCACGCCGCAGGCGCGGTGCCCTCAAACTAGGGCACGACGGGCTTGGCGTCCACTCGACTTCCGCCGGAGCGCGGCTGTGCGGGCGGTCCCGCCACCGCACAGTGGAGATGGTGCTTCGGTGCCGGCGCCTGCTCCGCCTCGGCCGGGAGGTCGTTCGAGATCGTCGCCAGCGCCAGCAGCCCGCCGGCGGCGGCCAGACCCGCGCTGACCAGCATGGCGGTGTGAAATCCCGCGGCGAGCACGTCCGGCTGCTGGAAGGCGCCCCCGGTCAGCCCGGCGATCGCCGGCAGCAGCGCGACCGCGAGCAGCCCGGCCGTCCGCGCGACGGCGTTGTTGATCCCGGAGGCGGCGCCCGCGTGGCGCTCGTCGGCGGCCGCCAGCACGGTCATGGTGACCGGCGCCACCGTGGTGGCGAGCCCGAGGCCGAACACGATCACGGCCGGCAGCACCGCTTCGCTGTAGCTCGAGCCTGGGCCGATGCGGGTCATCAGCAGCATCCCAGCGGCGATCAACAGCGGCCCGATCGTGAGTGGCAGCCGCGGGCCGATGCGCTGCGCCAGCGCGCCCGCGCGTGAGGACAACCCGAGCATCAGCACGGTCACCGGCAGCGAGGCCGCGCCGGCGGCCACCGGCGAGTAGCCCAGCGAGGTTTGCAGGACCACCACCAGCAGGAAGAACACCCCACCCAGAGCGGCGTAGACCACGAACGTGACCAGGTTGGCGGCCGTGAACTGCCGCGAGGCGAAGATGTCCAGCGGCAACATCGGATGCTCGATCCGCCGCTCGAGCGCGACGAACCCGACCAGGCCGGCGATCCCCACGATCGCGCTCGCCAACACCGCCGGCGAGCCGAGGCCGCGGCTCGGACCCTCGACCAGCGCATAGGTCGCACCGGCGAGACCGGCGGTGGCCAGGATCGCACCCGCATAGTCCAACCGGCCGGAGATCGTCTCGTCGCGGCTCTCCGGGACGTGGCGCACGGCCAGCCACGCCACCAGACATCCGAGAGGTAGGTTGATCACGAAGATCGCGCGCCAGGACACCGCCTGCACGAGCCAGCCCCCCAAGAGTGGACCGATCGCCGCCGCCACCCCGCCCAGGGCCGACCAGGCGCCGATCGCCTGCCCCCGGTCGGACTTCACCAGCGTCGCCTCGATGATCGCCAGGCTCCCCGGCGTCAGGAGTGCCCCGCCGACTCCCTGCAGAGCCCGCGCCCCGACCAGCACCCCCACGCTGGGCGCCGCCGCGCACACGGCCGACGCCGCGCTGAACCAGACGACACCGACCACGAAGACGCGCCGGCGGCCGAGCCGGTCGCCGAGCGTGCCGGAGAGCAGGATCAGCGCCGCGAGCGTGACCGAGTAGGCGGTGACCACGAGCTGAAGCGCGCTGACGCGGGCGTGTAGATCGCGCCCGATCGACGGCAGCGCCACGTTGACGACCGTCGCGTCGAGCTGTGCCATCCCCGATCCCAGCACCGTCGCCGCCAGCACCCAGCGGCCCGCGGCCGAGGCGAACCGCACGCCGTCAGACGGGGCGGACGCCATGGGACCCGGGTGACCGCGAGCACGAACACCAGGTCGCTCGCTCACGCGTGCGGTCCGAGGCCCAGCCGCTCGGCCGCCGCCGCGGCCATCACGCGGTTGGGCACGCCGAGCTTGCCGAGGATGTGCGAGACGTGGACGCCCGCGGTGTGCTGGCTGATGAACAGCGCCTGGGAGATCTCGCGATTGGTGAGCCCGGCGCCGAGCAGGCGAAGCACCTCGAGCTCGCGGTCGGTCAGGCCGAACGGGTTCGGTTGCTCGGGCGGCGAAGCCGCGCCCGCGCCGCCTTGCTGTGGCTCGGGGTGTGGCTCGGCCGTCAGGCGCGCGCGGCGGGCCAGGGAGCGGGTCGCCGCCTGGAGCGGCTCGGCGCGAAGCCGCCCGCCGATCGCGGTCGCCGTCTCGAGCGCCGCCTGCGCGTCCGGTCGCGGGGCGCGCGCGTGGACGCACGCCTCGGCGTGGCGGAAGGCCGCGTAGGCGACGCGGTACGGATTGCCGTGGCGCTGCCAGAGCGAGGCCGCCTCGGCCCACGCGGCGGGAGTCGGACGCCGGCGGGCGCGCGTGAGCTCGGCGGCGCAGAGCGCCAGGTGCGCGCGGGCCTCCGGCGGCGGGCTCGCCATGACGTGAGCCGCGATCAACGTGGTCAGACGGTCATGGTGGCGTTTCACGGCCGCGGCCGCTTCGGCCGCCGCTTCAGGATCGTGCCGCGCGCGGGTCGTTTCGGCGATGTCGGCTTCGGCGCGCGCGCCCGTCGAATGCAACACCGGCACGTGAAGGAGGTTTTCCTCCGTGCCCAACAGCGAGAGACCCGTGGCGATTCGCTCGCGAGCCGCTTCCGGGCGCCCGCGCCACAGCTCGAGCTCGGCGTAGCCGCTGTAGACGGCGGGGACGAACTCGACGAGGTCGAGCGCCTGACACAGCTCGGCGGCGGCCGCGAAGCGGGCCGCCGCCTCGTCGAGGTGGCCGCGCGCGGCGTCGAGACGCGCCGCCAGGCTCGCGGTCAGCAGCTCGGCCGGCCGGTGGAGGTCTCTGCCGGCGAGGTCGTCGAGGCGCGCCTGCACCTCGTCCCACCTTCCGAGCTGGAACAGATCGTCAGCGGCGTTGGCGGCCATGAAGTTGCCGTACGGAATCGCTCCACGGGCGAGGGCGACCGGCTCGCCGTCCGACATCACCTCCAGCGCCGCCTCGATCCGCCCCTGCAGGCGCAGGACCTCGCCGAGGTCGAGGTGAGTCTGCACCAGGTCCTCGGTGACCGAAGCGCGCTCGGCCAGTTTCAGCGCGTGGCGGAGATGCCGCTCGCCGGACGAGAAGTCGCCCAGGAACGCCGTGGCCAAGCCGAGGAGCGCGCGCGCCGAGCTCTCGCAAGCGAGGGTCTCTTCGCCCTGAGCCAGCGCGATCGCCTGCGTTGCCTTCTCACGCGTCTGCTCCCAGCGGCCGCGGAACGACAGTGCCAGCGCCTCGTCCACGTACAGACGCATGCGCTGCTCGGGCCGCGAGTCAGGCGTCAGGCTGAGCGCCCGGCGAAACGCCGCCAGCGAGGCGTCGACGTCCCATGGTTCGTAGCGCCCGAGGCGCTCGAGCAGTTGCGCGGCCCGCAGTGGGTCCGCCGCGTGATCGAAGCAGTCAAGCGCCTGCTGACAGAGCCGGCGCGCCCGCTCGGAGTCGCCCGTCCATCGCGCCGCCTGCGCGGCACGCGCGAGCAGCCCGACCAGATCGAGCGGCGAAGCTTCCGCGCCGGGTGTCACCTGCCCCCAGAGCTCGACCGCACGCTCGAAGTGGGCGAGGGCCTCGCTGTAGCCGAACACGCGCTCAGCGCCAAGACCGGCCTCGATCGACGCCCGCAGCGCGAGCGCCGGCTCGTGCGCGAGCTGCCAATGGTGGGCTCGGTCGGCGGCGTTGTCCGCCCGGGCGACCTGCTCCAGCGCGTCGGCAAGCCGGCGGTGCAGCGAGGCTCGCTCGACCGGAAGCAGATCGCCGTAGACGGCTTCGGCGGCGAGCGCATGGCGAACGGTGTACTCGCCCGTGCTGTGATCGCAGACCAGCACGTGGTGATCGATGCACTCCCGCAGGGCCGACTCGACTTCGGATCGAGGCATGCCCGCGGCGCGCTCGAGGACATCCTCGTCGACCGTGCGCCCGGCGGTGGCGAGCAGCCGCAGGACCTCGCGCGCCGGGGCGCTCAGCTTGTCGGCGCGCAGCAGGAGCGCGTCGCGCAGCGTCTCAGGGAGCACCGTGACGTCGCGGGGCCCCGCGGCCAGGAGCTCTTCGGTGTAGAAGGGATTGCCCTGGGTGCGCGCGAACAGCGCGCGCACGAGGTCGGCCGTCGGGCTGGTTCCGAGGATGCCCTCGACCTGCGCGTAGACGGCCTCCTCGGACAACGACCGTAGCTCGACGCGCGTCACCCGCTCGTGGCGGACGAGATCGCCGACCAGCGCCCGCGCCGGATGCTCGCGGTGCAGCTCGCCGGCGCGCGCGGTGGCGATCGCCAGCAGGCGCTCAGCGCGGAGGTTGTGGACGAGGAAGCGCAGGAAGTCGCGCGAGGAGGCGTCGGCGAAGTGGATGTCCTCGATGACCAGGACAACCGCTGAGCTTCCGCACAGGTTGCGCAGCAGGGCGAGGATCCAGCCGAACAGACGCGACTGGCCGAAGCGGTCATCCAGGGCGCTTACGCCGGCGTCGCCGCGCACCGTGTCGGGAAAGACATGGCCGAGCTCCTGTCGCGCCGCGGGCGGCAGCTTCGACAGGGCGCTCTCGAGGACGGCCTCGTCGACATCTCGCAAGGCTTCGGCAATCGGCGCGTAGGGCAGCTCGCCGAAGGACAACTCCAGACACTCGCCGCGGAGAACGCATGCGCCACGGTCTTCGGCGATCGCCTGAAGCTCGTGCACGAGGCGGGTCTTGCCGACGCCTCCGTCGCCGGTCAGGAGCAGCAGCGACGGACGTCGCTCTTCGGCCGCGGCCAGCGCGGCGCGCAGGCTCTCGAGCTCGCGGTCTCGCCCCGCGAGCTTTGGACTAGAGACGCCGGCCCGGGACACGCGCTGCGTTGGAAGGACGGCACGCACGGGGTCGAGCAGATCCGCCCCGACTCGACATCAGGCGACTCCCCTTGCACCTGAGTGATGCACCCCGATTCGGCCAACTTATCAGAGCGATACCGACCACGAAGTGGCTCACGACCGCTGCCGGTCGGCGGTGAAGAGCGGTCGCCTCGTAACGACCGTACGGGCAAAGATAACGAGCTCTCGGCCGCGGCAATAACGAGCCTTCCCGATGTGGAGCCGCCGGGCGCCGCCTACGTTTGGCGTGCCCGATCACCGCCTCGATCGTCAACGCAAAAGGGGGTTCGGCGGCATGACGGTTCAGCCTCAGCACCTCAAACCGGACGCGAGCGAGCGCGTTCCCAGCCATCGAACGCGACGCCCGCCCAAACGACGCTCTGCGCTCGCGCGGCCGCACGCCCGCCGCGGCAGTCAGGCGGCGGTGAGACCGCTCGTCCGCTCGCGCTCGGGCCGCCAACGCCTCGCAACCGAGACGGTCGTCGAGCTCGTGCGGTCGGCGGCGGCGGGCGACCGGCGGGGATGGGATGAGCTCGTGCGCGAATTCAGCGGGCTGGTGTGGGGGGTGGCTCGCGCGCACCGCCTGAGCGACGCCGACGTCGGAGATGTGGCTCAGGCGACCTGGCTGCGACTGCTCGAGCACATTCATCGCGTCAAGGAGCCGGCGCACATCGGCGCGTGGTTGGTGACGACGGCACGCCGCGAGTCACTGCGCACGTTGCGCCACGCGCAGCGACAGGTTCTGCTCGGCGACGAGGAGCTCTACGACGATTGCAGCGAAGCCCCGGCGCACCAGCTGCTGGTGCTGGAAGAGCGCGACCGGGCGCTGTGGCGGAGCTTCTCCCGTCTGCGCGCGAGCGACCGCGCGTTGCTGAGCCTGCTGATGGCGGAGCCGCGAATGCCCTACGACGAGATCTCAGCTGCCCTCGTGATCCCGATCGGGAGCATCGGACCCACACGCGCACGAGCGCTGGGGCGACTCCGGCAAGAGCTGGAAGACGACGGCGCGCTCGCGCTCGTGTCAACCGACGAAGGAGCATGAGATGATCATCGACAACGACATCCAGGCAGTTGCCGAGATCGGCGTTCGCCTGATTGACGACGCGTATCTGGCGTGGCTGGCGGCCGAGACAGACTCCGAACTGGCACTCCGGGCATGGTCGGCGGACTTGTCGGGGAGCCGCTCGGGCGCATACTCGGCCTACCGTGCCGCACTCGATCGCGAGGAGGCGGCGGCCCGAGACCTCGAGCGGCTCTCGGAGCTCGCGCGGACGTGTAACTTCGTGCTGTCTGGTCACGGTAACTCCGCGGAAGGTGTCAGTTGAGAGCGCGCGACCGGGCTCGGTGATACACGGAAGGCGATTGCCACCCCGTCGCGGTCGCCTCGCCGCCGGTCGCCGCCCCGGCACGAGCCGCCCTAGAATCGTGGCCGGTGGATGACTCTGAGATCGCCTACGACGAGCGCGGGCTGGTCCCGTGCGTGGTCCAGGATTGGCGCACCGGCGAGGTGCTGACCCTGGCCTACATGAACGCCGAGGCCCTCGCGCGCACGCGCGCGACCAAAGAGATGCACTTCTTCAGCCGCTCGCGGCGGGAGCTGTGGCACAAAGGCGCCACGTCGGGCAACGTCCAGGCGCTCAAGGCGATCCGCTACGACTGCGACGGCGATGCGCTGCTGGCCCTGGTCGAGCCGGCGGGCCCGGCCTGCCATACCGGCGAGCGGACCTGCTTTCATCGCGGCGAGCTCGCGACGCAGGCGCCCCATGAGGTGCTCCCGGCGCTCGAGCAGACCATCGCCCGGCGCGCCGCGCAGCGGCCGGAAGGGTCCTACACCGCCCGGTTGCTCGACCAGCCGGGCAGCGCCGGCGCCAAGGTGAAAGAGGAGGCCGAGGAGGTCGACCGGGCCGCCCGCGAGGAGAGCGACGCGCGCGTGGCCGAGGAAGCCGCCGACGTGATCTACCATCTCGCCGTCCTGCTGCGCGGGCGCGGGCTGACGCTGGCCGACGCCGAACGGGTGCTCGATGGCCGTCGCCGCTGAGACGGCGGCCGGCGCGCCTGAGCCCTCGCTGGCGCAGGCGCGCGCTCTGGCGCGTGAGCACAACTTGATCCCGGTTCGGCAGGCCTTCATCGACGACGTCCAGACTCCGGTCTCGGCGTTCCTGAAGCTCCGGGAGCAAGGGCCGGCGTTCCTGCTCGAGTCCGCCGAACAGGGGCGCGTCGGGCGCTATTCGTTCATCGGCTTTCGCCCGCGCAAGGTGCTCCGGTGGTCGCTCGGGGACGCCGGCGATCCGTATGCCCTTGCCGCCGCCGAGCTCGCCCGCTTCAACCCCGCAGCACCCGCGGAGGACTCGCCGCCGTTCGAGGGCGGCGCGGTGGGGATGTTCGCCTATGACCTGGTCCGCACCGTCGAGCCGCTCGGAGCGCCCAACCCGGACCCGATTGGCATCCCCGACCTCGCGCTGATGCTGACCGACACCCTGGTGGTCTTCGACCATCTCCGGCACACGGTCACGGTGATCGCCAACGCCTACGCCGAGAACGACCTCGAGGGCTCCTACGAGCGCGCGCTCGAGACGATCGCCGAGGTGAGATGGCGCTTGTCGGGGCCGGTGCCCCTTCCGGGCCGACCCCCGAGGCGGGACCGTCAGGTCCCGCCCTTCACCTCAAATCTCTCGCGGGAGCAGTTCGAGGCGAGCGTGGCCAGGATCATCGAGTACATCCGGGCCGGCGACGCCTACCAGGTCGTGCCGTCCCAGCGCTGGTCGGCCCCCGTGCCGGTGGAGGCGTTCTCGGTCTATCGCGGCCTGCGCGCGGTCAACCCGAGTCCGTACATGTATTTCCTGGACTTCGGCGATTTCGAGATCGCTGGAGCCAGCCCCGAGCCCCTGATCACGGTGAGCGGCCGCACGGTCTCCACCCGGCCGATCGCCGGCACCCGGCCCCGCGGCGGGAGCGCAGAGGAAGACCGGCAGATGGCCGAGGAGCTGCTGGCCGATCCCAAGGAGCGCGCGGAACACGTGATGCTGGTTGACCTCGGACGCAACGACCTCGGCCGTGTGTGTCAGTACGGCACGGTGAGCGTCGAGGACTTCATGGCGGTAGAGAACTACAGCCACGTGATGCACATCGTCTCGAGCGTCATCGGCCGCCTGCGCGACGGCGTCGGCGCGCTCGATGCGCTTCGCTCGGTGCTGCCGGCCGGCACGCTGTCGGGCGCGCCGAAGGTCAGGGCCATGCAGATCATCGATGAACTCGAGCCGGTCAAGCGAGGCGGTTATGGCGGGGCGATCGGCTACGCGAGCTACCGCGGCGACCTCGATACCTGCATACACATCCGCACCGTGGTGATCAAGGACGGCGTCGCCCACGTGCAGGCGGGCGGAGGCACGGTGGCCGACGCCCGGCCGGATTACGAGTACGAGGAGTCGGTGGCCAAGTCGAGGGCGGTGCTACAGGCGATCGAGCTGGCCGCCCGGCAGCCCGAGTGGCCGTAGCGTTCGGTCGCTCGCGTTACCGTTTCGGCCGTGAGAGTCCTCGTCCTCGACAACTACGACAGCTTCACCTACAACCTCGTCCAGTACCTGGGCGAGCTCGGCGCCGAGATCGAGGTGGTCCGTAACGACCACGCCACGGCCGACGAACTGCTGCTGCGCCGCTACGACCGGGCGATCGTCTCCCCGGGTCCGTGCACACCGAACGAGGCCGGGATCTCGCTCGAGGTGGTGCGCCGCTTCCCCGAGGACGGAGTCCCGACGCTCGGCGTGTGCCTCGGCCACCAGGCGCTGGTTCAGGCCTGGGGCGGCCGGGTCGTCCAGCACGCACCCGTCCACGGCAAGACGAGCCGGATCGAGCACGACGGCAGGACGATCTTCCGGGGCCTGCGCGAGCCGCTCGAGGTGGGGCGCTACCACTCGCTGGTCGCCGATCCCGCGCTTCCCGAGTGCCTCGAGCGGAGCGCGTTCGGGGGCGAGGTGGTGATGGCGGTCCGCCACCGCGAGCTCCCCGCCGAGGGCGTCCAGTTCCATCCCGAGTCGGTCCTCACCGAGCAGGGCCGGGAGCTGCTCGGGAACTTCCTCGCGCAGGCGCGATGACCGACCTGCTCACGCGCTCGATCGACGCGCTGGCCAGCGGGGTCGACCTCGGGATCGACGACACCGCCGCGGTGCTGGGCGAGATCATGGCCGGGAACGCCTCGGAGGTCCAGATCACCGCGTTCCTGATCGCGCTGCGGACCAAGGGCGAGACGGTCCCGGAGCTGGCCGGCCTCGCTCGGGCGATGCGCTCGCTGGCCACGCCGGTCGAGGTCTCCGGCGACGACCTGCTCGACACCGCCGGGACGGGCGGCGGCCGGCCGACGTTCAACGTCTCGACGACGGCGGCGCTGATCGCCGCCGGGGCGCGCTGCACCGTGGCCAAGCACGGCAACCGCTCAGCCACCGGCCTGTCGGGCTCGGCCGACGTGCTGGAGGCGCTCGGAGCGCGGATCGATCTCGGGCCGGCGGCGGTGGCGCGGTGCATCGAGGAGGCGGGGTTCGGCTTCATGTTCGCGCCGGCCCACCATCAGGCCACGCGCTACGTGGTGCCGGTGCGCCGGCAGCTCGGCGTGCGGACGATCTTCAACTTCCTCGGGCCGTTGACCAATCCGGCCGGTGCGGGCCGGCAGCTGATCGGGGTCTCCGACCGGCGCTACCTGGAGACGATGGCCGGCGCGCTCGCGCTGCTCGGAACCAAGCACGCGCTGGTCGTCTCGAGCGACGACGGGCTCGACGAGCTGTCGATCTCGGCGCCGACCCGGGTGGTCGAGGTCACCGGAGAGCAGCTCCGGAGCTACCACGTGGCCCCGGAGGAAGTCGGCCTCGGGCGCGCCCCCGGCGGCGCCGTGCCCGGCGGGACGCCTCAGGAGAACGCCGAGACGACGCGGCGGATCCTCGCCGGCGAGCGCGGGCCGGCGCGGGACCTCGCGGTGTTCAACGCGGGCGCCGCGATCTACGCGGGCGGCCGCGCCGACACCCTCGCGAGCGGCGTGCGCGCGGCCGAGGAGGCGATCGACGAAGGGGCGGCCGCGGACGCGCTCGAGCGCTTCGTCAAGCAAACCACCGAGCTCGCCCGGTGAACGCGCTCGAGCCGATCCTGGCCGCCACGCGCGCCGAAGTCGCACGCCGGCGGCACGCCGTCCCGGCGGCGGAGCTGGCCCGGGCCGAGCACGCCCGCCGGGAGGCGGGCGACCGGCGGTCCTTCGCCGACGCGCTCGCCCGGCCCGGGCTCGCGGTCATCGCCGAGCACAAGCGGCGGTCTCCTTCAGCCGGCCCGATTCGCGAGGATCTCACGCTCGAGGACGTGGTCGGCGCCTACGAGCGCGGCGGCGCCAGCGCGCTCTCCGTGCTCACCGAGGAGCGGTACTTCGGCGGCTCGCTCGACGATCTGCGCGCGGCGCGTGCCGTCACCGGGCTACCGATCCTCCGCAAGGACTTCATCGTCGATCCCTACCAGGTCCACGAGGCGTTCGCCGCCGGCGCCGACGCGATCCTCCTGATCGTCGCCGCGCTCGGTGAGCGCGAGCTGCGGGGGCTGCGCGAGGAGGCCGAGGCGCTCGGCCTGCCCGCGCTGGTCGAGGTCCACGACGATCGCGAACTCGAGCTGGCGGTCGCCATCGGGGCGAAGGTGATCGGAATCAACAACCGTGACCTGACCACGCTGCGGGTCGACATTTCTCGCACGTTCGAGCTGGCTCCGCGCGTGCCCACGGACGCGCTGACGGTGGCGGAATCGGGGTTCAGTGACTCCGGCGAGCTCGCGCAGCTGACCGCGGCCGGCGTCGACGCCGTGCTGATCGGGGAGGCGCTGATGCGCTCCGCCGAGGTGGAGGCGGCCTGCCGGGCGCTCACCTCCGCGCCATCGACAACGTGATCCAAACCGACGCCCCGTGAAGCGCCCTACGATGTGGGGCGTGGCGCGCGACGCCCCGAGGATCAAGTTCTGTGGCATCACCTCGCTCGAGGACGCGCAGCGGAGCGCGGCCGCGGGCGCGTGGGCGATCGGACTGATCTTCTGGCCGGACTCCCCGCGGCGGTGCTCGCTCGACGCCGCGGCCGAGATCGCCGCCGCGCTCAGGCGGCGGCTGGAGGTCGTCGGGGTGTTCGTGAACCCGACGCTCGACTTCGTGGCGGGCCTCGCCGATGCCGTCGGCCTCAGCATGGTGCAGCTGCACGGCGACGAGGGTCCCGTGTTCTGCGCCGAGGTGGCTCGGCGGACCGGGTGCAAGGTGATCAAGGCGGCGCGCGTGCGCAGCGGGGCCGACATCCAGGCGCTCTCGGCTTTCCACACCGACTACCACCTCCTCGACAGCTACGTCAGCGGCGTGCCCGGCGGCTCTGGCGAGGCGTTTGCGTGGGAGCTCGCGCGGGCGCACGCCGGCCCTGCCCCGGTGATCCTCTCGGGCGGCCTGAGCGCGGACAACGTGGCGGAGGCGATCGCAACCGTGCGCCCGTTCGCCGTAGACGTCGCCAGCGGAGTGGAGCGCTCGCCGGGGCGCAAGGACGCGAACAAGCTCGAGGCGTTCGCGGCGGCGGTGCGCCGCGCCGCGATGACCGGAGCCGCCGCATGAGCGCGGTCGAGCACCGTTTCGGCCCCTACGGCGGCCAGTACGTCCCCGAGACGCTGATGCCGGCGCTGTCCGAGCTCGAGGCCGCGTGGGTGCAGGCGCGCGCGGACGCGGCCTTCAGCGGCGAGCTCGACAAGCTGCTGCGCGACTACGTGGGTCGACCCTCGCCGCTGTACCGTGCACGGCGGCTGAGCGAGGCGGCGGGCCATACGATCTACCTCAAGCGCGAGGACCTCAACCACACCGGCGCCCACAAGATCAACAACGCTCTCGGTCAGGCGCTGCTGGCCCGGCGGATGGGAAAGCCGCGGATCATCGCCGAGACCGGCGCGGGGCAGCACGGCGTCGCCACGGCGACCGCGTGCGCGCTGCTCGACCTCGAGTGCGTTGTCTACATGGGCACCGAGGACATGCGCCGTCAGAAGCCGAACGTGGAGCGGATGGGACTGCTGGGCGCGCGCGTGGAGCCGGTCGAGGCCGGCGCGCGGACGCTGAAGGAGGCCGTGTCGGCGGCCATCCGCGACTGGGTGACGAACGTGGAGAGCACCCACTACATCATCGGCTCGTGCGTCGGGCCGGCGCCCTACCCGGCGATGGTCAGAGACCTCCAGCGAGTGATCGGCGACGAGGCGCGGGAGCAGATGCTCGCGGAGGCCGGCCGGCTGCCCGCGCGCGTGATCGCCTGCGTGGGCGGAGGCTCCAACTCGATCGGGATGTTCATCCCGTTCGTCGATGATCCCGGCGTCGAGCTCGTCGGTGTCGAGGCCGCCGGCGAGGGCCTCGAGACGGGCCGCCACGGCGCGCCGCTCACCGCCGCGGGCGTCCCCGGCGTGCTCCACGGAGCGTTCTCGGCCATCATGCAGGACGAGGACGGCCAGATCCTCGAGGCACACTCGATCTCGGCCGGCCTCGACTATCCCGGCAGTGGGCCCGAACACGCGTGGCTGCGGGACAGCGGGCGAGCGCGGTATGTCGCGGTCGGCGACGACGAGGCGCTGCGGGCGTTCGCCGTGACTGCGCGGCTCGAGGGAATCATTCCGGCGCTGGAGAGCGCGCACGCGCTCGCGTGGGCTCTGTCGACGGGTCACGGCGAGCTCGATCTGATCTGCCTGTCGGGTCGCGGCGACAAGGACCTCGCCGAGGCGCTCAGCCGGCTGGACCCGCGGTGAACGGCGGCGAGCGGATCGCGGAGGCGTTTGCCTCGGCCCGAGCGGACGGCCGCCGGGCTGCGCTCATGCCCTACCTGATGGGAGGCTTCCCGGACCTCGAGGCCTCCCGGGAGGTCGGGCTGGCCTACGCGGACGCGGGGGCCGATCTCGTCGAGCTCGGTGTGCCGTTCTCCGACCCGCTCGCCGATGGGCCGGTGATCCATGCCGCCGCCGTTTCGGCGCTGCGCGGCGGGGCCCGATTCGACGGAGTGCTCGGCGCCGCCCGCGCGATCGCCCGGCGGGTTCCGGTGGTCTTGATGTGCTACTCGAACCTGATCTACGTGCGCGGGATCGACCGGTTCGCCGACGCGCTCGTGGCCGCCGGGCTCAGCGGCGTGATCGTGCCCGACCTGCCGGTCGACGAGGCGGCCGAGATCCTCGAGGCCTGCGACCAGCGCGGGCTCGCGCTGGTGCCGCTGGTGGCACCGACGACGCCGGCCGATCGCCTGGCGCGGATCGGAGCGCAGGCCCGTGGCTTCCTCTACACCGTGTCGCTGACCGGCACGACGGGCGAGCGCGCCGCGGTCGACGGGGAGCTACCGCAGGTGATCGCCCGCGCGGCAGCGGTGACCGACGTGCCCGTGGCGGTCGGCTTCGGGATCGGGACCCCCGACCAGGCGGCGGCGGCTGCGGCTGCCGGCGCCGACGGCGTGATCGTCGGCACCCGGCTGGTCCGGGCCGCGGCGGAGGCGCAGGACCCGGCCGGCGCGGTCCGAGATCTGGTGCGCGACTTCGCCGCGGCGCTGCGCTGACCGTCGCTCGGTTACGATCTGCGGCGATGGGGCTGATTCTCACCGCCACCGCCGGTCTCTGCCTGTGGATCGTGCTCTGGGCGCTCGGGGTCAGCGGCTTCGACGGAATCTTGATCGCGGTCGTCATGGTGCTGGTCGCGATCGGCATGCGGACGCTGCTGCCCTTCCTCCCCGGCCGGCGGAACTAGTGCGCGCGGCCGTACGGGGACAGGGCGACTAGCCTCCAGGCATGCGCGCGAAGGTCCTCGCACGCGCCCGGGCGCTGAGCGTCGGCGTCGGCCTGGCCCTCGCGGCGGTGCTCAGCGGCTGCACCGCGCCGTCGAGCTCGAGCGTCACCGTCTCCGGCAGGACGCTTACCGTGTACGCCAGCGCCGGCCGCGGCGGCCAGCCGGCCGAGGACGTGCTCGACGCCGAGCGCCTCGCGCTGCAGCAGGCCGCCGGAAAGGTCGGCAACTACACCGTCAGGCTCGTGGTGCTCCGGGGCGAGAAGGTGTCCGACAATGCGCGCACGGCGATCAAGGACCCCGCTGCGATCGCCTACCTGGGGGAGATCGCACCCGGAGCGTCGGCCGGCTCGATCGGGATCACCAACGCCCAGGACCTGCTTCAGGTCAGCCCTACCGACACCGCGCTCGAGCTGACCCAGCCGAGCCCGGCGGTGGCGAATTCGCCCACCCTGTACTACGAAGCGCTGAAGACCTATGGCCGAACCTTCGCCCGCGTGGTGCCGAACACCTCGCTCGAGGCCAAGGCCTTGGTCGCCGCGGTCCAGGCGCGGGGTGTCGCCACGCTCTACCTCGCCGACGACGGCAGTGACTACAGCAAGGCTCTCCGCCTGGCCGTGTCGAAGGCGGCGGCGGGGGCCTCGATCACCGTGACTGGCTCGCCGGCGGCGGCCGGCGCCGTCCTGTACACGGGTATCTCGGCAGCGAGCGCCGCGCAACTCTTCGATCGGACCGTGAGCGCGGACCCCCGAGCGGCGCTGTTCGCCTCCTCGGCGCTCTACGACCCGTCGTTTGCCGCCTCGCTTGCGCCCGCCGCGGCCCGGCAGACCGAGATCTCCGCGCCCGGGTTCGCGCCCGGCGACCTGCCGTCGGCGGCGGTGCAGCAGTTCGTGGCTCCGTTCCGGGCCGCCTACGGCCATGCGCCGGCCGGCCCGGCGATCTTCGGCTACGAGGCTATGGCCGCCGTCCTCGGCGTGCTCCGAGACGCGGGGGCGGCGGCCAACAACCGCACCACGGTCGTGCACGGCTTCTTCGCGATCAAGGACCGCCCGTCGGTTCTCGGCACCTACTCGATCGACCCGGCAGGCGACACCAACCTGGGGTCGTTCGTCATCAGCCGGATCAGCGGCGGTCGGCTCGTACCGTTCAAGTCCGAGCCAGAGCAGGGGTGAGCGGCTCCGGCGGCCCGGTGAAGCGCGCCAGGGGCGCCCTCCTGCTCGTCGTCCTCGCCGGGCTCGCAGCGACCGGGTGCGGCGCCGCCCGCGCGCCCGCCGCTGACCGGATCGAGGGGCGGACGCTGACGATCTATTCGAGCACGCCGTTTCAAGGCGCCTCCGCCCTCGGGGCTCAGGCCGTGCTCAACGGAGAGCTGATGGCCCTCGAGCGCGTTCACGCGCAGATCGGTCGCTATCGGTTGGTGTTCAAGGTCCTCGACGACTCCACCCCACAGGGGGGTGGCTGGGATCCCGGCCAGACGACCGCCAACGCCCGGCTGGCGGTGTCCGACCCGACCACGATCGGCTACGTCGGAGAATTCAACTCCGGCGGCAGCGCGATCTCGATCCCGATCCTGAACCGAGCCGGGATCCCGCAGCTCAGCGCGAGCGATACCGCCGTCGGCCTCACCTCGAGCGTGCCCGGCGCCTCGCCCGGCGAGCCGGGGAAGTACTACCCCACCGGGGTCCGGACCTTCGCTCGGGTGGTGCCGAACGACACCGTGCAGGCGGCGGCCCAGGTCCGCCTCCAGCAGGCCGCGGGCTGTGCGAAGTCGTTCGTCCTCGACGACGAGGACGTCGACGGAGCCGACACCGCCTCGACCTTCCAGCTAGCGGCCCGGGCGGCCGGCCTGCCGGTGGCCGGCGTCGAGGGCTTCGACTCCCGCGCCGGCGACTACACCGCGCTGGCCGCCGGTGTGGCGCGGACCGGCGCCGACTGCGTCCTGATCAGCGCCGACACCGAGAACCACGCGGTCCTGCTGACCGAGCAGGTGGCGGCCGCGCTCCCGCACGCGAAGCTGTTCGGGACGGCCGGGCTGGCCGAGAGCACGTTCACCGATGAAAGCCAGGGGGGCGTCCCTGTGGCGCTCGACCATCGTCTGCTGATCACCGTGGCGAGCGTGAACGGCGCCTCGTACCGGGCGGCCGGCCGGACCTTCCTCGCCGCCTACGCTCGCCGGTACGGCCCTCCCGAGCCATACGCGATCTTCGGCTACGAGGCGATGACCCTGCTGCTCGACGCGATCTCGCGCGCCACCCGCCACGGGACCGAGCCCGCCGAGCGCTCGAAGGTGCGCGCGGTCATCTTCGCCACCCGCGACCGCAACAGCGTGCTCGGGACCTACAGCATCGATTTGTCCGGTGACACGACACTGCGCTGGTACGGTGCGTACCGCGTGGTCGGCGGGCGGCTCCGGCTCTGGAGAGTGCTCGCGGGTTGAGCGGCTCGCGAGTTCGTCGCTCGTATCCGTTCCGTGCGTGAGGGTGCGATTGCGGTTCGGTTAGGGGACCGGGCCAGGGCCCGAGCGCGTCTTGCTGCCGTCTGGGCGCGGCATTACCCTGCCGCATCTGGCCCGTGCGGCCAAGCATCGACACTAAGAGGAGGCGTATGCGATTTCTGGGCCATGCTGTGAGGGGGTGCGCGCTCGCGGGCTCCGTGGTGGCGCTGGCCGCCTGCGGAAGCAGCAGCAGCAGCTCTGGCAGCGGCAGCGGCAGCGCGAGCAGCGGCGCCAGCAGCAGCAAGACCGTCGACATCTACTCGAGCCTGCCGCTGCAGGGCGCCTCGACGGCTCAGACCGACCCGATGGTCAACGGCATCAAGCTTGCGCTCTCCGAGGCGGGCGGCAAGGCCGGCCAGTGGACGGTCAACTACCAGTCGCTCGATGACTCGACGGCCGCGGCCGGCAAGTGGGACCCCGGCCAGACCGCGGCGAACGCCCGCAAGGCGGCCGCCGATCCCAAGGCCGTCTACTACATCGGCGAGTTCAATTCGGGCGCCAGCGAGGTTTCGATCCCGATCCTCAACCAGGCCGGCGTGCCGCAGGTCAGCCCTGCGAACACGTACGTGGGCCTGACCACCAACCTTCCCGGCAGCGCCCCCGGGGAGCCGCAGAAGTATTACCCGAGCGGTACCCGGACCTACCTGCGGATCGTGCCGATCGACTCGATCCAGGCGGCGGCCGACCTGATGGCGATGAAGCAGGCCGGCTGCACCAAGGTTGCGGTGGCCAACGACAAGGAGGCCTACGGCGCCGGCCTGGCCACGCTGCTCGAGCTCGAGAAGGGCTACTACGGCGTGACCATCGTGAGCAATACCGGGATCGACCCCACGGCGCCCAACTTCCGCTCGTACGCATCGACGACCAAGGGCCAGGGAGCGGACTGCTTCTTCTTCGCCGGGATCGTCTCCAACGGCGCGGTGCAGATCACCAAGGACGTCCACTCGGCGCTGCCGACCGCCAAGATCTTCGGTGCCGACGGCGTCTGCACGAGCTCGTACACGCAGGCCAAGGCCGGCGGCGTGCCCGCGTCGATCGGTCCGCTGCTGCAGTGCACGGTGGCAACCCAGGACCTTTCCGCGTATCCGGGCGGCAAGGCGTTCCTGGCCTCCTACAAGGCGAAGTACGGCTCGGGCAGCCCCGATCCGTACGCGATCTACGGCTATGAGGTGATGAAGCTCGCGCTCGACACGATCAAGGGCCTGGGCGCTCAGGGCAACAGCAAGTCGGCCGTGCTGAAGGCGCTGTTCTCGACCACCTCGCGCAATTCGGTGCTCGGGACCTACGGTTTCGACAAGAACGGCGACACCACGCTGAAGTCCTACGGCCTCTACAAGGTGGCCCCAGACGGCACGCCGGCGTTCTACAAGACGCTGACTCCGACCAAGACGGTCACCTGAGGCGGCTCTCGCCGAGCAGAGCGGAGGGGGCTTTCCCGAATCGCCCCCTCCGCCTCCAATAGGCCTCATACTGCGCGTCGACCTGTGGAAGCCGGCTCGATCACCTCCACCAGGATTCCCGCCCCGGCGCTGCGGCCACTCGCTGCGCTGCGGCGCTACGTCGGTCGATGGGGCCTGATCGTCGCCCTCGCCGCGTTGCCGATCTACTACGGCGTGCGCGACCTGACCCACGGCTACGAGGCCGGGCTCGTGGCCGGGCACCCGGTCATCCAGCACGATCTCAGCCGGCTCGGCTTCAACCTCGCCCAGGGTGTCTCGAACGGCGCGATCTGGGCGATGATCGCGATCGGGTATACGCTCGTCTACGGAATCATCGAGCTGATCAACTTCGCCCACGGCGACGTGTTCATGATCGGCTCGTTCACCGGAGCCGGTGTCTGGGGCAGCCTCGGGCTCGGGCTGGCCACCGGGCCGGTGGGCCTGGTCCTCGGCCTGGTACTGACGCTCCTGGTCTCGATGATCGTGTGCGGCGCGCTGAACGTGCTGATCGAGCGAGTGGCCTACCGCCCTCTGCGGGGCGCGCCCAAGCTCGCGCCGCTGATCACCGCCGTCGGCTTCTCGTTCATCCTGCAGAATGTCGGGCTGCTGTGGCGAGGCGGCTCGCCCCAGAGCGTCGATGACCTGATCGGCACCCAGAGGGTGCTGTTCAACATCTCCGGCGTCCCGATCGTCCGCGGCTACGTGCTCGCCATCGCGGTGATGGTTCCGCTGGTGTTCGGGCTCGCATGGTTCATCGCCTCGACCCGCGCCGGCAAGGCGATGCGCGCCACCGCGCAGGACCCCGAGGCCGCCCGCCTGATGGGCATCAACGTCAACCAGACGATCTCGCT
>JAFAXX010000023.1 GCA_019240655.1 Solirubrobacterales bacterium
GTTCGACGAGGCGAGGAAGGTCTTCAACGGGATGCACGACAGGCATCCTGCCCTGGTCGCCCGCTGCACCTGCAGTCGTGACGTACAGCTTTGCCTCGAGCACGCCCAGGCTCGCGGGATGCAGATCGCAGTACGCGGCGGCGGCCATTCCACGCCGGGCTATTCGACCTGCGACGGCGGCCTGGTCATCGACGTTGGACCGATGAAGAAGACCGACATCGATGTGGATCGGCGCACGGGTCGCTTCGGCGCCGGCTTGAAGTGGGGCGAGCTCGATGCGGCGACCCAAGCCTACGGGCTCGCAGTCACCGGTGGCCGAGTCAGCCATACCGGGATCGCCGGCCTCACCCTTGGCAGCGGCTCTGGCTGGCTCGAGCGGAAGTTCGGCATGACCGCCGCCAGCCTGTTGTCGGCAGAGCTGGTCTGCGCGGACGGCCGACTCCGGCGTGCGAGCGCCGAGGAGAACGCGGACTTGTTCTGGGGGCTGAAGGGCGGCGCCGGGAACTTCGGCGTCGTCACCGAGTTCGAGTTTCGTTTGCACTCCGTCGGGCCACTGTTGTTCGCAGGGATGATCCTGCACCCCCGCGGCGTCGCTCCCGAGCTGATCCGGTACTACCGCGACTTCATGGAACGGGCCCCGGACGAGGTAGGCGGGGGTCTCGCGCTGATCACCGCACCCCCGGAGGAGGTCGTCCCACAGCCGGCGAGGGGTCGGCCGGCCTGCGGCCTGATCGTCGTCTACGTGGGCGATCCGGACGACGGTCCGCGCGCGTTCCGACCGCTACTCGAATGGGGCGAGCCGCTGTTGACGATGGTCCAGCCGATGCCGTATGTCGCCGTGCAACGGATGATCGACGAAGGCTTCCCCTGGGGGATCAACGACTACTCGAAGAGCGACTATCTGCCACACCTGCCCAACGCCGCGATCGACCAACTCGTGGCAGAGGCTTCAGCAACGACGTCGCCGTTCTCGCAAGTCATCCTGTGCCCGCTTGGCGGTGCGGTCGCCCGCATGGATCAGAATGCGATGGCGCTCACAATCCCCGACACCAAGTGGATGTATTTCTGCGAGGCGCTCGCATGGGACCGCAATGAACAAGGCCGGGAGATCGAATGGGCCCGGACGTTCATGGAGTCGATGCAGCAATGGTCTGTGGGCAAGGCGCCTCCAAACTTCCTCGAGCCGGACGAAGGTCGTCGGCGACTTAGGGCCTCGTTCGGTGCGGAAAAATTCGATCGGCTCGTCGCGCTGAAAGACAAATACGACCCTAGGAACACCTTCTCCCTGAACGCCAATATCCCCCCAAGCGCCGTGCAGCCGCCGACATAGTTCTCATCCGGACGGGACCGTCAAGCGCCGACGCTCGCCGGCCAGGCAGCCCGGTCTTCGTGGGTCCGGCAGTCCTGCGAGCTTTCTCGGGCGGCGCTCTCGGTCCAGTTTTGGCGGATGGGGGCCCTCGCGCAAGCTGGCTTTATGGCGTGTCCCCGGCAGCGGACACGACCAGGACGGGATCACTGTCGTGCGTTGATTCGTGAGAACGTGGAAGCGCGGCACCTCTGGGGCCAATGGGACCCCGGTGGGAGCCCGGCAACACAGCGCCCGCTGCCGCCGTGGTGGGATCCACCTTCGTCCTGCGTGGCGTTGCTTAGGAGGCCGTGACCTAGGCCCGGGTAGCGACGTCCTTGTTGTCAGGGACGAACTCGTTGGCGATGAACGTCGCGCCCTGCGGGTCCTCGATCACCGTGGTCCGTGCCCAAGGTGCGTCAAACGGCCCAGCAAGTACCTTGGCGCCGAGTTCTGTGGCTTTCCGCGCCACCGTCTCGGCGCTATCGACGGCGAACGTCACGTCCCAGCGCGCCGGCATGTCGGCTCGACCTGAGTCGATCGGCTTGAGGGCTGCGACGACGTCCTCGAACCCCGCGGGCCCGCCGACCTCGGCGATCATCTTCCGCAGGCCGGGGTTGTCGCGCTCCAGGTGGTCGCCGTAGCCGGGCAGCGTCCACAGCTCGTCCCCGCTGGGGAGAGTCAGCGTCTCCCATCCGAACACCGAGCCGTAGAAGGCCTTAGCGGCGTCGACGTCCATGGTGTTTAGGCCGTTGAAGTTCACCGAGCCGTTTTCGTTGACGACCCGCGCGCCCTTGTGCTGCTTTGCCTGCCAGACACAGAACGCCGCGCCCTCAGGGTCAGCGAACACCGCCATGCGGCCTGCATCCATGACGTCGAACGGCTCCATCACCACCGTGCCGCTCTCATCACGCACCTTTAACGCGGTCTCATCGGCGCTCTCGACCCACACGTAGGTGTTCCACATCGCGCGCGGCGGCGCGCCCTCGGGTAGCGACCCAACGGCCGCTACGTCGCCGCCGCGGATTCGCGCGATCAGGTACTTGCCCTCCGATCCGGGCGGCATCACGTCCGCGAACTCCCAGCCGAACAGGCGGGTATAGAACGCGACGGCGGCGTCGGGGTCGGGTTGGCTGGTGTCCGCCCAGCACGGCACACCGGGGATGTATCCGTCTCGCTCGGGCATTTGCTGCTCCTGTGGTAGCCGACAGTGGCAGCACCATAACCGCGCTTCAGGTCAGGTTCTGTCCGCGATTTCGGACCGAGCGTCTGGACTCCACCAGCACGCCGTCGCGAGCCTCGTCCGGCTGGTAGGTCAGCCGGGCCGGCTGTCTGCGGGAAGTTGCGGTGCTTCCAACGTCGGCTCCAACGGGGTGTGCTGCCTCGCCGGCCTACCACGTCATGCACGTGGCTAAAGGTCCTGCAGCGATGAGCCTCCGCGTGGTTTCCCGGTGGCTCCCGCCGCAGTCGCGCGCCTGCCGGCGCCGAGCCTCCGGAACGCCTTCTGGAATGCCTGCAAGAGGAAGGGCAACATCTCCGCGTCAGGCATCGGCCGGCCGGCGGCCTGCCGGCGCAGCATCTCGCTGCAGAGCTGGATGTAGGCCTCGCCCAGTGCGGCGGTGAGCGTCGCGGCCACCGCCGCGTTTATGACGGAGGCGCCGGGGATCACCTTCAACAGGGTGCCGGCGAGCTGTCTGCCCACCACGCTCACGCCGCCCTGGCCGACCAGTCCGCGGACAAGCGTGACGGTCCGGTCCTCGCCCATCTCGATTCCGAACACCGCGGTGATGCTGGCGAGCATTCCGAGCTGCACCGGCATGAGGACCGCGGCATCCGGCACCGGAATCGGCACCGCCCCGACGGCGCCGGCGGCCACGCTCGAGGCGGCGACGATGGCTCGGGCCTGATTGGCCTTCAGGCGGATCACTACCCCTTGGGCGTTTGCAAACGCCCGCCTCACCGCCTCGGGGAGGATGCTGTTGGTCCGCTCCACGAGTTCCTCCAGGCCCCGCGGAGCGATCGTGTGTCCGGCCAGGGTCCGCTCCCGCGCCAGGGTCCGCACCGGCTCGCCGGCGATCGGCAGGTGCTCCGCGCGGATCACCTCCTCGAGCGCGCTCGCGCGTTCGTCGTCGATGCACTGGGTGAGGACGAGGATCACCGGAACCTCCGCGGCGAGGGCGCGGACGATTTCGATGTCGTATTCCTGAACGCGAGCCTGTCCGGTGTTGATGCAGTACCAGGCGACGTGGATCAGGTCGGACGGCGCGCCTCGGCGCGACTCCCTGATCGTCTTCTTGTAGTCGCGGATGACCTCGTTCTTGGCCTGGCCCAGCTCGATCCCGGGCGTATCGAAGATCGTTACGGGCACGCCGGCCACCTCGTGGCGCTGAACGTGCTTGGTCACCGGCTTGCCGACGCCCTCGGCGGCGAGCGGAACCCTGAAAATGGCGTTGATCAGCGTGCTCTTGCCGGCTCCGGTCTGTCCGCTGATGAGGATGTTGGCGTGGCCGAGCCGCTCGGTGGCGCGCTGGTGCTCGGCGCTGAAGAACGCGGCCGGGTCGGCCGCCACCTCCTCGACGCGCGGGCCGCGGTCGCTTTCGCCGTTGCCGCCGTGGTCCGGGGAACGGCGGGCGCGCTCGGTCACGTCCTGTAGGCCACGCGTCACCGCGTCGCTGACGTCCCGAGCTCCCTGCTGGGCCAGCCGCCGGGCTTGGTCAAGGACCCGCTGAACCCGCTCTCGCCTGCTATCCGCTGCCGCCACGACGCCGCCTCGAGTCGATCTCCTTAGCCACGCAGACGATAGACGGCGTGATCGCGCGACCGTACCCGAGCCGTGGTCACCGGCGCAGATTTCACCCGTCAGTCAACGCGCTGGGCGAGGAACGCGAACTGTCCGCAGAACAGGAGCTTGGTCGCGTTCACGGACCGCGTGTCCAGTCTCAGCGCCCGGCCATAGGTGTCAATCGCGCGATTGAGCGGCGAGCGGTCGCCCCACCAGCGAGCCCACCAGCGATCGAAGGGCTGCCCGCGCCGCACGAGCCGGCGGCTGATCAGAGTCAGCGCGTCGATGCCTGGACGCAGCTCGGTCAGGTTGAGGCCGGCCTCCCGGATCAGCTCCGCGAACCCAAGCGGCGTGTAGCCCCACATGCTCAGCGAGTGAAATGGCTCGAGCTGCGAGGTCGAGCCGGCGAAGAAGCCACCGGGCCGGAGCACGCGATGGACCTCGGCCAGCAGCGGGCTCGGGTGTCGCACGTGCTCGAGCACCTGCTTGCAGTAGACGACGTCGAAGCGGCCGGCCGCGAACGGAATCGAGACGCCGTCGAAGGTCATCGACGGAGCGTCCGCCCGTGGGCGGTACTCGGGCGAGCCCGGGACATCGAGGCCGACCCAATGAACGGACGGGTCCCGGGCCCGGAAGAAGTCAACCGAGCTCCCGGCACCGCAGCCGAGGTCGAGCACGCGCCACGGCTCGCCGTCTGTGCGCCCGACCTCCCGATCGATGAAGCTGTCGGCGAGCGTCTGCCGCGCGTGGTCGGAGGGCAGAGCGGAAGGCAGGAGCGTCTCAAGCTCGCGACCCGGGAGCCTCATGAGCGGCGATTCTAGGCGCGGCGGCCGGGGCTATTGCGCCGACGGCGGTGCGCCGGGGTCGTCCGCCCGCGGGACCGGCTGGCGCGCCACCGCCGGTCGATCGCGGCGGCTCAACGTGGCCGCGGTGGAGACGATCGCCACGGCGATCTGCCACGGGTCGCGGGCCAGGACTCCGCCCGCAATCGGCGTGACCGGGTGGCCGGCCGCCTCGAGCCGCGTGCTGACCTCGTGGACGTCGCCGTCGGCGGGCAGCTGGACCGTCCAGTGGCGCAGTCCGACAGAGTGGACCGGGGCGGCCCCGACCCCGCGGCCCTTCCATACGTTGAAGCCGAGATGGTGGTGGTAGCCGGCGACGGACACAAACGCGGCTGAGCCGAGGTTGGCCCGCAGCTCGAACCCGAGCACGTCACGGTAGAACGCGAGCGCGGATTCGAGGTCGCCGACATGCAGGTGAACGTGGCCCATCCGGAGGCCCTCGCCGATGCGGTCTGTCGGCTGCTCCCCGGGGATCGTCGCCAAGAGCGACTTGAAGTCCAGCGGCGCCGGTCCGCGGTCGTAGCCGAGGTCAGCGGGCCAAGCTGCCCGCGGCCGGTCCGCCGCCAGCTCGATCCCGTTGCCGTCGATGTCCGGAAGGTAGATCGCCTCGTGCGTGCGGTGGTCCGAGGCGCCCTGGATCGGCGTCCGCGTCGCAGCCACGCGCAGGGCCGCCCGGGCGAGATCCTCACGGCTCGGATACAGCAGCGCGTAGTGATAGAGGCCGGCGTGCCGGCCCGCCGGCACCGCCTGCGGATCTTCGTGCAACACCACGACGGTCTCGATGCCGTCTCCCAGCTCGGCCTCGCCGGCCTCGTGCCGGTGGACTCGCAGACCGAGTGCGCGCTGATACCAGGCGACCGAGCGGTCGACATCGGCCACGGTGAGGTCGACGGCGCCGAGTCGAAGCGTGGCCGGGAGCCCAGCGGAAGCACGGGCGTCGGGGTGGATCTCGATCGAGCTCATCCCAATAGTGTGGCGCAGCTGCTGCGGAGCTCGGCTTCTCAGGTCGCGGGGTGCGACGCGGCTGCCGCGGGAGCGTGCGACGCCGTCCGGGAACCACGCACGGCTGCCCCACCACGCACGGCCGCCCTACCACGCACGGCCGCCCTACCACGCACGGGCACCCCACCACGCACGGGTACCCCACCACGCACGGGTACCCCACCACGCGCGGCCGCCCGACCACGCGAGGCCGCCGCAGGACCGCGTGAACCGGCCACGGGAACATGCGAGGCCGCCGCGGAGTGCGACCCGACCGCCGTCGGCCCGGCCAGGCGCACGCCGACCAGCGCCGCGCTCATCGACGGCACGGTGAGCATGTATCCGCGGGCGCTCGGCGCGATCGACTCGGTGACGCGCGCGCCGTGCCAGCGTGCATCGGCGCCCAGGTGTTGACCGGCCAGGGTCACGTTGGAGGTTGCGCTCACCGCCGGGGCGAGCAGCCGCTCGACGGTCGCCCGCCCCCGACTCGGGATCAGCAGATCCACCCGGGCCGGCCGGCTGCCCTTGTCGATGATCAGCACGTGCAGACGCCGGCCGCGCACGCCCACCGCCCACACCTTGAGGCGCTGTGAGTGGGCGGCCTGCTGCGGCACGCGCACGCGAAGCGCGGCGAGCCGGGCGTCCGGGCCCAGGGCCCGGTCGAACATCATCAATCCGTACACGAGGGGCCGGGCCGACATCCCGGAGCTGCTGAGCGCGAAGGCCGCGTTGATCGCGCGGGCCCGCACGTGCACGTTGACCGCGTCGACGCCGGCCCGGAGCACCTCGAACAGCGCATCAGGTGCCCACAGCGCGGTGGCGAAGGTGTCGCTCACACCGCGCCGCCCCCCGCAGGTCACCGAGTTCAGCTCGGTGAGGCGGAACGGGAGTCCGGCGCCGTGGGCGAGCGCAATCGCGGGTCCGAGCCGGCGCGCGATCCCCGCCGACGCGTTCTCGCTCAGCACCCGGTCGATGGTCGGGAAGGACCGGGTGCCCGGTCGCGAGCAGGCCGAGTACGGATACACGTGACCGCTGACGGTCCCCAGCCGCGGATGCGGGTAGGCCATCAGGGTCGTGGCCCAGCTGCGCCCGGTCACCGGGTTGGCGGTGGCCGGTCCGAGCAACGGGATGTCCGGCGCGGCCTGGGCCAGCGCGATGGAGTAGGCCGAGAAGTCACGGGCGTAGGTAGCCGGTGAGAGGTTCTCGGGCAGCAGGGAGACGCCAAGGACGGGATGCGCGATCGTCCACGCCCAGAAGCGACGCTCGTACAGATCCGGCTCGTTGCCCACCTCGAAGCCGAGGATGCTGCCGCGGGGAAGCTTTGCCGCGGCTGCCTCGGCCCAGCGCGCCGCGGTCAGCGGCGAGTCGGTGACCAGGTTGAGGTCGAGGATCAGCCGGACGCCGACGCGGCGAACGAGCGAGCGCAGCTGATCGAGCGTGGCCGGCGCGAGGTCGACCACCCATCGCGGCTCCTGGCGTTCGGTCAGCCCCCAGAACGTGCGATCGGCCGAGTCGCCACCGACCCGCACGATCAGCGGCGCGCCTCCCGGCGGCCTGAGCAGCGCGAGGGTGCGATCGAGCAGCGCCCGCTCCGGCTCGAACAGCGGCAGCGCCCAGTACTCGGTCGAGATACCGAGAAACGATCGCGGCACGACACGGCCGGCCGGCGCGCCGGCCAGTGTGATCACCGTCGGCGGCGGGCTCGGGCGCGAGTCGCGGCGGCGGGCGCTCGAGGCCCCCTCGCCCGCCGCGGGCGTTCCGCCGGATCCCGCCTGGACGTGCTCGGCGCGGGCCGCAGCTCCTGTGGCGGCGTCGTGGTCGGGCGCCAGGAGCAGGAGGAACAGCGCGAGGGCAGCGACCAGCGCCGCGACGCCGGCGACCTGGACTACGCCGGCGCGCCGCATCGGCTCGCCGCCGCCAGGGCACGTCCACACGTTATCGGCGTCATTGCTGAAAGCGAGTTTGGAGTTGTCGAAGGGGCCGCCGCCCGTGCGCCCTGCCCAAGCGCCGAGCATAAGGCAACTGGGCCGTCTATCGGCATCGAATGAGCGGACCTTTAATCCCCGCTAACACACCGGCAACCAGAGCTCCGCCGCGCCCCGGCGCCGCTCGCGCGCAGGCCGATCACACCACCACCACCGACGGCGCTACGGTACGGGTATGGCTACAGAACCTGAGACACACCGCGAGGTCGAGCTGAGCGAAGAGCAATGGCGCGAGCGGCTCACCCCCGACCAGTACGACATCCTCCGCCGCCACGGGACCGAGCGCCCGTTCACCGGCCAGTACGTGAACGTCAAGGATGACGGCGTCTATCGCTGCGCGGGCTGCGGCGCGGAGCTGTTCAACTCCGAGACCAAGTTCGAGTCGGGCACCGGCTGGCCCAGCTTCTATGAGCCGGCGGTCGCCGAGAACATCGAGCTGCGCGACGACTCGAGCTTCGGGATGCACCGCACCGAGGTGCTCTGCCGGCGCTGCGGCGGCCACCTCGGCCACGTGTTCGAGGACGGGCCGCGACCGACCGGTCTGCGGTACTGCATCAACTCGTGCGCGCTCGACCTCGAGCCGGAGTCGACCCGCGGCTGAACGCGCATCGGGTCTCAGTCCGCCGGATCGGCCGCCCGGCGCTCGCGCAGCTTGATGTAGAGATAGACCAGCACGACCGCCGCGTCGAGCGCGCCGGCGCCGATCGCGCCGATACGTGAGAGCACCGCCGCCGCGGCCGTGCCGCCGAAGTAGCCAGCGAGCCCGAGCCGATTGCCCATGTCAGTCCGCCGAGCGCATTCCAGAAGAAGAACTCGCGAAACCGCATCGCGTTGATCCCGGCCAGCCGCGCGTGGCAAAGCGCACGAACCGAGATCTCGAGCTTGCCCTGGCTGGCGAGAATCGCCGCCAGCACCAGCGCCGCCTCGCCGGGAGAAGGGATCCCATCGATTCGAGCCCGATCATCGCCGGAAGCAGGTAGCAGAGACCGCTCGAGATGCCGAGGATCGCTGCGCGAAGGGCGATCACCCGCGCCTACGGCTGGTTCTGCAGAACCGCAAGTAGCGAAAGGCCGGCCGGAAGCGTGTGTCCGCCGGCCAGCCACCGCGCCTCGATCCGCAGCGGCCGCTCGAGCGCGGCGTTCAGCCACGCCGGCCCGAGCCGGATCTCCGGCCGGTACCCGTCCCTCGAGGTGCGCCGCTGGGCCAGGCGGACCGCCGCCGCCGGGGCGAGCAGCAGGCTGTTGAACGAGGTCATTCGCCGCAGTTGCCAGCCGGATTCGAGCGCGGCCGCGCGCAGTGTCGGGCGACTGTAGCGGCGAAAGTGGTGGTTGGCGTCGTCGTGCACCGACCACAGCGCCTGGTAGGCCGGCACCGTCACCAGCAGCCACCCACCCGGCTTGGCCACCCGCCCGAGCTCGCGCAGGGTCACGCGGTCGTCCGGGGTGTGCTCGATCACGTCCAGGCAGGTGATCAGGTCGAAGGTGGCATCGGGCCACGGCAGCTGCTCGAGCCGTCCAATCGCGATCTCGCCAAGCCCGAGTGAGCGCGCCACCTCCGCCGCCTGCGGATCAAGCTCGACCCCGTGGACGCTCCCGTAGTCCTGAAGCTCGACGAGCGTCCGTCCGGAACCGCAGCCGGCGTCGAGCACCTGCGCGCGCGCCGTCAGCGGCAGCCGATCGAGCTCGCTGCGGATGATCCGCCGCCGGCCGCGATACCACCAGTGATGCTCGTCGACGTCGAGCATCGTCTTCATCAGGGCTGCGTCCATCGTGTTGATGCTGACAGCTGCGCTCAGGCTACGGGTACCTGGTCAGCCTCCGGAGCGCTCGCGACCGGCAGCCGCAGCGTGAACGTCGCTCCCGGCCCGCCGTCGTCCTCGAGCACGAGCTCGCCGCCCATCCGCTCGGCCAGCTGCCGCCCGATCGCCAGCCCAAGCCCGAACCCGGCTCGGCCGCGGGCCGTCCGGCCGCGGTGGAAGCGCTCGAAGATCAGCTCCCGCTCCTCGGCGCAGACGCCGGGGCCGCAGTCGTGCACGCGCAGGCCGGCGCCTGCCCCATTTAGCAGATCGACGCGGATCTCCGTCCCCGAAGGGCTCACCTTGACCGCGTTGTCGAGCAGGATGCGGAGGATCTGCGCGACACTGCCGGGGTCGCCGAGCGCCCAGACCGAGCCCGACCCGTCCTCGAGTGTCGTGTGAACGCCCTTCTCGGTGGTCCCGAGATCGAACTCGGCCAGCACGGCACGGCTCAGTTCGCCTAGCTCCACCGGCTCCGAGCGGAGCTGGACCTCGGCGTCGATGCGACTGAGGTCGAGCAGGTCGGAGGCCAGCCGCGCGAGCCGCCGGGACTGTGCCCGCGCCCGCGCCAGCAGCGACCGGGCGTCCTCGAGGTCCGGCTCACCGCTCTCCAGGTCTTCGTCGAGGAGCTCGAGCATCCCGTCCAAGGAGGCCAGCGGAGTACGGAGCTCGTGCGAGGCGGTGGCCACGAACGCTCGCCTGGCCTCCTCCTGCTGCTGAAGTTGGCGCTGCATCAGCGCGAAGGTCCGGGACAGGTCACCCACCTCATCGCGCGCCCGGTCCAGCGGCAGGGCAACCGCCGGCTCGCCGCGCGCCAGCTGCAGCGCGGCCTCCCGCAGGCGGCGCAGCCGGGAGACCAGCTTCCCGGACAGCGGGATGGCCAGCATCAGCGTAAGCCCGAGACCGGCGAGGGCGGCGTAGAGGAAAGCGGTGCGGATCGCGTGCACCGCCGCGTTGACCTCGTCCAGCGGTTTGCGGACGGCGAGCACCCAGCGGGCGGGCGGCACCCCCGGCTGGCTCGGCGTCGTGAACGCCAGCGCCGCGCGCGCGAACGTCGTGCCGTCGATCGAACCGAAGCTGTAGAGCGGCTTTCGCTTCCGAACCGCGTCCGGCACGTCGGTGTAGCGGTCATCGTGAGCAATATCGGAGTCAGGCGGCCAGATCACGATCGGCTTGGCGTGGTGGCCGTTGGCGTCGGCATAGCCGAGCAGGACGACCTCGGCCGCGCCGACCCGCTGAGCCAGCGTGCTCTCGTCGTGCAGAAGCATCCGCCGCGCCCGGAGCCCCTCCTGGTAGAGCTTGCTGTGCGTGGACTGGTCGACCGAGTTGACCTGGAGGACGAGTCCCGGATCCATGCGCGAGAAGCTGTTGGTGCCGTTGCTGAGGTCGTTGCGCAGGGTATTCAGCCCGGCGCTCCGCAGCGAGTGCTCGAGCGGTCCGAGCAAGGCGAGCGCAGCCACCACGAGCGTGGCCACGGTGGTGACCACCACGGCGCCGACGATGCGGCCGCGGAGGCCGAGGGCTCCGTGCCCGGGTCTCGCTCCGCGCACCGCTTACGGCCCCCGCAGGCGGTAGCCGGCGCCGCGGACCGTGAGGATATAGCGCGGCTTGTCGGGCTCGGGCTCCAGCTTCTCGCGGAGATGGCGGATGTGGACGTCGATCGCCCGGGGGTCCCGGTAGGCGCTGTCGCCCCAGATCGCGCGCAGCAGCTCCTGGCGGTTGAGCAGCCGGCCCGGATCGGCCATCAGGGCATCGAGGAGCTCGAACTCGGAGAAGGTCAGCTTGACCGGCCTGCCCTCCATCGTCACCTCGCGCTGGGCCCGGTCGAGCGTCACCGGTCCGACGACCAAGACCTCATCTCCCATCGCCCGGGTCCCGGCGCGCCTGAGCACGGCGCGGATCCGGCTGCGCAGCTCGGCCAGCCCGAACGGCTTGGTCACATAGTCATCGGCGCCGGCCTCCAGGCCGAGCACGGCGTCGGCCTCGGAGTCGAGCGCGGTGAGCATGATGATCGGCACCACGTTGCGCCGGCCGCGCAGCGTCCGGCAGACCTCGTAGCCGTCAGGACCCGGGCCGAGCGCCACGTCGAGCAGCACGATGTCGAACTGGTCGGTGCTCGCCCGGTCGACCGCGGTGCGTCCGTCGGCGACGGCCATAACCCGGTGACCCTCGCGCGAGAACGAGCGCGTCAGCATCTCCCGCAAGTCGGACTCGTCGTCAACCACGAGGATGCTGAGCGATGTCTCGGCGGTACGCAGCGCCGGCGGACGACTGGGAGTGGCGCGATCTATCGACATCTGTGCCCTGGCCGATCGTATCGCGCCGCGCGGCCATCCCGTGAGCGCGCAGCGCATCGCTGGCCTCACCGCAGCCGCCTGGGCCCAGCTCAGCCGACGGACTCGAGCTGGCGCTCGCGCACCCCGCCGGTCACCGGCACGGCGGCGACCCGCGGCACGAGGCGCCCCTGCGACGCCACGGCCCACAGAACCGACAGCCACGCCAGCACGGCCAGGGTCACGTGGATCCAGACCATCTGCGCGGGCAGCTTCAGCTCGTACTGAACGCTTCCAACGAGGCCCTGGGCGGCCATCAGCACGCCGAGCACGGTCACCGGCTCGAGTGCCCGCTCGCCGGCGCCGCGACGGCGGAGCAGCAGCCACACGCCGATCACCATCACTCCGAACAGCGCCGCGATCGTCGCGTGCTGGTGGACCGTCCAGGTGAGTGTGTCGGCGCCCTTGAAGTGCAGGCGAGGGACGACCTGTCCGGTGAAGCCGCCGGAATGCGGGCCGGCCGCCGTCGTCGCGGTGCCGGCGAAGATCGTGAGCGCGCCGACCGGAGCCAGCGCCCGGACCGACCACACCGCCACACGGTCGTCCGAGCGCGGACGCGACCCCGGCTCGAACGTGCTCCGCCAGGCCAGGGCGACCGCCGCCACGAGGATCAGCAGCGAGAGGCCGAAGTGTCCCATCACGAAGCCGGGTGCGAGGTGGTGCAGGACGGTGAACCCACCGAGCACCGCCTGGGCCACCACGCCGAGTGGGAGTGCGAGCGCGAGCCAGGCCAGATCGCGGCGAAACGGGCGCCGCGTGAACGCGAGCGCCGCGGCGAGGACCGTGATCACGCCGACGAGCCCGGAGATGGCCCGGTTGCCGAACTCGATCAGCGCATGGGAGCTGAGCGGCGGCAGCGGCGTCCCCCCGCACTTCGGCCAGTTCTCGCAGCCCAACCCGGAGTCCGTCAGGCGGACGGCGGCGCCGGTGAGGACGATCAACGTGAGCGAGGCGAGCGCGACGTAGGTGACCCGGCGGTACTGAGCGGGGGTGACGGTGAGGCGCCGGCGCATCGGCCTGAGATGCTAGGGCCTTTCAGGCGTGGCTCGCCGCCGGGAACTCGAACGGCAGCGTCGGCGCGATCTCCGACAGCGCCGGAGCGGAGGCGTCGCGCGCCGACGGGATGAGCTCGAGGCCGGCCGGCCACTCGATCCCCACGTCCGGATCGTCGTAGCGGAAGCCGCCCTCGGCTTGCGGGTCGTAGTAGATCGTGGAGCCGTAGACGACGTCGGCCTGCTCGCTGAGCACACAAAAGCCGTGAGCGAACCCGTCGGGGCAGTAGAGCTGGTGGTGGGTCTGGTCGTTCAGCTCGAAGGCCTCCCAGCGCCCGAACGCAGGGGAGCCGCGCCGGATGTCGACGACGACGTCGAAGATGCGGCCGTTCACGCATCGGATGAGCTTCCCCATGCCCGGCTGGAAATGCATCCCGCGGATGATTCCCCGGCGCGAGCGGGAATGGTTGTACTGGACCAGCTCTTCCTCGAGGCCGAATTCGGCGAAGGCGCTGCGCCGAAACGTCTCCAGGAAGAAGCCGCGCTCATCGCCATGGACGACCGGTTCGACGAGGATGGGCCCGGCCAGGCGGATGGGTAGGGCACGCACCGGCGCCAATTTAGCCCACCCACGGCGCGATCCGCCGCCGGGCGGCGCGCGCGGGCATAATCGCGCCGTCCATGAGGGTCCTGATAACCGGAGGGGCGGGGTTCATCGGCGCCAACGTCGCGCTCGGCCTCGCTGCGCGCCACCCGGGTTGGGAGCTGACCGCGCTCGACAACCTTCGCCGGCGCGGCGCCGAGCTGAACCTTCCTCGCCTCCGGAAGGCCGGGATCGCCTTCCAGCACGGCGACGTGCGCGGGCTCGAGGACCTCCTCGGCGTCGGGGAGCTCGACGCCCTGCTCGAGTGCTCGGCGGAGCCCTCCGCGCTCGCGGGCTTCGACGGCAGCCCCGACTACGTGGTCAAGGCGAACCTCCTCGGGGCTTACAACTGCCTCGAGCTGGCCCGCCGCCGCGGCGCGTACGTGGTGTTCTTGTCGACCAGCCGCGTCTACCCGGTCGCGTCGCTGTGCGGGCTGGCGCTCGAGGAGGGCGATACGCGGTTCGAGCTCGCCGCCGCGCAGCCGGTCGCTGGCGCAGGGCCGGAGGGCATCTCCGAGGCGTTCCCCCTCGAGGGGGCGCGGACGCTCTACGGCTCGACCAAGCTGGCCGCGGAGCTCCTGATCGACGAGTACCGCGACGCCTACGGCCTCCGCGCGGCGATCGACCGTTGCGGGGTGATCGCCGGCCCGTGGCAGATGGGGAAGGTCGACCAGGGCGTTTTCACCTACTGGATGCTGGCCCATCACTTCGGCCGCCCGCTGCGCTACATCGGCTTCGGGGGGCGGGGCAAGCAGGTCCGGGATCTCCTCCACATCGCGGACTTGGTCGACCTGCTGGACCGGCAGCTGTCCGAGCCGCAGGCATGGGATGGAGCCAAGCTGAACGTCGGCGGCGGGCGGGAGTGCAGCCTCTCGCTGCTCGAGACGACCGCCCTGTGCGCCGAGATCGCCGGTAACCGGGTGGAGGTCGAAACGACAGCCGAGACGCGGCCGGGCGATGTGCCGGTCTACGTGTCGGACTGCCGGCAG